>NZ_JBAMDD010000025.1:0-44147 GCF_036961565.1 Chitinimonas sp. JJ19
CACTCTCTAGGACGCGATGGATCGATCCCTACTCTGCAGTATGAGAACCCTCTCGAGTCTCTCCAGGCCCACTCCACTGCATCAAGTCCCAGCGCCCGGCAGGCGGGCACGCGACTATGCGCGCACTCTGCCAAGCGCGAGCTTATCTCTGGCCCGAACAGCCCGTCCGAATCCTCCACATAGACAGTCTTTGGACGTTCTGCGGTCTCTACTTGGAGGATGCGTGTTGCATTCGGAGCGTGTGCCTCGCACGTAGCCTTGAACGTAGCGGCAAGCTCGCTACGATTATGCTCTTGCCTCGCCTGATTCTCTTGCCTCTCCCAGTTCGTATTTTGCGAGCCAGGACTCACATGGATTTCCCACAAGACGTACATTGGCACGCTCAAGCGCACAGCCCATGTCAAGAACCACGCGAATTCGAACCGCCTGAAAGGCCAAAAAAAACTCCAGATCGTTATGACGAACCAAGCGACTAGGATCCCGGCGCCCTTGAGCAAGCCTCCAACGATTCCTTCGCCCCCAAGGGCGAACGACGCACTGGGCAATATCACGGCTCCGATTGCAACGAATATACGCTGCCTCATGTGAACGTCGTCTCCTCGGATTAAGTAACACACTACGTGAACCACCCCGACTTCCGTGGAGGCTGTTAGTTTTAAGTCAGGCCGGCATGGCTGCCTGACGACAGAGTTGCCGATAGTAGCTTACAGTCCAAGGTTAATTTAGCTGCTCGCTTTGCCAATTGCTGGACGTAGGTCGAGGGTGTTAATCCACCCAGCGCATAGGTCAATAAGCGAAGCGCATACCCACCCGAGCCTCCTGCACCGATCCCACCAAGAAAAATGCCCCAACTCCAACAAGTCAGGGCATCACAGCCAGCCACGCCTCAGCGCCAGCAGCCAGACAGTCACGCTGCCACTGGCAGCGCCATCAATCAGCGCGCCAGTTTGGCATTCACGCCTTCCAGATCCTTCTCTGCCAGCTCGCCCACGGCGGCCGACAGCTTGAGCTGGTTCACCAGATAGTTGTAACGCGCCTGGGCCAGGTCGCGCTTGGTGGAGTAGTACTGCTGCTGGGCATTCAGCAGGTCCAGCGTGGTACGCACACCCACTTCTCGGCCCAGCTTGGTCGAATCCAGCGAGCTTTGCGACGACACCAGCGCCTGCTCAAGCGCCTTGATCTGTGCCGCACCGGCCTGCACACCCAGGAAGGCCTGCTTGGTAGTCTGGGCGGTATCACGGCGAGTGGCTTCCAGCTTGTGCTGGGCTTCATCGCGCGAGGCCAGCGATTCACGCAGCTTGGAGCTGGTGGCGCCGCCGGTAAAGATCGGTATCTCCAGCCGCACGCCTATGCTGCTTTCGCGCTTGTCCTTGGCATTGGCCGCTAGGTCCTTCTTGTACCAATCCTGGCCGTACGAGGCCACCAGGTTCAGCGTAGGCTGGCGCAAAAAGCGATAACGGTCTATCTCAGCCTCGGCTATGGCCAGTGCACCGCGCTGGCCCTCTATCGCCAGGCTCTTCTGCTCAGCCTGCTTGACCCAAGCATTGATATCGGCCGGCACTGGCGGGGTGGCCATCATCTTGGCAGGCAAACCGGCCAGGCCAACAGCGGGCACACCAGTCAGCTGCAGGAAGGCATTCTGCTTCACCGTCAGTTCGTTCTCGGCGGCGATTTCGCTGGCCACGATACCGTCGTACTTGGCCTGGGCCTCGTGCGTATCGGTAATGGTGGCCACACCCACCTCAAAACTCTTCTTGGCCTGGGCCAGTTGCTGCGATACGGCGTCCTTCTGGGCCCGCACGAACTCCAGGCTGTCCTGGGCGTACAGCACATCAAAATAAGCCTGTGCCACCCGCAGTATCAGGTCTTGCCGTGCAACCTCATAGGTTACTTCGGCCAGGCGGGCCTGCTCGTTCAACTGGTTGGCATTGACGCTGGCCGTGGCGTTGTACAGCGGCTGCGACGCCGATACGCTATAGCCGTAGGAATCACCCTGCGTCTTCACATCGCCGCGCGCCGTCGCACTGGTAGAGGATGAGTGCCCATATTGGCCATCCAGCTGCACTTTGGGCAGCCATTGCGCCGTGGCCTGGCTGGATTTCTCCTGGCCGGCACGGAGTGCTGCTTCCGCCGCAGCGATGGTGGCATCGTATTTCTTGGCTTCCTGGTAAACCTGCAGCAGGTCGGCCGCCATGGCGGTAGACCCTACGGCAAGCATCACCGCCAAGGGCAAGGCGCGGATTGCAAAGCGTTGCATGGTTGATCCTCTGTTTTAAGCGCACAGTTTAAACATACTATGCAGTATCTTACTATGTCTGATAGCTGAAATCCAAATCCGTTTCCGCTTGCTCAAGCTGCATCCAGCGGCTTCTTCACGCGGTACCAGGTGGCATACAGGGCTGGCAGGAACAGCAGCGTCAGCAAGGTGGCCACGAACAGCCCCCCCATGATGGCCCAAGCCATGGGCCCCCAGAAGGTGGAGCGGGTCAAGGGCACCATGGCCAAGATGGCCGCTGCCGCCGTCAGCATGATGGGGCGGAAGCGCCGCACCGCCGATTCGACGATGGCATGCCAGGGATGTTCCCCCTCGGCCATATGCTGGTCTATCTGGTCCACCAGAATGACCGAGTTCCGCATGATCATGCCTGCCAGGGCAATCACCCCCAACTGCGCCACAAAGCCGAACGGTACCTGAAACAGCAGCAGTATAGCGGCCACACCTATCATGCCCAGCGGCGCGGTCAGCAGCACCAGTATCATCTTCGAGATATTCTGCAGCTGGAACATCAAGATGGTCATCACCGTCAGCAGCATCAGTGGCATCACCGCCATGATGGAGCTCTGGCCCTTGACGCTGGATTCCTGCGAACCACCGATCTCAATGCTGTAACCCAGTGGCAGGCTGTCGGCCAGCTTCTTCACTTCCGGCCACAGCTTCATGGTCACATCCGGCGCCTGCGCACCTTCCACGTCGGCGCGCACCGAGATGGTCGGCATGCGGTTGCGGCGCCACACGATGCTCTCTTCGCTCTCCAGCTTCAGCTTGGCCACCTGGCTCACTGGCACATACTTGCCGCTGTGCAGGTAGACCTTGGCGTCCTTCAGGTTGTTCAGGTCAGTACGCTCGGGGCGATCCAGCCGGGCAATCACGTCTATGGTGCGGTCATGCTCGCGGAACTGCGTCACCGTCACACCAGACAGCGATATCTGCAGGGCATAGGACAACTGCTGCGAGGTAATGCCCAGGGCACGCGCCTTGTCCTGGTCCACTTCCAGCCGCATCACCTTCACCCGCTCGCTCCAGTCGGTGTTCACATGGCGGATATGCGGGTTGCCGCGCATGATGGTCGATACCTGCTCCGCCACCTGCTTGAGCTTGGCCTGGTCAGGCCCGGCCACCCTGAACTGTACCGGGTACCCCACAGGCGGGCCATTCTCCAGCCGGGTTACCCGGCCACGCACCAGCGGGAAGTCCTTGTCGAACAGGCCCTGTATCTTGACCAGTACCTCCTCGCGCACCTTCTCGTTCTTGGTCATCACCATCAGCTGGCCAAAATTCAGGTTGGGCAGCTGCTGTTCCAGCGGCAGGTAGAAGCGCGGGCTGCCGTTGCCCACATAGCTGGTCACGCTGGCGATATTGGGGTCGCCCTTGAGCTTCTCCTCCAGCGCCTTGATCTGGCTTTCGGTCTGCTCATAGGTAGAGGCCTGCGGCAGCCACACGTCCACCATCAATTCCGGCCGGTTCGATGAAGGGAAGAACTGCTTGGGTACGAACTTGAACAACCCCAGGGCCGTTACAAAGGCCAGCAGGGTGACGATCAGTACGGTCTTCCGGTAGTTCAAACACCAGTTCACCAGGCGGCGGAAGCGCTGGTAGAACGGCTTCTGGTACACCGCATTCTCGTCGCCATGGTGTTTGGTCTCGGGCAGCAGCTTGTAGCCCAGATAGGGGGTGAAGATTACCGCCACCACCCAGCTCAACATCAGCGAGATACCCACCACCTGGAAGATCGAGACGGTGTATTCGCCGGCATTGGACTTGGCCAGACCCACCGGCATAAAGCCCGCAGCGGTAATCAAGGTGCCGGTCAGCATGGGGAAGGCGGTCGTGGTGTAGGCATAGGTGGCGGCACGCAGCCTGTCCCAGCCCTGTTCCAGCTTCAGCGCCATCATCTCCACTGCAATGATGGCATCATCCACCAGCAGGCCCAGGGCAATGATCAGCGCACCCAGCGAGATGCGCTGCAAGTCCAGGCCAAAGGCATACATGACCAGAAAGGTCATGGCCAGCACCAGCGGGATGGACAGCGCCACCACCAGGCCGGTACGCCAGCCCAGCGAGAGGAAGGACACCACCAGCACGATGGCCACCGCCTCAATCAGGCTCTTGACGAACTCATGGATGGAATCCTTGACCACCTTGGGCTGGTCGGACACCGCGTGGATTTCTATGCCCACCGGCAGCTCGGCGCGGATGCGCTCGATGCTGGCATCCAGTTTCTGGCCCAGCTGGATGACATCGCCCCCCTTGCGCATGCTGATGGCCAGACCTATGGCCTCCTGGCCGTTGTGGCGCATCTTGCTGACAGTAGGGTCGGAGTAACCACGATACACCTTGGCCACGTCACCCAGGCGGAAGGTACGGCCATTGGCGCGTATGCCGATATTGCGTATGGCTTCGATCGAGTCGAACTCGCCGGTCACCCGCATGGCTACCCGCTCGCTGCTGGTTTCCACTGCACCCGCCGGCACCACGGCATTGGTGGCCTGCAAGGTCTGGAACACCAGTTGCGGGTCCAGACCCAGCGAGGCCAGCTTGGCATTGGAGGTCTCGACATAGATCTTCTCGTCCTGCACCCCCACATAGTCGACCTTGTTCACATCCGGCACATGCAGCAGCTCAGCCCGGGCGGCATCGACATACTTCTTCAGCTCGGCGTAGCTAAAACCATCGGTGGTAAAGGCATAGAGGTTGCCAAAGGTATCGCCGAACTCGTCATTGTAGAAAGGCCCGCGCACACCCTCTGGCAGGGTATGCCGGATGTCACCCATCTTCTTGCGCACCTGGTACCAGATATCCGGCACCTCCTGTGGCGGCACACCTTCCTTCAGGTTGATCAGCAGCTGGTTCTCGCCCGCCTTGGAATAAGAGCGCACGTACTCGATCTGCGACATCTCCTGCAGCTTCTTCTCCATCTTGTCGGTAACCTGCAGCTCCATATCGGTCGCCGACGCACCAGGCCAGTAGGTCTGTATCACCATGGCCTTGAAGGTGAACTCCGGGTCTTCCTTCTGGCCCAGATGGGTGTAGGAAAAATAACCCGCGAACATGAAGACAATGATGAAATACAGCACCAATTGCTGGTGCTTGAGTGCCCATTCGGACAGGTTGATGCTGCGCATGCTGGCTCCCTATCCGGCTTACTTACGGCTCAGCTGGCTTTCGGCCAGGCGTACCAACTGGTTGGCATGCAAGAGGTGCGCACCTGCCGTCACCACGGTCTCGCCGGCCTTCAGCCCACCCGCTACCAGCACCACATCATTGCGTACCCCCGCCAGTTGCACGGGCCGGGCGCTGACGCGGCTGGTCTTGCCATCCACCACCCAGACCTTGGGTTGACCATCGCGGTCGTAGATCGCGGTCAAGGGCAGGGTAAAGCCACTCAGGCTCTCGTCGCCGGGCAGGCGCACATTGGCCGTCATCCCCAGGCGCATCGCCTCATCGGCCTCCACCACGCTCACGCGGGCTGCATAGGTACGGGTGATCGGGTCGGTATCTGGCGCCAGCTCGCGCAGCTTGCCCACATAGCGCTTGCCCGGCAGCGCCCACAGCTCCACCGTCAGGCTGGCGGCCTTGCGCAGTTCCTCCACGCGGGATTCCGGTACGCTCACTACCACCTCGCGCTCACCCTGCTCGGCAATCTTGACTACCGGGGCGCCGGCTGCCACCACCTGGCCAACTTCCGCATTGATGGCCGTCACCACGCCAGCCCGCTCGGCCTTGAGCACGGTATAGCCACCCTGGTTGCTGCTGAGGTTGTATTGCGAGCGTGCCGCATCAAACGCCACCTTGGCCGCATCCACATTGGTCTGGCTGACAAAACCCTGGCCACGCAGTTGCTGCGCCCGCTCATAGTCCATGCGCGCCTTGTCGAACTGGCTCTTGGCCGAGGCTTGCTGCAAGGCCACATCGCGGCCATCCAGGCGCAGCAGCGGCTGGCCGGCCTTCACCACCTGGCCCAGCTCCACATAGCGCTCCACAACCTGCCCGGCCAGGCGGAAGCCCAGTTGAGCCTCGCGGCGGGCACGCACCTCGCCGGAATAGCTGGCGGTAGTGGCAATGCCATCGGGTTTGACCACCACGGTGCGCACCGGGCGTACATCCTCATATCGGGTCTCGGTCTTGCCACAGGCGGCCAGGGCCGTGGCAACAGCCAGCAACAGGGCCAGGTTGCGCTTCATCATGCTTCACTCTCTCCGTTTTGCTTGTCGCCCAGGCGCGCGCCCAAGCCATGAATCAGGGTCTCGATGACTTCTTCAAGATAGCGGTCCAGGTCCAGACCGGGGCAAATATCCGTATGTTTCCACACCATGGCCATGACCACCGGCGCCACCACCACCTTCACCGCCACATCCAGCGCCACCGGGCGGAACTCGCCGCGGTCTATGCCGAACTGGATGGCGCTGGCGATCAGGCTCTCTCCCCGGGCTATCACCTCCTCACGGTGAAAGCGCGCCAGCTCAGGGAAATTGCTGGCCTCGGCAATCATCAGCTTGGGTATGCCAGACAGCTTGGTCGCACCATGCATCTGCCACCAGGTGCGGATGACAAAGGCCAGCAACTCGGGGCCGCTGCCGTCGAACTGCGCAATCAGCTGCTCGCCCTCCTGCAGGGTGGGCACCAGCGACTCGCGTATCACCGCCTTGAGTATGTCTTCCTTGTTGGCGTAATAACGATAGATGGTCCCCGCGGTCACGCCAGCGGTGCGGGCAATATCCTCAACCTTGGTGGCCGAAAACCCCCGCGCCACGAACAGGTCCAGCGCCGCATCCAGTATCTCGCCTGGGCGGGCGTCCTTGCGCCGGGTCCAGCGTGTCACGGTTTCCAGCACCGGGCAGCGCTCGTTGCAGTCAGTGTTTTCAGGCTTCACGATAAAATAAATGAACGTTCATTTAATTTAAATTACGCCTCTCCCCAAAACTAAGCAAGTCCGAGTGCAGTATCAGATGACGAACGGCGCTAAAATCCCCCCACTTCAATCAGGACTGCAGCCATGCCCGCCATCGAACCCATCTCTGCCCAAACCGCTGCCGACAAGGCCAGTGTGCTGGCAGAAGCCATGCCCTATATCCGTCGCTTTTACGACAAAACCATCGTGATCAAGTACGGCGGCAATGCCATGATCGAGCCCGAGCTGAAAGAAGGCTTCGCCCGCGATGTGGTGCTGCTCAAGCTGGTCGGCATGAACCCCGTCGTGGTGCATGGCGGCGGCCCCCAGATCAACGATCTGCTCAACCGCGTGGGCAAACAGGGCGAGTTCATCCAGGGCATGCGCGTCACCGACAGTGAAACCATGGAAATCGTCGAAATGGTGCTGGGCGGCCTGGTGAACAAGGAAATCGTCTCCCTGCTCAACCAGCACGGCGGCCGGGCAGTAGGTCTCACCGGCAAGGACGGCCATTTCATCCGCGCCAAGAAAATGTTCCTCAAGGGTGAGGGCGACGAGGAGCAGATCGATATCGGCCAGGTCGGCGAAATCGAGAGCATAGACCCCGAGCTGGTAGCCTTGCTGGATACCCGCGACTTCATCCCGGTCATCGCCCCCATAGGCGTGGGCGCAGAAGGCGAAGCCTTCAACATCAATGCCGACCTGGTGGCAGGCAAGCTGGCCGAAGTCCTGGGCGCCGAAAAGCTGATCCTGATGACCAACACGCCCGGCGTGCTGGACAAGCAAGGCCAGTTGCTCACCGGCCTGACACCCAGCATCGTCGACCAGCTTGTGGCAGAAGGCACCATCTCCGGCGGCATGATCCCCAAGATCGCCTCCGCCCTCGAGGCCGCCGTCAATGGCGTCAATGCCGTGCACATCATCGACGGCCGAGTCAAACACGCCCTGCTGCTCGAAGTGCTCACCGACCACGGCGTCGGCACCATGATCAAGCGCGACGAGTAAACCCCGCCGCACCCGGCTTGCTCAGGCTAGCCAAGTCGTTCAAGCGGGCACCTTACCCAAGGTAGGGGCCCGCTGTCAGGTTCAGTCCGCCTTCACCACCAACAAGTCACGGAATGCCCGCGCCGCCTAATAGGCCTGGTTGCGCACTGGGATAGATGTCGAGCACAGCCCCAGGGAGCCTCTGCAAGAGTCCACTTACGAGCGGCAGTCAGGCTCCCTCGCGGCTGCGAGGGCGGTGATGCCCGGTTCAGGGTGAGTGGGATAGCACAGCACAAAACCGTTGGTTACTCAGCGCCCATAAGCACCTAGCGCCCACCTTTTGCTTGCCGTTTGCAGAGCGTCCCTAAGCTCAGTTCCCGCCGCGGGCGTCGCGCAATGCCCGCTCCAGGAAGCCCTCCTTGGTCATGGCCTTGAGCGCTTGGTCCAGAGGGCCGATCAGATGGCTTCGTTCCACGTTGATGTAGTGGTAGGCGGGCAGATACTCCAGTACGACGGAGCGGAAGGTTTCGGTGCCATTGAGCACCCTGGCGGATTTCAGGGCCCGCAGGGTAGGGCTGACGCCCGGTTCGCGTATCACCACCACATCGACCCGCCCCTGTGCCAGCATCCTGAACATGGATTCATAGGAGTCCACCAGGCTGACATTCATACCGGCCGTCTTGATCTCAGCGATCCGGTAGCCGCGCCGCACGGCGATGCTCAGGGTTCGCATATCCTCCCAGTTACGGATCTCCAGCGAGGGCTTCATGCTGACCGCCAGGAAGGTCATCGGCCCGATCGAGGTGGGAACGCGCCGCATATTGGCAAATGCTTCCTCAATCACAGGCAGCCGTGCCAGCAGGGCGTCGGACTTGCCGGTATTCGCGGCGGTCAGGCCTCGCGCCGCCGGCATGAATGTCAGCTCGATCGGCTGCCCGATGCGGCGATAAGCTTCGCGCACCACCACCTCGTAATAACGCTCTGTCCCTTCGTCGTTCTCCACGCCGGCAATACGTAGCGGTACGTCCGCCGCCGCATGGAGGGCGACTGCGGCAAGGGCCAGGAGCAATCCCAGAAAATGGTGGAGGCGCATGATGGCTACACCTGCAAGGAGGGAGGGCTATGGGCGAATAGCGCGGACAGCTTACTGGCCATCGAGGGCGACGTAATAGCTTGGTTCCAGAGGCCCATTTCCTGCTCCCGTGGATGACTGCGCTGCCGCCTTAAAAGATAGCCCTGTCAGGCTTCGGCGGCTAGGTAAGCGGAGAAAAATCCGCCCCGCGGCATCCCGTACCGGGCAGCAGGTCGCCAGTCTGGCTTAACCTGACCGCCCTCGGCCAGCTCTGGTCATATGGCGCGCAGGGCGCCATCGCCCTGCCGCTCAGGCACGCGGGTTTGTATCGCCTAGGGGCTGGGCCACCTCCACCAGCCAGTCGCAGAATGCCCGCGCCGCCGCATTATCCTGGTTGCGCAAGGGGATATAGGCAAAGTAGCGCCAGTCCCCCAGGCGCGGCTGGGTAAACGGCGTCACCAGGCGCCCAGTCTGTATATCCTCGGCCACCAGCACCGTCGGCCCCATGGCCACCCCCAGCCCATCCAGCGCCGCCTGCAGGGTCAGGTAGAAGTGGTTGAAGCGCAGCGCCTGGGCCGGCTGCAGGTCGGCCACACCCGCAGCCGCCAACCAGTCCGACCAAACCTCGGGCAGAGTCGCCGTATGCAGCAAGGTGTGCTGCGCCAGATCGGCCGGCTGCAGCAGGGGCTGGCGCTGCAGCAGCGCGGGGCTGCACACCGGCAGTCGCTGCTCCGTCAGGAACTCCCAGCCCTGGTAGCCAGGCCAATCCTGGGGGCCGCCGCGTATGACCAGGTCAAATGGCTCGCCCAGCGCGCCTATCGCCTCATTGGAGGTGGAGATGCGTACCTCCACCTGGGGATGCGCCATCTGAAAGCGCGACAGCCGCGGTATCAACCAGCGCAGGGTAAAGGTGGCCGGTGCATTGACCCGTAGCACCTGCGGGCCGGGCTGCCGCTGCAATCTGACCGTTGCCTCCTCCATTTGCTCGAAAGCCGGCAGCAAGGCGGCCAGATACCCACGCCCTGCTTCCGTCAGCAACACCCGCCGATTCTGCCGCTCGAACAATGCCAGTCCCAGCCATTCCTCCAGCTGCCGCACCTGCCGGCTGATGGCACCATGCGTCACATGAAGCACCTCGGCTGCGGCACTGAAACTCTGCAGTCTGGCCGCCACTTCAAAGGCCCTTAGCGCATTCAAGGGAGGGAGCTGTCGCTTCATTGGTGAGTTTTCCTGACATGAAAGCACAGCTTAAGTCGTTTGTTGCGCGCCGCCAAGCCCGGTACCGTTGCGCCCTGTTAACCAAACACAAGGGGTGCAGGGCATGTCCAACAAACTCATCGTCATCGGTATGCAATGGGGGGATGAAGGCAAGGGCCGCATCGTCGATCTGCTCAGCCAGCAGGCCGACCGGGTAGTACGCTTCAATGGCGGCCACAACGCCGGCCACACCCTGGTGGTCCAGGGGCAAACCTGGAAGCTTGCCCTGCTGCCTTGCGGCCTGCTGCACGGCAAGCCCGGCGTGATAGGCAGCGGCCTGGTGATTGATCCCGAAGCCCTGCTGGCAGAGCTGGACCGCGTGGCCCAGCAGGGCCTGGCCATCGGACCACGCCAGTTGCTGGTGGACGAGACCGCCACCCTGGTGTTGCCCTCCCACGCCGCCCTGGATCAGGCCGAGGAGGCCCAGCGCCGCCATCCCATAGGCACCACCGGCCGCGGCATAGGGCCGGCGTTTGCCGACCGCGCCGGCCGCCGTGCCATACGTGTCGGCGACCTGGCCGACCCAGGCCTGCTGGCGCAGAAGGTCGAAGAAGCCCTGCACTACCACAACAGCCTGCTGGCAGCCTGGGGCCATCCGACCCACGACCCTGCCGCCACCTTGTCGCGGCTACTGGCCCTGGCCCCGCGTCTGCTGCCCTATGTGGGTTCCGCCTGGCAGCAGCTGCAACAGGCCGACCAGGCTGGCGAGCGCTTGCTGTTCGAGGGAGCACAGGCGCTGATGCTGGACAACAGCCACGGCAGCTACCCCTTTGTGACCGCATCTTCCACCCTGCCGGCCCAGGCCGTTCTGGGCAGCGGCCTGGGTGCGGCGGCGCAGGCCAGCGTGCTCGGCGTCTGCAAGGCCTACACCACCCGGGTAGGCGCCGGCCCTTTCCCCAGCGAGCTGAGCGGCGAGCTGGCGGATCTGCTGCGCCAGCGCGGCCATGAATACGGTACCAACACTGGCCGCCCCAGGCGCTGCGGCTGGCTGGACATCGCCCTGCTGCGGCAGGGGCTGCAACTGGCACTGGTGCGCAGCCTGGCACTGACCAAGCTGGATGTGCTCGACACCTTGCCCACCTTGCAGCTGTGCGTCGGCTACCGTATCCGCGGCGTCTTCCAGGCCTGCTTTCCAGCCAGCGCGGCCGAGCAGGCGGTATGTGAACCGGTGTATGAAACCTTGCCCGGCTGGCAACAGTCTACCGCGGGTATACGGCAATTCGAGGCTCTACCCGCTGCGGCACAAGCCTATGTGCAGCGGATTGCCACCTTGCTCGATTGCCCCATCAGCCTGGTATCCACCAGCCCGGAGCGCGAGGACATCATCACGCTGCAGCAGCCATGGTGAGGCCAACCGCGCATTCCCGCTTGGCCGCCAGGGCCTGACTGTTTATATTGAGGGTACGACCTCACTTTTGCCCACGGAGTATGTGCAGCATGAAAACCGCCCGTCAGCTTCTGCAGGAAAAGTCGCGCCAGGCCATTTTCTCGGTCCCGCCCACCGCCACGGTCTACCAGGCGCTGCAACTGATGGCCGAAAAGGACATCGGTGCCGTGCTGGTCATGGAAGGTGAAAAGCTGACCGGCATATTCTCCGAGCGCGATTACGCCCGTAAGGTGGTGTTGCAAGGCAAGACTTCGGCCGGTACGCCTATAGTCGATATCATGACCAAGCGTGTCATGTTTGCCCTGCCCAGCCAGACCGTGGACGAGTGTATGGCCATCATGTCGGAAAAACGCTTCCGCCACCTGCCGGTGATGGATGGCGACAAGGTCATCGGCGTGCTCTCGATCACCGACTTGGTACGCGAGCAGATCGCCGAGCAGCAGTTCCTGATAGAGCAGCTGGAGCAGTACATCCACGGCTAAGCCGGCACCGTGCATTCGATTCATTGCGCCCGGCTGCCGAGGCCGGGCGCCCAGGACTGTATCATCAGGCCGGCCCCACGCCGGCCTTGTCTATTGCTAGGGAGTTTCACCTTGAAGTTGATTGCCGCCATGCTGGCTGCGCTGGCCCTGCCTGCCTTTGCGCTGGAATGCCCACCGCTCGATATTACCCCCCTGCTGGCCCAGCAGCCCGACTATGTCCTATTGGGCGAGATGCATGGTACCGAACAAGCCCCGCGCTTTGCCGGCGACATGGCCTGTCGGCTATTGAAAACCGGCAAGCCCGTCACCCTGGGGCTGGAAATCCCCAGCACCGAGCAAGCAAGGCTGGACCGGTACCTGCAATCCGACGGCGGCCCGGCCGCACGCGAGGCCTTGCTGCAAGGCAAGCATTGGGATAGCCACGAATGGGCTGATGGCCGCAGCAGCCAGGCCATGCTGGCCTTGATCGAACGGGTACGGCAGTGGCGCCAGGCCAAACAGCCCATACAGCTTTCCGCCTTCGCCGATGGCGGCGATGCCGGTTACGCCGCCGTGCTGGGTGCCACCCGCAAGCAGGCCGAGCAATGGGTTTTGGCCCTGGTTGGCAACATACATGCCAACCGTGCGGCACTGAACCGCCTTACCGGCGCACCGCCCATGGGTGCGCTGCTGTCACAGCAGGGCCTCACCATCAGCCTGAACATCAGCTACCCAGGCGGCGAGATCTGGGCCTGCATGGAGGGCGAGGTCCCTGGCAAGTCGGTCTGCGGCATCCATCCGCTGCAGGGTAGCACCAAGGCGCTTGCAGCCGGCCAGATCACGCTCAAGGAAGCACGCCGCGACAACACCCTGCTGTACGACGGCTGGTTTGATGTCGGCCCCCTGAGCCCATCCACCCCGGCACGCCCCGCCAACACAGGCGATGGCGAACCCAAGGCAGCCAGTTGAATGCCCACCTGGATCTTCGACCTCGACAATACCTTGCACGACGCCGAGCCCTATATCTTCCCGGCCATGAACAGGCTGATGACCGCCTATTTGGCCCGGCATCTGGACATCAGCGAGGCCGAGGCCGATGCCCTGCGCCTGCATTATTGGCAACGCTATGGCACCACCCTGGCAGGCCTGCAGCGACACGGCCATATCGATCCCGAGCACTTCCTGGCAGAGACTCATCGCTTTCCCGACCTGCAGCGCAAGCTCCGGCCCATGCGCGCCTTGCAAACCACCCTCGCGCGCCTGCCTGGCCGCAAGATCCTGTTCACCAATGCACCACTGGCCTACGCGGTCAGCGTGCTGCGCGGCCTGCGGGTAGCCCATCACTTCGATGGTGTCATCGCCATCCAGCATACCCGCCACCGCCCCAAACCCTCGCCAGTAGGCTATCGCAAGCTGCTGGCCCGCTACCGCCTGAATCCTCGCCGCTGCGTGATGGTAGAAGACACCCACGCCAACCTGGTCACCGCCAAGCGCTTGGGCATGGCCACCGTCTGGCTGGGCCGCAAGGCCCATCACGGTGGCGTGGTCGATATCGGCCTGCCCTCCCTGGCCCAACTCCCCCGCCACGCCGGGCACCGAGGCTGGCTACGCCCAAATAACCAATAGTTACCGTTATCTAATTTTTTATTACTTTTTATATATATTGGCTTTCACTAAAGTTCGTTCCTTGACAGCGGCCACCCCGCTGGCCCGCTACACCAGTGAACGGACACCCCGTGATCGAACTTCATCACCTCAACAAAACCTACCAGGTCGACGGCCGCCAGGTCACAGCCCTGCAGGATATCCAGCTGCAGATTCCCGCCGGCCAGGTCTTTGGCATCATCGGCCGCTCAGGCGCCGGCAAAAGCACCCTGCTACGCACCCTCAACCTGCTGGAACGCCCCGACCAAGGCCGGGTGCTCATCGATGGCATAGATGCCACCGCACTCGACCAGGCAGGCCTAAGGGCACTACGCCAGCAGATAGGCATGGTATTCCAGCACTTCAATCTGCTGGCCCATCGCACCGTCGCTGCCAACATCCGCTTTGCCCTGGAGCTGGCCGGCGAACTGGACGCCCCCACTATGGCGGCGCGGGTCGCCGAGCTGCTGGCACTGGTGGGCCTCACAGAACAAGCCAAGCAATATCCCGCGCAACTCTCCGGCGGACAAAAGCAACGCGTCGGCATCGCCCGCGCCCTGGCCAACCAGCCCAAGCTGCTGCTGTGCGACGAGGCCACCTCCGCGCTGGACCCGCAAACCACCCAGGCCATCCTGCAGCTGCTGCTGGATATCAACCAGCGACTGGGCCTGACCATTGTGCTGATCACGCACGAAATGGCCGTGGTCCGGGCCATCTGCGATCGGGTGGCCGTCATCGACGGCGGCCGCATCGTCGAACAAGGCACGGTTGCTGACGTCTTCCTGCACCCCCAGCATGCCGCCAGCCGCAATATGGTGGCCGAAGATGGCCACGCCGCGGTGCTGGACCTGGCGGGCAAGCTTCATTCAGTCGCCGGCAAGCTGCTGCGCCTGACCTTTGTCGATGCCGCCACCTATGAGCCGGTGATCGCCGAAGTGGGCCAGCAGCTCGCCAGCCCGATCAACATCCTGCAAGGCAGTGTAGGCCGCATCAAGGACAGGCCCTATGGGCAGTTGATCGTGGGCCTGCAAGGCGATGTCAGCGCCGCCCAGGCCGCGTTTGCCAGCCGTGGCGTTCGCTGCGAGGCCTTGGCAGCATGAGCGCCCCATGGTTCGACTGGAGCCTGATCGACTGGGCCGACATAGGTACTGCAACCCTAGACACGCTGACCATGCTGGGCGCGTCCCTCACCTTTACCGTGCTGCTGGGCCTGCCACTGGGCGTGCTGCTCTACCTACTGGGGCCACGCCGGCTGCTGGCCAACAAGCCGGCCTACGCCGCGCTCTCTTTCGTCATCAACGCTTTGCGCTCCATGCCCTTCGTCATCCTGCTGATCGTGCTGATCCCGATGACCGTCAAGCTGGTGGGCACCTCCATCGGCGTCGCCGGTGCCATTCCGCCGCTGGTAGTGGGCGCCGCACCGTTCTTTGCCCGGCTGGTTGAGTCCGCCCTGCGCGAGGTAGATCTGGGCATAGTCGAAGCCACCCAGGCCATGGGCGCCACCACCTGGCAGATCGTCAGCCGCGCCCTGCTGCCCGAGGCCCTCCCCGGCCTGCTGGCGGCCACCACCGTCACGGCAGTGACCCTGGTCTCCTATACCGCCATGTCCGGCGTGATCGGCGGCGGCGGGCTAGGCGACCTGGCCATACGCTACGGCTATCAGCGCTTTCAGACCGAAGTCATGGTGATCACCGTACTGGCCCTGCTGGCCGTGGTGCAAATACTGCAGATGGCAGGCGACTGGCTGGTCCGTCGTGCCACCCGCAAATAAAGACTCCCCCAAGCTCGCTGTCCATCACAAGGAAAAAATCATGAAACTGTTCAAGACCCTGCTGCTGGCCTCCGCCACCCTGGCCGCGTTCTCCGCCCAGGCCGAGAAACTGACCATAGCCGCCACCGCCGTGCCGCACGCCGAGATCCTGGCCTTCGTCAAACCGGCCCTGGCCAAGCAAGGTGTAGAGCTGGATGTAAAGGTATTCACTGACTACGTGCAGCCTAATGTGCAATTGGCCGAAAAGCGCGTCGATGCCAATTACTTCCAGACCAAGCCCTACCTCACCGAATTCAACAAGAACCGTGGCACCAGCCTGGTGACGGGGGCAGCCGTGCATGTAGAACCATTTGGCGCCTATTCCCGCAAGATCAGGAAAATTGCCGAGCTCGCCGAAGGCGCCGTGGTCGCCATACCGAACGAAGCCTCCAATGCCGGCCGTGCGCTGGTACTGCTGGACAAGCATGGGGTCATCAAACTGAAGGACAGCCGGAATATCCTTTCCAGCGTGAAAGACATCGTCGGCAATCCGAAAAAGCTGAAGTTCAAGGAGCTGGAGGCTGCAACCCTGCCACGCATACTGGACCAGGTGGATCTGGCGCTGATCAACACCAACTACGCCCTGGAAGCCAAGCTGCTACCCACCCGCGATGCCCTGTTGATCGAGGATGCCAATTCGCCCTATGCCAACTATGTGGTGACCCGCACCGACAACCAGCACAACGCTGCCTTGAAGAAGCTGACTGCCGCCTTGACCTCGTCCGAAGTGAAGCAGTTTATTGCCGAGAAGTACAAAGGCGCCGTCATCGCGGCGTTCTAAGCCTTCCGGCACCCCGAGTTCGGTCGTCCCGTGTGCCCGCAAGGGTCCGGAGCGGCCTGACTGCACCACCTACCCGTGGTGTATCGCATTGTCGTCTCACTCCATCCGTAGATGATTTGCCACGCCAAGCGCGTGGCTTTTTTTTGGCGGACTGGCACAATTAGGCTGTCCCCATCCTCCTCTACGCTGCACACAGGCGCCGTGGTCTGCAACGCCGGCTGTCTGCAGGAGCCATGTCATGCTGATACGCAAACTGTTCAAGTTCGAAAACGCCCACATCGTGCGCAATTGCAGTAGCGATCGCTGCCGCCACTCCATCCACGGCCATAGCTACAAGGTGGAGGTGCTGCTGGAGGCCCAGGCACTGGACCATGGCCAGATGGTGTACGACTTCGGCCTGATGAAGGGCACGATACGTGATGTGATCGACGCGTTTGATCACGCCATCTGCTTCTGGGACCGGGACGAGGCAGATTACATCGCCTGGGCCAAGCGCTATTCGCAGCGCTGGATCGCCATGCCGGTGTCGCCATCGGCCGAGCAGTTTTCGCGGCTGTTCTTCGTCATCATCGACGCCATACTCAAGAACACGGCCATGGCCAATGGCGAGCAGGACGTAGTGCTGCATTCTGTAATCGCCCATGAAACCGAGACCGGTTACGCGCAGTGCTTCCGCACCGATGCCTATAATCCGCGTATGGGCCTGATCGCGCTGGAGCAGGTGATCTTCTCGGAACAATGCAAGGCGGAATGGAAAGACCCAGCCATGCTGGATAAGCTGCTGCGGGGCGAGCCTTTCCAGAATCCTACGATTGCCCTACAGGTCCAGCCCGACCCACAGCCCGATCTCAACGACTGAGTACGGTGGGTTGCACGCTGCGGCGATAGTCCCGCACCATCAGCCAGATCAGGTAAACCGTCGCCAGCCAGGGCCAGACCTCGGAGAGCGTCTGGGTCAGGCCGTTGAAATCGCGCAGGCCGTAGCGCCAACGGAACAGGCTGAGCATGCCGTAGGGCTGCGCGGTCAATGGCCACATGGCCTCTACCATCTGGGTCAGGCCAACACACAGCAAGGCCACTAGCGCCTGCCAGCGGCGCTTCAGCCGCAGCAACAGGAACAGCAGCCCCAGGCCCAGCACCCCGCCTGTCAGCACATTGATATTGAACCAGGTGAGGAACTCATCTGGCTTAAGCAGGGCGCCAGCAAACAACACCTTGAGCAGCAACGACAGCAGGATCAGGCCGACGATGGCCACCATGGCCCGTCGGCGGTGCGCCAGCAGGGTCACCACGATCAGGCTCACCCCCATCAAGCTGAGCATGACCCCAAAGGCCTCCAAGCCCCGTAGAAAGAGCAGGGCATTCTCTATGGGCGATACCCAGGGCTGCGGCAGACCAACAGGCTGCACCACCACCCCGAACAAAGGAACCGCAGGATTCAGCTGCGAGATAAACCACAGCAGCAGCAGGATCAGACCATAGTCGGCCTGCGAGCCCTCGCGGAACCATTGCTGGCGAAAAACATGCCAGCCCCGCAGTATCAGCAGCTTGCTGAATAGACCGGCCAATAAGGCACCGATCAGACTACCGGCGGTGTTGTAGATCAGATCGAGATTGGATGGTACGCGCTGGGGCAGGAACTGCTGTACGAATTCGACCGAGCCGGAGAGCGTGGCACCGAATACCAGCGCGGCCAGGGGCGCAAACCAGCGGCAACGGAAATACAAGGCCCAGGCATATCCCAAGGGCAGATAGGCCAATAGATTGAGCGCGTTGTCTGCCACGGTATGATAGTGCGGCAAGGGGTAGGCCAAAAACGCCCAGATAGGCTCGCCGGTATAACGCCAGCCCGAGAACGGATACCAGCTGGTCACCAATATGACCGCATGCCAGGCCAGCAAGAAATGCCGCCCCAACCAGGACGGCATAGCATCACGAGCAAGGTAGGAGATGGGCAATTGCCAGCGCATGGCGAGCAAGCCTATCACATTGGCTACCAACTACGGATTGCTTGCAACCGATATAAACGTTTCATTGCATACAGATAATAAAAAAGGAAGCCCAAGGGCTTCCTTTTCACAGGCGTGCGATGATGGCTTACACGCGCAGGCTGTCGATGCTGCCACCCTTGGCCAAGTGATCAACCACCCATTGCGGCTTGCGGCCACGGCCACTCCAGGTTTGCTCCGGATTGGCGGGGTTCTTGAACTGAGCCGCCACCGGGCCGCGCTTGCCACCACGCTTGCTGGGCAAATCGGCACCCAGGAGCTCGTTCAGACTGAAGCCACGCTCTGCTGCCAGCTTTTGCAGGTCGGAGATAGCCTTTTGCTTGTCTTCGACCTTGCGGCGCGAAATTTCACGCTCAAGGTCTTTTTGCAATTGATAAAGCTGCGGCAAGGACAGGCCAGACAAGTCCACCATTTTAATTCTCCTGGATCAATTTAGTGATTTTGGTCAAAAGACTGCGAATATTATGCAGTCGAACGCATCCCCGAATCAACCTATAAACCAATAAATATCCTGGCGCAAGCACTAAATATGCTATTGGTATTAACTACTTGTTGCTAGGCCGCCTGTCTTGCCACCGGCTTCATGGCATCATTGAGCGCTTCATAGGTCTTTTTCAAGCGCGCATCGAGCTCGCTCAATTGTTGCTGAATAACCGCATCAATCTCGCTTAACTCTTCGATCCGGTCCTCCAGCGTATCGGTCGCCTTGTGGATACGCTTGACACTCTCCAGCCGCCTGCGCAGCTGCATCTGATGTTCGCGTACCTGGGTTTCCATGGGGGCCATCACCGCCTTTAGCCAGTTCTCGGCATCCCGGTTGGCAACCTCATAGACATACACCACGCGGCTGGCAATGGTTTCAAAGAACTTCTTGGTCAGCTTGTTTTGCGAGGTGGTGAGTATTGCCCCAAAGGTATTGAAATGCTCGTGGAAACTCTTTTCCAGACGGGCAATCTCCTTATGATATTTCAAGGTAGAGAAGGGTGGGGGCGACACGGCACCCAAGCCGTGTTCATCGCTGAACTTCTTATACATGCCGGCCATCATGGCCTGGATTTCCGCTACCTGCTCAGCCGACTTGGTGATGTTGCCGTTGATATCCTTGAAAAACTTCTGCATGGCGCCGGTCAGGCCGGAGGAGAAACTGGACGCATCCATTTCCATCCGTATCTTGGTAATACGGTTCTTCAAGCCATCCATGCCCAGATAGCCGAACAGCACATTGGTTTGCTGTGAGAACACACTGCGCAAGGCCTGGAAGCGCTGCATGCCCCGCTCGAAATGGGCTTTCTCTTCCTGGATCTTGTCCAGCATGTGTTCGATCACATCGCGGTTCTTGCCACGCAACGCAGTCAGCTCGTCCAACTGCTCACGCACACCTTCGCGCCGGGCGTTCAGGATGCCGCGCGTGGCCAGCACCAGGTCTTCCACCTCGGTCTGGGTGTTGTCGCGGACTATTTCCTGCTTGAAGGGGATCAGATCATCCGACAGCGCACGCTCAAGCTTGACGATGCGGGTCTTCTCCAGCAATTCGTCGTCATCGTTGATCTTGGCCACCAAGCCCTTCTGGGCTGATACCGGGAACACCTGGCTGGTCTTGATGCCCAGCAGTTCAGCGCTGGTCTTGACCTGCTTGTCGATCTCGGCGTCGATCTCCCCTTCGCTCTTCAGGCTGTCCCACAGGCCATCTATCTTGTTCAGCACCACCAGGCGGCCGCGTTGCCCACCCTGAGCACGGCCGATATGGTTGCGCCAGACATCAATATCGGTCTTGGTGACGCCGGTATCGGCCGCCAGGATAAACAGGATGGCGTGAGCATTCGGCAGCAGATTGAGCGTCAGTTCCGGTTCGGTACCGATGGCATTGAGACCCGGAGTATCCAGTATCACCAAGCCCTGCTTCAGCAAAGGATGGGGGAAGTTGATGATGGCATGGCGCCAGCAGGGAATCTCGATCTTGCCATCCTGCACCGACAGCTTGTGATCAGGATCAACGTCGTCAAATAGCCCCAGGCGCTTGGCCTCTTCCACCGCCACCCATTTTTTCAGGCCTACTTGCTGAAAGGCAGCCAGCATGGCTTCGCCCGACTCGATGTCGAGTTCAACCGTATGCCATTCCTCGGGATAGCGGCGATATTCGGAGGTGGTGGTATCCCCAGCACGGGTCTCGATGGGCAGCAGCTGTATGCAATTGGGCCGTGCCGCATCGTATTGCAGCTCGGTCGGACACATGGTGGTGCGGCCGGCAGACGAAGGCAAAACCCGCTGCTTGTATTCAGCGAAGAAAATCGCATTGATCAGCTCTGACTTGCCCCTGGAAAACTCCGCCACAAAGGCGATATTGAGCTTGTCCTCACGCAGCTTATCCAGCAAATGCTGGATGCGCATATTGGTCTGGGCATCGTTCAGATCCTGCTCGGACAACCAGCGTTGTAAATCCCCGATGCGCTGGATTAGATTCCCGCGCCAGCCGCTATAGGCTTCAAAATCAGCAACAAGGTTGTCGTGCGACATGTTTCTATCCTCTCGCACAGCAGGAACAGCGTGCTGGCGCATGTATAAAAAGGGCAAATGGGGGAGCGGCGCTTAACCCGGCAAAATCGTCAAACAGGAAAAACGCATTTCATTGTCATTAAATAACGTGTGGCAACGCTATGCAAGCGCGGTCATCGGTCAAGCCCAGCCTTACGGCGGCAGCATATGCTACCCGCCATGAATAGGAGCATTATCCCGAGTCGCCCTGCTGGCACGCCAATAGCCCGCCCCAACCCTGGAATGGCCGGCCACAGCAACGTTCAGCGAGGCTGGCATTGCATGCACCAATAGGTTGAGCGCTGCCCCAGGCGGCCTGATCGAATCGGATTACCACACTGCAGGCAGGGTTGTTCATCCCGCCCATATACAAAATAGCGCTGTTGAAAATAACCAGGCTTACCCTCGCTATCAACAAAATCGCGCAAGGTACTGCCTCCTGCCGCAATGGCCTCGGTCAGGGTGGCCTGTATGGCCGTCACCAATCGCTGGCAATCCGGCCCACTCAACTTGCCAGCAGGCCGGCTTGGGCGTATGCCTGCGCGAAACAGGGCTTCATTGGCGTAGATATTGCCCACCCCCACGACGAGATGGTTATCCATGATGGCCAGCTTGATGGCCGCCTGCTTGCCCAGCAACATCTGCTTCAGATACGCCGCCGTAAAGTCCGCCTCCAGCGGCTCCGGCCCAAGCTGGCACAGCAAAGGATGGGCAAGCAATTCGCCAGGCTGCCACAACAGGGCGCCAAAGCGGCGGGGATCGCGATAACGCAAGGCGTATTGCTGACCTGCGCGCTGGAACAGCAGGTCGACATGATCGTGCTTGGCTGGCGGCATATCCGCAGCGACCACCCGCAAACTGCCCGACATCCCGAGATGCAGGATCAAATGGCCATGGCCGATGTCCAACAACAGGTATTTGGCCCGGCGCCAGATGCGCTGCACACCCAGCCCCGCCACCCGCTCTGCCAGATCAGGCGGCACCGGCCAGCGCAAGCGCGCCTCGCGCACTACCGCGCCTTGCAGCACAGCGCCGTCCATCGCCGCCGCGATACCGCGCCGGGTAGTTTCTACTTCGGGCAATTCAGGCATGGTTGCTGCCGAACGGGTTAAGATGAAAGAACGAACGACTATAGCATGGTCGCAGATGCTGCCTGAGCCGGCAGACAAGGATACTGACATGACCAACCAGCACGCCTACCGTAATCGCCTGATTGCCCTGACCACCGCCCTGCTGGCCAGTTGCGCCAGTGTGGCGCCGCCACCCACCCCACCGGAGTCAGCACCAGCTGAACCCGCTGCGCCCATGGCCGCAGCCGTAACACCGGTGGTAGAGCCCAATTATCCCAAGCAGGAACTGACGCGCGAACTGCTGTTCGGCATGCTGCTAGGCGAAGTGGCTGTCGCCAAGGGTGACAAGCAGTTGGCCAGCGACAGTTGGCTGGAGATCGCCCGACGCAGCCGCGATGTACGCGCCGCCGAGCGAGCCCTGCAGGTGAGCTTTGCCGCCGGACGTATACCCCAGGCCGTACAGGCTGCACGCCTATGGCAGGAGCTGGATCCCAGCTCGCTGACGCCACGCCAGCACCTGCTGCATATCTTCAGCAGTACCGGCATGGTGGCGGAGGCTGGGCAGGAGCTGGGCAGCTGGATGCGCGATCGCCCCAGCGATGCCGCTGGCGTGTTCCTGCGCATGCACACACTATGGCAGCCACAGGCCGATCGCCAGGCCATACTGGCGCTGACTCAGCAACTGGCCGCCGGCTTTCCCGAGCTGCCCGAGGCCGCGCTGGCCATTGCCCTGGCAGCCGTCAATGCCAAGAACAACCTGACCGCCGTGGCGGCGATAGATGAGGCGCTCAAGCGCCGGCCAGGCTGGGAACAGGCCATGCTGTATCGCGCCAACCTGATAGGCCAGCAGTCACCGGAGGCCGCCATTGCCTATCTGCAGCAAGCCGTCAAAGCACAGCCAAAATCGCGCGAGCTACGCGCTGCCCTGGCACGCGAACTGAGCGATGGCAAGCAATTGCCCGCCGCCGCAAAACTGTATGCCGAACTCAGCCACGACTATCCGGCCGAAGTGGAATATCTATTAGGCCAAGCGCTGACCGCCCTGCAATTGCGCCGCTACGCCGAGGCAGAGGCGCCGCTGGACAAGGCACTGACCCTGGGGGTGAACAAGCCCGGGCTGGTCCATTTCTACCTGGGCACCATTGCCGAGGAACAAGGCCGGCTGGAAAAGGCCCGTACCCATTATGTCAGCGCCAGGGACAGCGAACAGGCCGCGCAGGCCAATCTGCGCCTGGCCCGTATAGAGGCCAAACTGGGCAATCGGGAGGCGGCCCTGGCTACCTTGCAACTGCTGCCCGATGCCAGCAAGAACGACCAGATCACCCGAGTGCAGCTGGAAGCGCAGATATGGCGCGAACTGAAAGAGCCAGAACGGGCGAGGTCTGCGCTGGATGCCGGTTTGCTTGCGCACGCGGACAACCCCGATCTGCTCTACGATCGCTCCCTCATATTTGATCTGATGGGTGACGTGGCCGCCGCCGAAAGCGATCTACGCCGCTATCTGATACTCAAGCCGGACAATCCGGCGGGTCTGAACGCCCTGGGCTATACCCTGGCCAACCGTACACAGCGCTACGACGAGGCCGAAGCCTTGCTCAAGAAAGCACTGGAGCAGGACCCGGACAACCCGGTAATCATAGACAGCATGGGCTGGCTGCAGTACCGCCGTGGCAATGTGAAGGAAGCCGTCATCTGGCTGGGCCGCGCCTTTGCCGCCCAGCCCGACCCGGAAATCGCCGCCCATTATGGCGAGGCGCTGTGGCAGGCAGGCAGACGCAACGAGGCCCGCAAGATTTGGGCGGAAGGCAAGAAGCTGGACCCGGCACACCAGGTACTGGCCGAAACAGTGCAACGACTGACCGGTAACTGAGACCATGCTGCGTAACTCCCTGATGGTGGCCCTGGCCGCCCTGCTGCTGGCTGGCTGTGCCACCCAGATGCCGGCCCCCGGCGCACTCAGCCAGCTCCCCGAGCACTACACCGTCAATGGCCGGGTGGCCGTCAATGCTGCCGGCAAGGGCTACAGCGCCCGCTTCAGCTGGGTGCACGATGACCAGCGCGACACGGTAGACGTCAGCAACCCCTTGGGACAGACCATGGCCAGGGTAGAACTGGACCCAAGCGGCGCGCGCTTTTTTGACAGTGACGGCAAACTGCGCAGCGCAGACGATGTGGAAGCCCTGAGCGAGCGAGAACTCGGCTGGCGCCTGCCCGCCAGCGGCCTGCGCTTCTGGCTATTGGGCCTGGCAGCACCCGACCGCCCCGCCTTCTGGACCCAGGACGACAACCATAGACTGCTGGAACAGGACGGTTGGCAGATACGCTTTCCGCTCGATGCAGGCACCCATGCGCCCAGCCGCCTAACCCTGAACCGACCCGACCTGGAAGTCCGCATCGCGCTATATGACTGGCAGTTGTCCAGCACCCAACCATGAACTATCACGCCTTCCCCGCCCCCGCAAAACTCAATCTGTTCCTGCATGTCATAGGTCGCCGCAGCGATGGCTACCACCTGCTGCAAACGGTTTTCCGCCTGATAGACCACGGCGACACCCTGCATATTGCCGTCGACGACAGCGGCGAGATCGTGCATGAGAACCCGCTACCCGGGGTGCCTGCCGAACAAGACCTGATCATCCGTGCGGCCCGCCTGTTACAGCAAGCCAGCGGCAGCCGGTTGGGTTGCCGCTTGCGCCTGGATAAGCGCCTGCCCATGGGGGGAGGGCTAGGCGGTGGCAGCTCGGATGCCGCCACCACGCTGATGGCGCTGAATCACCTATGGGGTACCCGCTTCAGCCGCGAACAATTGCAGACACTAGGCTTGCAACTCGGTGCAGACGTGCCGGTTTTCATCTTTGGCCAAGATGCTTTTGCCGAAGGTGTAGGCGAAGCGCTACAGCCTATCCACCTGCCAAATCAATGGTATGTCGTACTGATCCCACCCGTCTCCGTACCGACGGCAGAGATTTTTTCCGATCCGTGCTTGACAAGGAACAGCGAGCCCATAATAATGGCGGCCTTTCCGAACGAGCAGATGCACAACGATCTGCAAGCAGTAGCCGTGAGGAAGTACCCGATCATCGCTGATCACCTTGCCTGGCTTAGCCAATATGGCAATGCGATGATGACCGGTTCCGGTGCTTGTGTATTCGCTGCATTCGATACACAAGTAGAAGCCGAGCGTGTTATTACAGCCCTGCCTGCCACAATGCAAGGGTTTAGCGCGCAGAGCATGATGCAGCACCCTTTGTTCGATCTGCTGGACTAAACCAGTCGGGCAGATTTAGGGGAGTCGCCAAGTGGTAAGGCATCGGATTTTGATTCCGACATTCGTAGGTTCGATCCCTACCTCCCCTGCCAGTTTTCATCAAGCGTTTGGGCGGCACGCCGATGCGCTCACCTAACGCAAAAAGAAACCAGAAAGCGTGTAATGGCGATTACACGCTTTCTTTTTTTGTCAAGGATCAGGACATGGCCTACGAAAGTTTGATGGTCTTCACCGGCAATGCCAACCCCCAGTTGGCCGACGCCGTAGCCAAGCACCTCGACATTACCGTCGGCCGTGCCACGGTAGGTCGTTTCAGTGACGGCGAAGCCACTGTCGAACTGCTGGAAAATGTCCGTGGTCGCGATGTATTCGTGCTGCAATCCACCTGCGCACCCACCAACGACAACCTGATGGAAGTCCTGTTGATGGTCGATGCGCTGAAGCGCGCTTCGGCTGGCCGTATCACTGCCGCCATGCCCTACTTCGGCTATGCCCGCCAGGATCGCCGCCCCCGTTCGGCCCGCGTGCCCATCTCGGCCAAGGTCGTGGCCAATATGCTGCAGGCTGCCGGCGTGGATCGCCTGCTGACTGTTGACCTGCACGCAGACCAGATTCAGGGCTTCTTCGACATCCCCGTGGACAATATCTATGCCACGCCGGTCCTGCTCGATGACGTCCGCACCAAGAATTATGAAGACCTGATGGTAGTCTCGCCTGACGTGGGTGGCGTGCTGCGTGCCCGTGCCATGGCCAAGCAACTGAACACCGAACTGGCCATCATCGACAAGCGCCGTCCCAAGGCCAACGTGGCCGAGGTGATGCACATCATCGGTGACGTGGAAGGCCGTACCTGTTTGATCATGGACGATATGGTCGATACCGCCAACACCCTGTGCAAGGCCGCCGAAGCACTGAAGCAGCATGGCGCCAAGCGGGTGATGGCCTACTCCACCCACCCCGTACTGTCCGGTCCCGCCATCGAGCGTATCGCCAACAGCGAACTGGATGAGCTGGTAGTCACCGACACCATCCCGCTCAGCGATGCCGCCCGGAAGTCCAGCCGCATCCGCATGATCAGCCTGGCACCGCTGCTGGCGGAGACGCTGCGCCGTATTAACAACGAAGAGTCGGTATCCACCCTGTTCGTTGACTGATTCTCTGCGGCCGCTTCTTCAGAAGCGGCCGTTTACCCAAGCATCACCTGGTCGCGGGTGATGTTTTTTTGTTGCTTAGGAGCAATTCCATGACCATCGAAGTTATCGCCAACAAGCGCGTCGAACAGGGCACCGGAGCGAGCCGCCGCCTGCGTCGTGCAGGCAAGGTTCCCGGCATCATCTACGGCGCCGGCCAAGAGCCTGTTGCTGTTGTGCTGGACCACAACAACCTGTACCACGCCATGCAGCAGGAAACCTTCCACGCCAGCATCCTGAGCCTGAACGTGGACGGCAAGACCGAGTCCGTGCTGCTGCGCGACGCCCAATACCACCCCTGGAAGCAGATCGTCATGCACGTCGATTTCCAGCGCGTGGACCCGAACGCCAAGCTGCACACCAAGGTACCGTTCCACTTCATCAACGCTGATGTGGCTCCTGGCGTGAAGCTGGGCGGCGGCATCGTGTCGCACGTCATGAACGACGCCGATGTGTCCTGCTTGCCAGGCCAACTGCCCGAGTTCATCGAAGTGGACCTGAAGGACCTGCAAGCCGGTCACTCCATCCACCTGTCCGACCTGACCCTGCCGGCCGGTGTTGAATTCGTGGCCCTGAAGCATGGCGACAACGCTACCGTAGCGACCATCCTGTCGGTACGTGGCGCTGCCACCGAGGAAAGCGCTGCCGCCTAATCGGTCGCGTTTGTCCTTAGACGGCCCGCAGCCTATACAGGCCCAGCGGGCCGTTTCACATTCAGACGAAGGTAAATCCGGCCACCCAGCCTGACACCCTCCGTCGTTGAACCTAATACTTGATGGCAAGCCATGAGCACTGCACCGCCCCCCATACGTCTGGTGGTTGGCCTGGGCAATCCCGGGTCGGAATATGTTGATACACGCCATAACGCCGGCTTCTGGTGGGTGGATGCGTTGGCACGCGAGCTAGGCACGGGCTTGCGGGTCGAGAGCAAGTTCATGGGGCTGGCAGGGCGCGCCAAACAGGGCGATGAGGAGGTCTGGCTGCTGCAGCCGACCACCTATATGAATCGTTCCGGCCACGCAGTCGCTGCGCTGGCACGCTTTTATAAAATACTGCCGCAGGAAATCCTGGTGGTGCACGACGAACTGGATCTGTTACCCGGCGAAGCCAAACTGAAGCAAGGTGGCAGCCACGCCGGCCACAACGGCCTCAAAGATATACAAGCCATGCTGGGCAGCGCCGATTTCTGGCGTTTACGCCTGGGCGTAGGCCACCCACGCACCCTGGGCTTGAACCAGCCGGTGGTGGATTTCGTACTTCATCGGCCCCGGCAGGATGAACAGCCGCAGATAGAGGATGCGATCACCCGCTCGCTGGCAGCCTGGAAATGGCTGTCCCGTGGCGAATTCAGCAAAGCCACCATGCTGGTCAACACCAAGCCCAAGATTGCCAAGCCCGAGGCCTAAGGCGGCCAGCAAGGCATGCTTTTCTCCTCACCGCTGGCACCCCAACACGCATTAGAATTACCCTTTCCCCAAAGGAACACGCTATGAGTCTCAAATGCGGCATCGTCGGCCTGCCCAACGTCGGCAAGTCCACCATGTTCAACGCCCTGACCAAGGCCGGCATCGCTGCCGAGAACTACCCCTTCTGCACCATTGAGCCCAATGTTGGTATCGTGGAAGTGCCGGATCCGCGCCTGAAGGCACTGTCCGCCATCGTCAATCCGCAAAAGATCCAGCCTGCCATCGTCGAGTTTGTCGACATCGCCGGTTTGGTGGCGGGCGCCAGCAAGGGTGAAGGCCTGGGCAACCAGTTCCTGGCCAATATCCGCGAGACCGATGCCATCGTAAACGTGGTGCGCTGCTTCGATGATGAGAACGTGGTCCACGTTGCCGGCCGCATTGATCCGCTGGCCGATATCGAAGTCATCGTCACCGAACTGGCGCTGGCCGACATGGCTGGCGTGGAAAAAGCCATACAGCGCGAAGGCAAGAAGGCCAAGTCAGGCGACAAGGAAGCACAAAAGCTGGTGGCCGCCTGCGAAAAGCTGCTGCCCCACCTGAACGAAGGCAAGCCGGCCCGTACGCTGGCACTGACCGATGAAGAAAAGGCCTTGCTCAAGCCACTGTGCCTGCTCACCATCAAGCCGGCCATGTATGTGGGCAACGTGCTGGAAGACGGTTTCGAGAACAACCCCCATCTGGATCGCCTGCGCGCCCATGCTGCAGCCGAAGGCGCGCCGGTTGTCGCGCTGTGCGCCAAGATCGAGATGGAGCTGTCCGACCTAGAGGAGGAAGACAAGCAAGCCTTCCTGGCCGACCTTGGCTTTGAAGAGCCCGGTCTGAACCGCCTGATACGCGCAGGCTACAACCTGCTGGGCCTGCAGACCTACTTCACCGCTGGCGTGAAGGAAGTCCGCGCCTGGACCATCCATGTGGGCGACACCGCCCCCCAGGCTGCCGGCGTCATCCACACCGACTTCGAGCGTGGCTTCATCCGGGCACAGACCATTTCCTTCGACGACTTCATCGCCTACAAGGGCGAACAGGGCGCCAAGGAAGCCGGCAAGATGCGGGCCGAAGGCAAGGACTACGTGGTCAAGGATGGCGATGTGATGAACTTCCTGTTCAACGTCTGATTGGCAGCCTTCAAGGAGGAGCGCCCCATGCTCTGGTGTACTCCTCCGCTCACCAGGCAGGTTGTGAGCCCACCGCGAAGGCCGGCTGGCCGCCCCTTGGCAGACCAGCCGAAAAGCAGCCGCCGCCTGTCGTCACCTGGCGGTGGTATCGACGGCGATGACGGCCCGTGAAATAACCAGCATGAGTACTTTCTCGCCCAGTCATGACTCATGTTTGCGATTCCACTGCCGCGGCCATGCATCCCCGCCAGCGGTCAAAGGCACTCCATGAGCGATCTTGAATCTGCAGCCTGCCCCCTTTGCGCCAGCACCACCGCCAAAGCCCAGTATGAGGGCCGTTTTGCGCCTTATGGCCTGATGTCTTGCCAGGCATGTGGGCTGGGCTACCTGTCGCCCCGCCTGACCGAGGCCGCCATGCTGGCGCATTACGCCAACGATCAATACTTCTCTGGCGATCAGCATGGCTACAACAACTACGCCGCCCAGGCCCCTGCACTCCGGGCGACATTCCGGCGCCTGCTGCAGACACTGGCCAAGCAGGGGCGTACGGGCGGCAGCCTGTTGGAGATAGGCTGCGGCTTTGGCTATCTGCTGCACGAGGCACAGCCCTATTTCACGCGCAGGGTGGGGACGGATTTTTCTGCAGAGGCTGTGCGTACCGCGCAAGCGCATGCCGATGCCGTCTATGCCGGTGGTGTGGCGGCGGTCCCCAGCGGCGAGCTGTTCGACTGCATCATCGCCACCCACGTCATCGAACATACCTATCACCCGCGTGAATTCATCCGGGATTTGCTGCTGCACCTGCGTCCAGGCGGCTCCCTTATCATCGCCGCACCCGATGCCAGCAGTTTCTGGCGCAAGCTGATGGGCTATCGCTGGCCCTCATTCAAGCTACCGGAGCATGTTCTCTATTTTGACCAGCGCACCCTGCACCGGCTGCTGGCGGAATGCGGCCTGACGACACTGCAGACGGTTCCCTATCCGCATGCCTTCCCCTTACCACTGATTGCCGCCAAGCTTGGGCTTACCCTACCTGCCTCGCTTGGCCGGCATGCTTTGTGGCTACCCAAGACAACGATCGCGATAGCAGGAGTCAAGCCCGGTGTCTGAACTTGTGCGGCAAGCCTGTGACCTGTCCGTAGTCATCCCCCTGTATCGAGAGGGCGTGCATCTGGGCGATACGGTGAAGGAGATCAGCCAAGTCCTGGAAGGCCTCGAAACCCGCTATGAGCTCATCCTGGTAGATGACGGTTCGCCCGACGATACCTGGCAGGCCATCCTCACGCAGGCGAAGCACAATCCGGCCATCAAGGGGCTGCGCCTGAGCCGCAATTTCGGCAAGGAGGCTGCGCTTGCCGCCGGCCTTGAGCAGGCCAGCGGCAAGGCGATCGTGGTGATGGATGGCGATCTGCAGCATCCACCCACCTTGATCCCCACCATGCTGCAGTGCTGGCGCGATGGCGCAGAAGTGGTCGAGGCGGTAAAACAGCATCGGGGCAAGGAAAGTCTGCGGAACCGTATCCAGGCCCAGGTTTTCTATCGTACTTTTGCTCTGCTGGCGGGCTACGACCTGCGTGGCGCATCGGACTTCAAGCTGATAGACCGGCGCGTGCTCGAAGCATGGCGCCATATGGGCGAACGCAATCTGTTCTTCAGGGGCATGAGTGCCTGGCTTGGCTTTCGGCGCGTGCAACTGCCATTTGATGTGCCGGAGCGCGCAGGCGGCCAGTCCACTTGGTCGGTGCTGCAACTCACCCGGCTGGCCATGACGGCCGTCACCTCGTTTTCTTCCGCACCCTTGCACCTCATTACCCTGGCAGGCATGGGCTTCATGTTGTTCTCCCTGATACTGGGTATGCAGACCATCTATCTCAAATTGGCAGGCAAGGCTGTCGACGGCTTCACGACCGTGATCCTGCTGCTGCTGATCATAGGTGGTGCTGTCATGCTGGGTCTGGGCATCATTGGCACTTATGTGGCCCGCATCTATGAGGAAGTCAAAGGCCGCCCCCGCTACATCATTGCGGAGCAGGTTAAGCAATGATCTTAGAGCCTGTTCAAAGTCTTTTCGCCGCGTCGTTCGCAACCTTGCCGGATGAAGGGCAAGGCGCAAGCCGCGCAGCGGTACGGGTACCGTCAGCGGCTTGCAACGCCGCCCTTCGCCGGCAAGGCTGCGAACCCGAAGGGCTGATCTGGAAAACGGCCATTCACTGCGTTGTGGCGCTTGGCAATAACTGGTTATTGCCTGCGCACCACGCCTTGTGCCTGGCCATTTTCCAGATCAGCCCAGCGGGCCGGCGCGCGGCGAAAAGACTTTGAACAGGCTCTTAGGGCAGGCCGGTCGCTATCTGGTGGCAGGCGGGTTGGGCACCTTGGCCCACCTGGGCTTGATGACACTGTGTGTGGAAAGCCTGGGCATGCGGCCGGTTGCGGGCGCTGTGGTCGGTTTCGCCGCCGCCGTGGGCGTGTCTTATGCGCTCAACCACTATTGGACATTCCAGTCGAGCCGTTCACCGGTGCAGAGTTTCTGGCGCTTCCTGCTCGTCTCCATCCTGGGCTTGCTGATGAACACCGGCATGATGTTTGGCCTTGTCCACTATCTGGGCTGGTGGTATCTCAAGGCACAGCTAAGCGTCATCCTGATTGTGCCGGCCACCAATTTCCTACTTAACCGATACTGGTCATTCTCCAGCAGGGCCGAATGAACACGCCTATCGCGCCACCACTCGCCACCTCGGGTCGTACTGCACGCTGGCAGCTGCGGGATGGTCATGCCTTGCTGCTATTGCTGATCATCGCCGTGACCCATTTCTACGGCGTACTGTCCGGCGGGTGGCGCGGTGACGACCCGGCCATCCTGTGGCACGCCATGAACTCAAGCGGCCTCAGCGCATTCCACGATCCGACGGACTGGCAGAAACTGTCGCCCAATAACCTGACCCCCTGGATCACCCTGTCCTTCAAGCTGGACCTATGGTTGGCCGGGCCAGACCCGCTGTTTTTTTACCAGCACCAATTGCTCTCGCTCTGCCTGGCGGCCATCGCCGCCTATGCCCTGGGACGATGCTGGCTGCCCCCGGCCTGGTCGCTTGCATTTGCATGCCTGTTCCTTGCGGGAGCGCCCACCACCGCCGTGGTGGAAGCGCTGATGACCCGGCACTACCTGGAAGGTCTGCTGTTTGCCATCCTGGCTGTCATCGCCTTTGTGCTGGCACAGCGCCGCCAGCATATCGGATGGGCGGCGCTGGGCGCACTGGCCTACGCGCTCGCCGCGACGGCCAAAGAGATATTCGTCCCACTCCCCATGGTCTTGCTGGCCATGCCGCCCTTCGGCCGTCTAGCTGAGCGCGCACGCCTGCTTGCCCCTTACTTCTGCGTCGCCCTCGCCTATGTGATCTGGCGGCAGTACATGCTGGGCGGTGTGACGGGTGGCTACGCTGCCGGTCACGCCCTGGACCTGCCGGCCCTGCTGACACAAACCATCCAGACCTTCGCCGGCTTTCCCAGGCTCATACTGGGGCCGTACTGGCCTCTGCCGACGATCATCCTGGCCGCCGCCCTGACCTTCTGCCTATCCAAACGACCAGCAGGCCTGCCGCTTACCCTTATGCTGGGTCTATGCCTACTTGGCCCCCTGGTACCGCTGGTGTTTTTCCCCGGCATACATAGCCCCGACCGCTATCTGTTCCTGGTCTGGTTTGTAGTAAGCCTGGTAGGCAGTCTGTCCCTGCGATTCGCGGCCTTGCATCTACCTAGCGGCAAGCTGATACAGCATAGCGCCGTGGCCTTGGCCTGCCTGGTGACCATCGTCCCGCTGATCAGCCAGGATAGCGCGGTGTCGGCAGTGCGCCAGACCTACTACCAAGAATATGATGTGCAGGGAAAATTCATGCTGGAGGCCAGTGCCGAGCAGGCATGGATACCTTCGCCCACGCTGACTTCCACCTACTGGTTTGTGACTCAACTCTGCGAAATCAAGCGCCGTACCGGGCAAAGCTGCCCGACCGTGCTGTTCAAGGGTGTCCCGGCGGCCATGCCGGTGCGGCAGCTATACCGCTATGACCCGCAACAGAAACGGATGCTGGATATCTCTGCCCGCCTGGAAGCAGAGATTGCGCAAACCATGGCGGTGGACGAAACAAGGCCACTGACTGCCAGGGTATCGATCGAGAACGGCCACGCCGCTTGGCAGTTTGGCCCCTATGAGACGGGGCAGTACTTCATTGCCTCAGCCAGCCTGGGGCGCTACCCGGTATCCAGAATCGGCTCGATCAAGACAGCCCTGACGGCCGTCCCCTTGCACCTGCAGTACGAGTCCCCCGAGGGTTGGACCACACGCTCGCCCTTGCTGTGGGTGAAGCCAGGACAACCCATAAACTGGGCAAGGCGCTAAAACGCGGCAGGGAAATACCTGTGCTGCCTCAGCCGGCGTGCTTCCACATGGCGCTGAAGACCATGTAGCGCTACGATATGCGCCTAGACACCCGCTGGTCGCTCCTCTGCAAGACGAGCGCCCAGGCCCCGACATGCTGCGCAGCGCTGTGGCAACGGCCCTGGAGCCAAGCATTCGGCTTGCCGTGGTGATGGCCAGTCACGGCAGCGTAACGAACATCTGTTAAGTTTCAACAAGGATACTGATATGACCAGAATGGTAAATTGCATCAAGCTGGGCCGCGAAGCCGAAGGGCTGGATTTCGCGCCGCTGCCGGGCGAGATGGGCAAGAAGATATTTGATTCGGTCTCCAAGGAAGCCTGGGCTGCCTGGGTCAAACACCAGACCATGCTGATCAATGAGAACCGCCTCAATCTGGCCGATGCCCGTGCACGCCAGTATCTGTCGCAACAATTGCAAAACTATTTCTTCGGTAGTGGTGCAGACGCCGTACAGGGCTACGTGCCGCCCAAGGAGTGATGCCGGGTAGCAACGTATATCAATGGCCGCCCTGTGCGGCCATTTTGCTGCACGCCCATCAGCCCGCATTCGCCATATCGCCACCGCGCTATACTGCAACGTTACCAGCCCAACCGGGCTCACAGCCAGACACACCATGAACCAGGCACTCTTGGAACACAGCACCGAACTCTTTCTCAATCGCGAACTGGGCTTGCTGGAATTCAACCGGCGCGTGTTGGCTCAGGCGGAGGAGGAAAGCAACCCCCTGCTTGAGCGGTTGAAGTTCCTCTGCATCGTGTCGTCCAATCTCGACGAGTTCTTTGAAGTACGGGTGGCCTGGATCAAGGAAAACATCCGCATGCATACGGCAAGGCCGGCACCGGATGGCCTGTCGCCGGAAGCCGCATTCCATCGCATCGCCATCGATGCCCATGCGCTGGTGGAGCGGCAGTACAAGATACTGCGCGAGGTCGTACTGCCAGAGCTGGCACAGGAAGGTATCGTCTTCCTGCGCCGTACCATGTGGAGCGAGGCGCAGCGCCAATGGGTGCGCGAGTATTTCGACCGCGAACTGGCACCGGTGCTCACCCCTATCGGACTGGACCCAGCCCACCCCTTCCCTCGCCTATTGAACAAGAGCCTCAATTTTGTGGTGGAGCTGGACGGGCGCGATGCTTTTGGTCGCAGCTCAGGTGTGGCCATTGTGCAGGCCCCCCGCATCTTCCCCCGCTTTATCAAGCTGCCACCGGAGGTATCCGGTGTAGAGCACGGCTTTGTCTTTCTCTCCTCGGTACTTCACGCCCATGTGGACGAACTGTTCCCCGGCATGGAAATGCGCGGCTGTTACCAGTTCCGGGTGACCCGTGATTCCGATCTGAATGTGGATGACGAGGACGTCAAGGACTTGCGCGCCGCCCTACAGGGCGAACTGAGCCAGCGCCAGTTTGGTGACGGCGTACGGCTGGAGGTAGCAGACAACTGCCCGCATCATATTTCGGATTTCCTGCTGGAACAGTTCGGCCTGGATAACGAAGACCTGTATCGCGTGGACGGGCCGGTCAATCTGGTGCGTTTCATGCAGGTACCAGATCAGGTAGACCGGCCTGACCTGAAGTTCCAGCCGTTCATGCCCGGCGTCCCCAAGGAACTACGCAAGCAGCCTGATCTTTTTTCCGCCATACGCCACGGCGATGTACTGCTACACCACCCGTTCCAGAGCTTCACGCCGGTGATAGATCTGCTGCAGCAGGCCGCCCGTGATCCACATGTGGTCGCCATCAAGATGACGGTGTACCGCACATCCAAGGATTCCGCGCTGATGGAGGCCCTGATCGAGGCCGCCGAGGCGGGCAAGGAGGTCACTGCGGTGGTGGAACTGATGGCGCGCTTTGACGAGGAGGCCAATATCAACTGGGCGGCCAAGCTCGAGCGCGTGGGTGCCCATGTGGTCTACGGTGTCTATGGCTACAAGACGCACGCCAAAATGCTGCTGATCGTCCGCCGTGAGGAAGGCCGCCTGCGCCGCTATGCCCACCTGGGTACCGGCAACTATCACCAGCGTACAGCCAAGCTGTACACCGACTTCGGTCTGATGACGGCCAATGAGGAGAAGTGCGCCGACGTCAACGACGTGTTCATTCAGCTGACTGGCATGGGCAACCCCGGCAAGCTCAAGCACTTGTGGCAGTCGCCGTTTACCATGCATTCGTCGATGATTGATGCGATCAATCGTGAGGCCAACATTGCTCGCGCCGGCCGCCGTGCCGTAATCATCGCCAAGATGAACTCATTGCTGGAACCGGCACTGATACAGACGCTTTACGATGCCAGCCAAGCTGGCGTTTCCATCCACCTGATCGTGCGGGGGGTTTGTACCCTGCGGCCAGGTGTGAAGGGGCTGAGTGAGAACATCAAGGTACGCTCGATTGTCGGCCGTTTTCTCGAGCATACACGCGTGTTCTTCTTCCATAACGATGGGGCAGAGGATCTTTATCTCGGCAGCGCCGATTGGATGGGGCGTAATTTCTTCCGCCGCATTGAAGTGGCCTTTCCCATCTTCGATCTCAAGACCAAGCGTCGCATCATCCGCGAAGGCTTGCGCCCGTATCTGGTGGATAACAGCCAGGCCTGGGAAATGCAGCCGGACGGGCGCTACCGCAAGAGAACCTCCCGCGGCGACCATAGACGCAATGCACAAGCCATGCTGCTGGCCGAACTGGCCGCCAAGGACCGGGACTGAATATTGGGGGTGCTACGGCGCCCCTTTCTATTGGATGTACTGGATGAAAACCAACCTGATACTTTGGCGTCATGCCGAGGCTGAAGCCGGCGATGACGATATGCGCCGGGCACTCACGGAAAAAGGCCACAAGCAGGCCCGCAAGATGGCCGAATGGCTGGACGCCCAGCTACCTGCACGCCCCCTGATCATCGCCAGCCTGGCCTTGCGTGCTCGCCAGACTGCAGCAGCACTACACCCCAACCACCAGATAGACAGCCGCCTCAACCCCGACAGCAGCGCTGAAGCCTACCTGCAAGCGGCTGGCTGGCCAGAGGCAGGCGGCACCACCGTACTGGTGGGCCACCAGCCCACGCTGGGCCGGGTTGCCGCTCGTTTGCTGAGCGGCATAGAGGCCGACTGGCATGCCCGCAAAGGGGCCATCTGGTGGCTGCAGTACCGTCTACGCGATGGTCAGCCACAAACCCTGCTCAAGACCATGCTGACACCCGAGCAGCTGTAGTCGCACGCAACCGGCGCTCAGAAGACCTGGCAACGGGCTGCCGTCCCCAGATACTGCCATTGCTGATTGCTGGTGGCCGTTGCAGGCAAGGGGCTGCTGTAGCGGCCGGCCTGCAGTGCGCGGTAATAGCGCCCGGATTGCTGGAATACCTCACCGTAACGGGCACCGCCGCCGCTGACCCAGCTGCTGCAACGCGGGTAATTCAGTTGTACCACCGTATCGACCAGGCCATTGCCGGGGAAATCCGCCCATAGCAGGCCCACATAGCGAGGCCGCACGCGATGGAGGTATTGCAAGGTCAGGTCGTTGGTGCCTTCAAACGCAATGCTGCATATGCCCCAGAAGCACCCCACCCGTGGGAAATCCGGATAGCTGTGACGCCAGCCCGGCGTGGTCAAGCCAGTCAGCAACCTGGGCGCCCCCGTCTGCGGGCTGGAGTGGCCGCTGGCCACAAAGTAGGGAAAGACACCGGTAGAAGCAGAAAGCCCGTTGGCGTGGAAGGCCTGGCCATGTTCAGCATTGGCTTTGACAAGGTGGTTGCGCACCTTTTCCCACTTGCTATAGAGCTCCCAGTTGTTGTTGAGCAGCCAATGGCCCTGCGAGCGAAATCCAGCACCATCCAATCCATAGCGTCGCTGCGCGGTAAAATTCTGCACGATCACCAACTTGCCACGGGTCTCCGCCAGGGTAGGATTCTGGCTGCTGGGCTCCCAGATCAGATTGCCATAGCGCGCCTTGTAGTCTGCAAAGGTAGCCTCGAAGCTACGGCTATTACCCTCGGGCGTGTGCTCCTCCTGCACGGCGACCATCAGCGTCTCGCTGGGGTTACGGCGCAGAAAATCGGCCATGGTATTGAGTACGTCACCAAACATGGTCTTTTGAAACACGATGCCATGGTGGATAGCGAAGACGTTATTGATATGTCGACAACGCACATCGAAAGCACGCACGCCGGCACGCAACTGGTTGGCCAGACTCAGGCTCTGCGTCTGGACGATGTCGCCGCCATGAAATGACAGGCTGTCATGGGTGCCCACCAGCGAGAGATTGCGTAGCGGCGTATTGCCATCCAGCACCCCCATCCAGTTGCTATGGTCTATGTCGGCACGGTCGTCATGCAGATAAGCGCCGGATGAGTGCGCTGCAGCGGGCAAAGCCAATGCGATAAGCAAGGTGGTGGCAAGCAGGCGAGCCATGGTGATTTCCTGTGTGGGCGAGAAGAGAAACTAAATCTAGACCCAATAAAAAACATTGTTACCAGGAAATTCAGCGGAACCACTTAACCTTTGATTAAGCAAAACTGAAGGCGCTTCTTATCTACGGCAGACCCAGGGCCTGTCAGCCGCCGATAGCCCCAGCTAGACCGCGCTGCCAGCTCACCCCTTGCAAGGCAGTGGGTGTCTGGCAGCGACCGGCACAGCGAGGAGAACTCAGCGTCGCCGTGCCATTCAGCTGAGCAAGGAAAGCACCTGAGCCATCCGTACCCAGATACCGCAAGCGCGCCCAAAGGCGGTTGCTGGTGGCGCTTAGTGTGCAGCCTCCCAGTTCAGGCCCACACCCACCTCGGCAAGCAGCGGTACTTTCAGGTCTGCCACACCAGCCATCAGCGCCGGCAGCTTAACCCTAACCTGCTCCAGTTCACTATCCGGCACTTCCAGCACCAGTTCATCATGGACTTGCATGATGAGCTTGCTGGCCATGCCCGCGCGTTCCAGCCAATCCTGTACCGCTATCATGGCCAGCTTGATCAAGTCGGCGGCCGTACCTTGCATAGGCGCATTGATCGCCGCACGCTCAGCGCCCTGTCGCCGGCCCTGGTTGCTGGAGCGTATCTCGGGCAACCACAGGCGCCGGCCAAACCAGGTCTCCACATAGCCTTGCTCGCGCGCTGTCTCACGGGTGGTCTGCATATAATTGGCCACCCCCGGATACCGCGCAAAGTACCGATCAATATAGTTTTGCGCCGCGCTACGCTCGATATCGAGCTGGGCAGCCAGGCCAAACGCACTCATGCCATAGATCAGACCAAAGTTGATCGCCTTGGCATAGCGACGCTGATCGCTGCTGACTTCATCCGGGGGCGTGCCAAACACCTCGGCGGCCGTTGCACGATGGATATCTATCCCCGCTTCAAAGGCCTTGAGCATGCCCTCATCGCCGCTGAGATGCGCCATGATGCGCAACTCGATCTGCGAGTAGTCGGCACTGACAATGACATGGCCTGGCGGGGCGATAAAGGCCTCGCGTATGCGGCGACCTTCCTGCGTACGCACCGGGATGTTCTGCAGATTGGGATCGTTGCTGGCCAGCCGACCGGTAACCGCCGTTGCCTGGCCGTAGTTGGTATGCACCCGGCCCGTGCGCGGATTGACCATCAGCGGCAGTTTGTCGGTATAGGTGGACTTGAGCTTGGCCAGGCTGCGATGGGCGATCAGCTTGGCCGGCAAGGGGTAGTCGCGCGCCAACTCGGTCAGTACATCCTCATCGGTCGATGGCGCGCCTTTCGGCGTTTTCTTGATGACCGGCAGCTTGAGCTTATCGAACAGTATCTCGCCTATCTGTTTGGGCGAACCTAGGTTGAAGGGCTGCCCAGCCAGTTCATAGGCCTCCTGCTCCAGCTTGAGCATGGTCTGGCCCAGTTCATGGCTTTGGCGATTAAGCTGCTGGCTGTCGAGCAGCACGCCGTGGCGCTCCATCTTGAACAGCACTTCCCGGCTAGGTAATTCAATCTGCCTGTAGACATAATCAAGCCGCGTCTCCTGGGCCAGCCGTGGCGCAAAGGCATGGTGCAGCCGCAGCGTGATATCCGCATCCTCGGCGGCGTAGCGTGTGGCGACATCCACGGCCACTTCACCGAAACCGATCTGCTTGGCCCCTTTGCCAGCGACCTCCTCATAGCTGATGGCTCTGAGCCCCAGGTGCTTGGCAGCCAGTTCATCCATGCCATGACGTTCGGTGCTATCGAGCACATAGCTCTGCAGCAGCGTGTCTTCCCTTACCCCTGCCAAGCGTACGCCATGGTTGGCAAACACATGCTGGTCATACTTGAGGTTCTGCCCCAGCTTGTGCCTAGCCGCATCTTCCAACCAAGGCTTGAGGCGCGCCAGGGTGGGCTCCAGCGGCAGTTGATCGGGGGCATCGGCATAGCGGTGGGCAAGCGGTAGATAAGCGGCCTCGCCCTCCGCCACGGCAAAGCTGATACCCACGATATGGGCCTGCAAGGGCTCCAGGCTGTCTGTTTCGGTGTCCAGCGCCACCAGGCCTGCCCCCGCCAGCTTGATCAGCCAGGCATCGAGCTGGGGCTCAGTCAGAATGGTTTCATAGTCGCGTGGCAGCTCCGTGAGTTCACCCACATCATTCGGGGCAAAGCTGCGCAAGCTGCTGCTATTGCCCTCGGCAGCAATCTTGTCGCCTACGGCAGCATCACCCTTCATCTCCGCCAACCAGCTTTTGAAGCCATAGGTCTCAAACAGATCAAGTAGCGTGGGCTTGTCGGCATCGCGCGGGCTGAGGCTGGCCATACCCTGGGGCATCTCCTGGCTCAGATCGACATCACATTTGATCGTGACAAGCTGCCGGCCCATGGGCAACCATGCCAAGGTATCCCGCAGGTTCTGCCCCACCACCCCGCCTATCTTGTCCGAGTTGGCCATGACGGCATCCAGGCTGCCATATTCGGATAGCCATTTGACAGCCGTCTTGGGGCCACATTTAGGCACGCCGGGAACGTTGTCCACGGTATCGCCGATCAAGGCCAGATAGTCCACGATGCGATCTGGCGCCACACCGAACTTAGCCACGACACCGGCCTCATCCAGGGTTTCCTCGCTCATGGTATTGACCAGGCGCACATTGGCACTGACCAACTGCGCCATGTCCTTGTCACCCGTAGAAACCACCACAGCCATGCCAGCTGCGTCAGCCTGGCGACAGAGTGTGCCGATTACGTCATCCGCCTCCACCCCATCGACCATCAGTATGGGCAAACCCATGGCAGCAATGGCAGCATGTATGGGTTCTATCTGCGCCCGCAGGTCATCGGGCATGGAGGGACGCTGTGCTTTGTACTCGGGATAGAGGTCGTCGCGGAAGGTCTTGCCCTTGGCGTCGAAGACGCAGCCGATATAATCGGCCGGAACCTCCTTGACCAGTTTCTTCAGCATGGCAATGATGCCGCGTAAGGCGCCCGTTGGCGCGCCCGTTGGCCCACGCAGATCTGGCATGGCGTGAAACGCTCTATACAGATAGGAAGAACCGTCGATCAGCAGGAGCGTCTTATTGGAATCTGTTGCCATTTGGGCCCTATCCACCACGAGCGTCTAGCGCTCTGTCAAATAAAGAGAAAAAGAGAAAACCATGAGTGCCCACAGCAAGCTGCCGAGTGACAACGACCCGGCCACCATCGCGGCCAGCCAAGCCTACCGTTCAAAGGAGGCCTGGCGTGTTTTCGAGATTATGTCCGAATTCGTGGAAGCTACCGAGCGACTGCAAGCGATACAACCCGCCGTCAGTCTGTTCGGTTCGGCCAGGACGCCGCGCGACCACCCCTATTACAAGCAAACCGAGGAAATTGCCCGACTCTTGAGCGACGCGGGATTCAGCGTGATTTCGGGCGGCGGACCGGGCATCATGGAGGCTGCCAACAAGGGCGCCTTCCACGGCAAGTCACCCTCGGTGGGGCTGAATATCCAGCTGCCCCACGAGCAGCATGGCAATCCCTACCAGGATGTCAGCCAGACCTTCCGTCACTTTTTTGCCCGCAAGGTCATGTTCGTCAAAAACGCTACGGCCTATGTAGTGATGCCCGGAGGCTTCGGCACGCTGGATGAACTGACTGAGGCACTGACGCTGATACAGACCGGCAAGAGCCGCAAGATACCCATTATCCTGGTAGGTAGCAGTTTCTGGAGTGGTCTGCTGGAATGGATGAAGACAACGCTGGCCGGCGAGCGGATGATCAATCCGGACGATATGAATCTGATGCAGGTCATCGATGAACCCCAGGCGGTCGTCGACGCCATATTTGCCTTCTACGAAACCCGGGGCTTTGCCCCCAGCCCTGCTGAGCGTGAAATGCAACTCAGCCTATGATGGCCAAGACCAGGAGAAACCCGATCATGCGTACCCTGCTGTCGCTCATCGCCGTGATGATTGCGCAGCCCTTGCTGGCTGCCGACCCCAAACCTGCCGACCTACCGCCACCACCACCGCTTCCCGCCGCCACGGTGGATGAAGCCACGGTGCAGCCGGAAGTCACCATCATCCAGAAGGAAGACGCCACCTACAGCGAATACCGCCTGCGGGGCAAGCTCTACATGATCAGGGTGCAACCCAAGGTCGGACCAGAGTATTACCTGCATGATGACGATGGCACGGGTCAAATGGTAAGACGTGACGGCCAAGGCGTATTGCGCCCGCCCATGTGGGTCATCAAGCGCTTCTGAGCCCAGGGGGAGTGCGGCAACTGGGCTGCACTCCCGTTTCACCACTCCACCGATGCAGCCATGTTGGCTGAATCGGGTTTAATGCGACCTTGCCCATGTCCGTCTTTACTACTGTCACCCCTAATGAACTCGGCGCCTGGCTGAAGAATTATGCGCTGGGCGAGCTGGTCGAACTCAAGGGCATCGCCGCAGGTATTACCAATACCAACTATGCTGTCACCACCACGCAGGGCAAGTACGTCCTGACGTTGTTCGAGACCCTGCAAGCACACGAGCTGCCCTTCTATGTCAACCTGATTGCCCACCTGGCCCATCACGGCATAGCCTGCGCAGCCCCCATTGCCAATCAGCGCGACGAATACATCGACACGCTGGCCGGACGCCCGACCGTGATAGTAGGCTGGCTCCAAGGAGAGCCGGTCACCACCCCCACGACCGCACAGTGCCGTGCTTTGGGCGCCATGCTGGCGCAAATGCACAGGGCGGGAGAAACCTATCCTGGCCGCATGGCCAACCCCCGTGGGCCGGCATGGTGGACAGCCACAGCTGCAGATCTATACGGTTACCTGGATGAGGCCGATGCCACCCAGCTACACAACGAACTGGCGCTACAAGCACGCTACCGCTTTAGCCACCTGCCCAGCGGGGTCGTACATTGCGACCTGTTCCGCGACAACGTCCTCATGCATGGCGAACAAATAGGCGGCTTCATCGACTTCTACTATGCCTGCAACGATATCCTGATCTACGATCTGGCCATCACACTGAACGACTGGTGCGCGCAGGAAGGGGGCGAAATCGACGCGATGAGAGCCGAAGCACTGTGCGCAGGATACCAATCCGTACGCCCCTTCAGCCAAAGCGAACGCGATGCCTGGCCTGTGATGCTAAGGGCAGCTGCACTGCGCTTCTGGGTTTCCCGCTTGTGGGATTGGCATAAGCCACAAGCTGGCGAACTGACTTTCCGTAAAGACCCCAACGTATTCCAGCGTATCTTGCGCCACCATGCCACTCAGGGGGATACACCTCGCTGGCTATAGCGTTGTCACTACCTGGCTGTATATTTCAACGGCCTGCTTAATCTCACAACCAACTTCAAGGCTATAACTTGGGCGCGCCTAACCTTGCTATCAACCTGCCCCCCCCAAAGCAACGCCTTGAGTTCCCTCCATGCCTACGGCATTCCTGCGGCAGGTTGCTTCCAACGTTATGCGTCGTAGAGTCACCGTCCTCCTGTACCCAGGGAGCATCTTCCTGGAAATCGCCCCTTTGCTCGAAGTGCTCGCACCTGAGTGCGATATCTCGTTTTTTACGCCAGATGGCACCATTCACGATGCGTCCAATGGCACGCGCGTTGTCGTGAATGGTTCCTTTGCACAAGCCATGGACACTCCAGCCGACTGCGTGGTTGTTCCGGGCGGCAACCCTGACTCCATCATCGAACTAGGCAGTGCCAACCCCTGCATTGCTGCGGCATACGGTCGTGGTGCGGTACTCGCTGGCATTTGTGCGGGTGTCTTGGTCATCGCACGATCCGGCCTTCTGCACGGAAAGAGAGCCACGCACAATTACACAGCCGAACACACTACTGCCGAGGTTCTGGCGTGCACAGACTCTATCTTAGAAGGAATCGTTTTCGAACGCGCCGACATCGTTGTAGATCAACCGTTCATCACGGCACAACACTGGGCAAGAGAGAAGTTCGCCGTCACCGTAGCTGTTTCGCTTGGCGTATTCTCACCAGAACAAGCTGAGCAGTTTGTCCAGAGACAGCGCTACTCTTATGACGACGCATAACGCCTCCATCGCCACCGCGGGGTCTTGTATTTTGCATGTCCCAAGCGGCTTTGTAG
>NZ_JBAMDD010000026.1:0-36918 GCF_036961565.1 Chitinimonas sp. JJ19
CGCTCGCGTGCTCAAACAGGCCGCAGGGAAAAGACCTTGAAAGGGGTGGCTCTTAGCGGCGCAAAAAAGCGCCCGCGATGGGCGGGCGCTTTTGCAGGGATAGGCTACGATCAGGCCGACATGGCCAGCATCAGGCCGTTCAGGCGCTTGACGAAGCCTGCCGGGTCTTCCAGTTGGCCGCCTTCGGCCAGCAGGGCCTGGTCGAACAGGATGTGGGACCAATCACCAAAGCGCTCGCCGCCCAGCTCGCTCTTGAGCTTGGCCACCAGCACATGGTCGGGGTTGATTTCCAGGATGGGCTTGCTGCCGCCGATGTGCTGGCCGGCTGACTTGAGCAGGCGCTCCATATTGCCGCTCATGCCATGCTCTTCCGCCACCAGGCAGGCTGGGCTGTCGGTCAGGCGGTGGGTCACCCGCACTTCCTGCACACTGTCGCCCAGCGCTTCCTTGACCTTGTCGGTCAGTTCCTTGAAGTCGGCGGCCTTGGTCTCTTGGGCCTGCTTTTCGGCTTCGTCTTCCAGCGCGCCCAGATCCAGCCCGCCCTTGGCCACCGAGGCCAGCGACTTGCCGTCGAATTCGGTCAGCGAGGAGACAAACCATTCGTCCACGCGGTCTGACAGCAGCAGGACCTCGATACCCTTCTTGCGGAAGATTTCCAGGTGCGGGCTGTTCTTGGCGGCGGCGAAGGAGTCGGCGGTAACGTAATAAATCTTGTCCTGGCCTTCCTTCATCCGGCCCAGGTAGTCTTTCAGCGATACGGATTGCTCTTCGCTGTCGCTGGCGGTGGTGGCAAAGCGGCACAGGCCGGCAATCCGCTCGCGGTTGCCCATGTCCTCGCCCACGCCTTCCTTGAGCACGCGGCCGAATTCCTTCCAGAAGGCGGCATAGTCGTCGGCGCGGTTCTCGGCGATGTCTTCCATCAGGCCCAGCACCTTCTTGACGCAGCCTGCCTTGATGGTGTCGATATCCTTGCTGTGCTGCAGGATTTCGCGGCTGACGTTGAGGGGCAGGTCATTGGAGTCGATTACCCCGCGAACAAAGCGCAGGTACTGCGGCAGCAGCTTCTCGGCGTCCTCCATGATGAATACGCGGCGCACGAACAGCTTCACGCCATGGCGGCGCTCGCGGTCATACAGGTCGAACGGGGCGCGCTTGGGCAGGTAGAGCAGCTCGGTGTATTCCTGCCGGCCTTCCACCTTGGCGTGGCTCCAGGCCAACGGCTCTTCCCAGTCGTGCGAGACATGCTTGTAGAAGGCCTTGTATTCCTCCTCGCTGATGTCGTTCTTGCTGCGTGCCCACAGGGCCGAGGCCTTGTTGATGGTTTCCAGCTCGTCCGAGACGATGACTTCGCCGTTCTCGCCGTAGCTATTGCCCTTCTTCATGCGTATGGGCAGGGTGATATGGTCGGAATAGCGCTTAATGATGGACTTGAGGCGCCAGTCATCCAGGAATTCGTCTTCGCCGTCCTTCAGGTGCAGCACGATGTCGGTGCCACGGCCGGCTTTTTCCACGTCTTCCAGGGTGTATTCGCCAGCGCCTTCACTCTCCCAGCGGGTGGCGGTGGTTTCGCCGGCCCGGCGGGTGGTCAGGCTGACGCGGTCGGCCACGATAAAGGCCGAGTAGAAACCCACGCCGAACTGGCCGATCAGGTTGGCGTCCTTCTTGGCATCGCCGCTCAGTTGCTCGAAAAAGGCCTTGGTGCCAGAACGGGCGATGGTACCGATATTGTTCACCACCTCCTCGCGGGTCATGCCTATGCCGTTGTCGCTGAGGGTAATGGTGCGGGCATCGCGGTCGAATGCCACGTCGATGTGCAGGCTGCCGTCGTTCTCATACAGCGCGTCGTTGTTGAGCGCTTCAAACTTGAGCTTGTCGCAGGCGTCGCTGGCGTTGGAAACCAGTTCGCGCAGGAAGATTTCCTTGTTGGAGTACAAGGAGTGGATCATCAATTGCAGGAGTTGCTTGGTTTCTGCCTGGAAACCGAGGGTTTGCTTGCTCATAAGAAATTCACCTTGTTGATAACAGGGTTTTGGGACTGATGAGTCAGCAAATGGGGGCGGTTGCCGTGGTTTCAAGCACCCTGTTGCGGGGTGCGCGGCATGGCATGGGCGTGGGGGCTGCCGCCCGGCATGCCTGCCGGGTTAATGCTTGGGTAGGGTGGGGTGTGAGTAGCGCCAATCACCTTGCTACTCACCCCACACTCTACGAACAACTTCTCTCTCTACTGCTACATGTACTTCTCATGGTATGGACTGCATATAGGCGCGTGAAGCCGCTCTCCCGGCCCATTGCAACTGCCTTGAGCGGGCGCTTGCCGCGCTTTTCCTCCCCCAGGCGACAACGGTACAGGGTTTATGCCGCAGTTGCTTTGACCTCGATCACGATCTTGCCGCGTGCCCGGCCGCTCTGGCTGTGCAGCAGGGCTTGCTTGGCCTGGGCCAGGGGGAAGACACGGTCGATGACAGGTGCCACCAGGCCGGCTTCCACCAGATCGCTGATGCCGCGCAGCTGTTGGCCGTCGGGCTGCATCAGCAGCATGTCCCACTGTACCTTGTGCTGGCGTGCCAGCTTGTCATTGCCGCGATTGAGCCAGCCAAACAGCCAGGGCATGAAGAATGGCAGCTTCTGCTGGCGGGCCCAGGCTGCCGTGGGCACACCCAGGATGCTGACCAGGATGCCGCCGGGCTTGAGTACCGAGAAGGAACGGCGTTGGTTATCGCCCCCCAGGGTCTCCAGCACCATATCGTAGTTGCTGAGTACGGTATCGAACTGTTGCTGCTGGTAGTCCACCACGGTGTCGGCACCCAGCGAGCGGACCAGTTCGACATTCCTGGCGCTGGTGGTGGTGGCTACCTTGGCCCCCAGGGCGCGGGCGATCTGGATGGCGATGGTGCCGATGCCGCCGGCACCTGCATGTACCAGCACTCGCTGGCCGGCCTTCAGGCTGGCGCGGCCGAATGCTTGCCAGCTGGTCAGGGCCACCAGAGGCAGGGAGGCGGCCTCTGCGTGGCTGAGGCGTGCTGGCTTGTGGGCCACGAACTGCTCATCTACCGCCACCAGTTCGGCAAAGGTGCCAAAGCGTTCGCCATCCACCCGCGAATACACCGCTTCGCCGGGCTGGAAGCCATAGACTTCGCTGCCAACGGCCTTGACCACGCCCGATACATCAAAGCCCATGATGTAGGGGAATTGCAGCTTGCGTACAGCCTTCAGCTCACCCTGCTGCATCTTGAAATCGATGGGGTTGACGCTGGCTGCATACACTTCGATCAGCACGTCGCGTGGGCCCACGACGGGTGCGGGCATGTCGCGCAGTTCCACGACCTCTTCGGTCTTGCCGTAACGGGTTACCACGATGGCTTTCATGTTTCGCGTCCTTATCTGGATGTGCGCAGTGTTGCGCTCGATAGGGCGTATCCTATATTTGCACCATGGGTCGAACTAGACGGCAATATTGGGAAGTATTGTTCTATTGATGAGGCAAGTGGGTCAGGCCATGCAAACAGCAGATCTCAATGACTATCGCTATTTTGCCCAGGTGATCGAGGCCGGCGGTTTCTCGGCGGCGGCCCGGCTGTTGGGCATACCCAAGTCGCGCTTGTCGCGCCGGGTGGCCGAGCTGGAGGCCGGGCTGGGCGTGCGGCTGATACAGCGCAGTACCCGCAAGCTGACGCTGACCGATGCCGGACAACAGGTGCTGGTACACAGCCAGGCCCTGCTGCGCGAGGCCGATGCGGCGGCCAGGGTGGCCGCCAGCCTCAAGCAGGAGCCCAGCGGCCTAGTGCGGCTCAGCAGCCCCAGCGTGCTGGTGGATTCCGGCCTGGGCCGGGTGTTTGCTGCGTTCCTGCAGGCCTATCCCAAGGTGGCGCTGGAGACGGTGTTGACCAGCCGACGGGTAGACCTGATCGAAGAGGGCGTGGACGTGGCGCTGCGGGTGCGGCCCAGCTACGACGAAGACCTGCAATGGCCCACCTTGCGGCTGGCGCAGTATGGCACCTGCCTGGTGGCCAGCCCACAACTGCTGGCCGGCTATGCACCGCCACGGCAGCCGGACGACCTGCTCCAGCTACCGGCGCTGGGCGCCATCGAGGCGGATCGCCGCATCCATTGGCGCATGCGGGGGCCGGGTGGCGTGCCCACCGAAATCATCCTGCCACCGCGCCTGGCCAGCGAGCACTTCGGCCTGCGCCACCGTGCCGTGGTGGATGGGCTGGGTGTCTCCATGATGCCCGAACCCATGGTACGGGCAGATTTGCAGGCCGGCCGGCTGGTCGAGGTTTTGCCGGCCTGGCGCTTTCCCATGGTCAGCCTGCAAGCGGTCTATGCCAGCCAGCGCGGCCTCTCGCCTGCCGTCCGTGCCTTGCTGGATTTCCTGCTGGCGCAACTGCAAGCGGACCAGTCCTGGGAGATGCTGAGCCAGGAATTGCCGTAGCGGTGCTGTGCTGCATACCAAGCCGAGCTTGTGCACGGGGCCTGGCACGCAGGTAGCGGCAGGGCTGCGATGGCGGCTGCCCCTTGGGGGTAAAACGAAGTTACGGTAGCACGCCCAGGGCTTTCAGGCAGGCCTTGCCCAGTGGCATACGCTTAGGGGCGTCTTCCAGCGTGGGCATGTCGATATTCAGCGCATAGCCATATACCTTGTCGCCCCGCTGCAGATAACCCACCCACCAGCCTATGGCCGGTTTGCTGTTGGTCGCCCAGCCGGTCTTGCCATACAGCGTGTAATCGGCGGTCTTCTCCAACTGCATGATATCGCGGGTCATGCTCATGGCCTTGGCCGAGAACGGTAGTTGCCCCAGGCCCAGGCGGGCGGTAAAGCGGGCCTGCTGCTCGGCGGTGATGGCCAGCGGTCCATCCAGCCAGAAGCGATCTACCACCGGGCCGATATCGGCGTTGCCGTAACCCACGGCTTTGACATAGGCCTGCAGGCGCGGCTGGCCGATGCGGCGGGCTACCTCCTGGTAGATGGGCACGTTGGACAGACGCATGGCATCGCGCAGATGCATGTCACGCTCCCAGGCCGGCAGCCACTGGGGCTTGCCGCCATAAGGCAGTATCTCGTCGGCATCGCGTACCGCGCCGCTGTCGAAGGCAGCCAGGCTGTTGAATATCTTGAAGGTGGAGGCTGGCGTATAAGCCGTGGCAGCCCGCTTGGGGTTGTACACCGTCATCTGGTCGGCACTGGCGTCGTACAGCACAAAAGTGCCTTTGAGGCCGGCAGCGTCGAAGTGCCGCTGCAGGGCATCGGTTTCGACGACACCGGCCGCACGCGGCGTCTGGCTCAGCAACAGGCAGCTCATCACGGCCAGTAAACGTAGTGGGTAGAGCATGGTGTACCTCTTGGTGGTGAATGGGTAACCCCATGCTACGAGGGCGGCTGGGGCAAATTGAGCGCATCGGGCGTCACTGCAGCCACTGCTGTAACGTCTGTAACGCAAACTTGGTTGGCTAGCCGCCAGGCCGCACAATGGCGGGCCTTGCTGGATAAGCGGAACACCATGTCGATTGCCCTGACCGTAGAACTTGCCGTACCCCAGACTGTAGGTGGGCAGCGTGCAGCCCACCAGTCGCTCTGGCTGTTGGCCCGGCTGTGCCAGGCCCGGCAAGGGGGCGAGCCGGGTGGTCTGGTACGGCTGGCAGAGCTGCGCCAGCAGTTTCCCGCTGCGCGCAGCCTGCGCATGCTGGTGAGCCGCGCCTATCGCGATTTTGCCCGTTGGGGCATACGGGCAGGCTGGGGCGATGACAGCGGCCGCGACCCGCGTTTTCTTAATCCCGATGGCCGCAGCCAGGGGCCTTTCTGGTTGCCACAGGCCGAGGCGGACAGGCTGTGCCTGATGGTGGAAGGCCGGCAGGCCACACCGGGCGAGGTGGCTGATTTCCTGGGGCAGTCGCGGCCTACCGTCCCGCCTGCCAGGCCGGCAGAGCAGGGGGTGGAGTTCTGGCTGACCCTGGCGGCCGCCCAGCAGGATTTACGCCAAGGGCGTTTGCTGGCGGTGCTGGATGCCAGCGGCAGCCGGCAGGAGCGAGGCGCGCTGGCAGGGTTCAAGGCTGCATCCGGGCTGGCAGGCAATGGCCTGCAGCAGGCCTTGGCCGCCTTGGGCGAGGCCAGTGCTTGGCGCAGGCTGGACGATCTGGGGGCGGCCAGGCAATTGCTGGCCCAGTTGCGCCGCACGCTCAAGAACGATGGTGCCGGGGAGAGCGGCTACCTGGATGCCATGGAGCATATCCTGTCGGCCTGGGTGGCCTGGGGCCAGCGCGAGGCCGAGCAGGCCGAGGCCATCCTGCGCGAGATGCGACAGGTAGAGCCCCGGGCATCCGTTGTCCGCCACCATCCCCGCATCCGCTTCGAGTGGTACAACCTGGCCGCCCTGATTGCCCGAGCCAGGGCGCTGGCCGGGCAGGGGCCTGATCTGGCCCTGCGCAGGCAGATGGCACAACAGGCTCTCGATCATTTTGCCCGCGCCCTGGAAGCGGCCTTCGAGTTCGGCTCATTTGATGCCGCGCAGCAGGTGGCGGCCAATACGGGCATGGCCATCTGGTTGTTTGCCGAGGAAGGCCTCTGCGGCGAACCGCTGACGGCCAGCCCTGCCGCCATGCGCTGGCTGCTGCTGAGCGAATGGCTATGCCGCTGTGCCGGCAGCGGCGCCCTGTCGGCCTGGAATGCCATCTACCTGATGCGTATCGCCCGCGGCCATTGCCCCCGTACCGAGTCGCCCTCGCTGGCGGTCTTTCGCAGCTATCAACCCCTGGTGCCGGAAACCATACTGGCGCAGGCGGGCCAGCTACCCTGGCTGGATGAGCAGGCGCTGCTGCCGGTCAGCTGGCTGGCCCTGGCCGAGTCGCTGCTGGCGGCACAGCAGGAAAACCGCGCGCGTTACAGCCTGCTGCAACGCTGCGGCTTGCGCCTGGAACATGCCTGGTATGCCCTGCATGGCGGTGCCGTGGCGGCAGCACAGGCCTCGGTGCAGCAATTGCAGCGGGAGCTGGACGGCCTGCCGGCAAGTGACCGGGCCTACTTTTGCGAGGCGCTGTCGCGACTGCCTACCCACTGTGCATAGCTTCGGCGACCAAAAAGCCACACCCGTCTGCCTGACAGCCACAATGATAGGTAGGTCCTTCACTGCTGCGCTGCAGCAGGCTGATAGAATCCAGCGGAATCAACTACTTCGGAGCAGGCCATGAAGCGGGTCATTTTCAACCAGAAAGGTGGCGTCGGTAAGTCCACGATTGCAGTCAATCTGGCGGCCATTGCGGCCCACCAGGGACGCAAGACGCTGCTGATCGATATCGACCCGCAGTGCAACTCCAGCCGCTACCTGCTTGGCGATGCGGCCAAGGAAATCAGCCCCACCCTGGCCGAGTATTTTGAGCAGACGCTGAACTTCAGCCTGTTTTCCAAGCCAGCCAGCGCCTTTGTCCACGCCACGCCGTTCGAGAACCTGTTCCTGATACCCTCCCACCCAGAAATCGGTGAGCTGCAGTCCAAGCTGGAATCGCGCCACAAGATCTACAAGCTGCGCGATACCCTCAATGAGCTGGCGAAGGAATACGATGAGATCATCCTCGATACGCCGCCGGCCTATAACTTCTTTACGCAGTCCGCATTGATCGCGGCGGAAGGCTGCCTAATCCCGTTCGATTGTGATGACTTCTCGCGCCAGGCGCTCTATACCCTGATGAACAATGTCGGCGAGATACGGGCTGACCATAACCAGGCGCTGGTGGTGGAAGGCATTGTGGTCAACCAGTTCCAACCCAGGGCCAGCCTGCCGCAGCGGCTGGTCAACGAATTGAAGGAAGAAGGCCTGCCGGTGCTGGACAGCAAACTGTCCAGTTCGGTGAAGATCCGCGAATCGCATGATCGAGGCTTGCCTATGATACATCTTGATGCGCGTCACAAACTCAGCCAGGAATTCCTGGCATTGTTCCAGGAACTGCAGTCGGCCTAGCCGTACTGCAGCGCAGCCCTGATGCGGCGTCGTGCCGCCCTGGCGGTCGCCAGCCTGATACTGGGATTCGCCTTGACGGCGGGCCTGGACGCTTGGCGCGCCCGCCATATGGAGAGCCTGGCCTTCAGCCACTTTCAGGGTGAAGCGGTAGAGCGGGTGTCCAATGCCGAGTACGGCATGCGGCGTGCGCAAGAAGGCATCGAGGGCATGCGTGCCCTGTTCAAGCTCAACCCCGATCCCTCGCCTGAGCAGTTCACCCTGCTGGCTTCGGCGCTGCAGCGCACGCCAGGGGTGGATACCCTGCTGGCCGCCGAGCCGGTGGGTGGCGAAGCCAGGGCCGCTTTCGAGGCACGCTGGCGGCGGCTCTATCCGGATTTTTCCTTGCGTTTCCGCAATGCCCTGGGACAGCAGGTGCGCTCGCCCGCGCGGCGTGACTACCTGCCCATCGTCTATGGCGCCCTGTCGGTGCCGTCGCAGTTCAGCATAGGGCTGGATCTGGCGGCCGACCGGCAACTGGCGCCCACCTTGTCGCGCTTGCCTGTGCATGAGGTGCGCCTGTCTGCGCCTTACCGCGCAGCAGGAGGGCGGGTGGCGGCCCTGCTGCTGGGCTGGCAGGGCGAAGAACAGCCCCCGCGCCTGCTGGGGCTGGCCATTACCCCGGCTGATGTGGCTTTGAGCCTGCCGCAGAGCAAGGCCATACAGGATGTCTGGTTCGATGTGACCGACCCCACCCGGGCCGAGCCGCTCTACCCGGCCGAACTCAACAACGCCGCGCTGCCGTTGCGTCTGCTGGCCAGCCGCGATGTCAGCCTGGGCGGGCGGCAGTGGCGGCTGGAGGCCAGGCTGGTGGAAACAGCCCTGGCAGAAGCTCGCACGCACGGCCGCGAGCCCCTGCTGCTGCTGGGTGGGCTGCTGTCTTTGCTGGCGGCGGCGCTGGCCATGCGCAAAGTCCACCCGGATGAAACCGAGCTGAGCCCGCTGGAGCTGGAGAACCGCAGCCTGCAGCAGGAGCTCAACCGTGCCCGCACCGCAGCCAGCGAGGCACGGCGTGATGGCCTGCGCTTGCAGACCATACTGGACACCACCAGCGAGGCCATCGTCCTGATCGACGACCAGGGCCGCATCGAGCGCTTCAACCGGGCGGCGGAGCGCCTGTTTGGCTATGAGATGGATGCCGTGCTGGGGCTCAATATCGGCATGTTGCTACCCTCGGTGCAACGCAGCCGGGGCGACGAGTTGCCGACCTTGCGGTTGGACCAGGAGCGGCTGCTGGGCAGCCGCGAGTTGCTGGGGCAGAAAAAGGATGGTGCCGCCTTCCCGGTGGAGCTGTCACTCAGTCAGTTCACCCTGGGCGACAGCCACTATTTTGTCGGGGTGATCCGCGATGTCAGCGACCGGCGCCGGGCCGAGCGCATGTTGTTCGAGAGCGAATACAAGCACCGTGCCATTCTCGACGCCGCCCATATCGGCATCTATGTGCTGCAGGACGACCAGCTGCGTTATGTGAACCCGGCTTTTGCCGCCTATTTTGGCCACAACCCGGTCGATCTGATCGAGCGCCGCAGCCTGTATGACCTGATTGCCAGTGCCTGGCGCGAGGCGCTGGCGGTGGCAATCTCGCCCGAGCGTTCAGGCGGCAAGCCGACCGAGGTGCTGATGCAGCGCCCCGACGGCAGCCGCTTCTATGCCCTGATCACGGCCAAGCCCATCCTGTTCGACAATCGCCCAGGGCTGGCGGGCTCGCTGCTCGATATCAGTGAGCGCAAGGCGGCTGAAGAGGCCATGCTGCGGGCGGAAATCCGCAATGTGGCGATTCTGGAGGCCATTCCCGACCTGATGCTGCAACTCAACAACACCGGCGTGGTGGTGGATTGCCGTGGCCGTGCCGGCAGTGGTGAATTCGGTCTGTCGCGCGAGGTGGTGGGCCAGCACTACCGCCGGCTGCCGGGCGAGTTTGCCATCAAGCTGGATTTTGCCCTGACCGACGGTTGGCCCGCCCGGGTGCGCAGCTTTGAATACAGCCTGCCCCTGGGAGACGGCGACCGCCAGTTTGAAGCGCGTGTCACCCCGGCCAGCGAGGGCGAGTGGCTGGTCATGCTGAGGGATATCAGCGACCGCAAGCAGATCGAGGCCGAGCTGATACGCCACCGCGACCACTTGGCCGACCTGGTGCGCGAACGTACCGCCGAGCTCAACACCCTGTTTACCGCCAGCCCGCTGCCCACGGTGTTCCTGGGACAGCGCAACATACTGGAGGTCAATGCCGCCTTCGAGCTGCTGTTCGGCTACACCCGCTCTGCCCTGATAGGCCAATCCATCCGCATGCTGTTTGCGGATGAAGGGGCGTTCGAGCGGCTATCGAACGAGGCCTACTTGCCCATGGTGGGGGGCAGTGTGGTTACCCTGGAAGTCAGCTACCGGGCGGCAGATGGCCGGCTGGTGCTGTGTGAGGCATTCGGTAAGGCCATCGACCCGGCAGACCCACTGGCGGGCTCCATCTGGATCTATCAGGACATCGGCGAGCGGCGGGCCGGCGAAGAGGCCATGCGGGTGGCCAAGGATCTGGCCGAGGCGGCCAATATGGCCAAATCGGAGTTCCTGGCCAATATGTCGCATGAGCTGCGCACGCCCATGCACGCCGTATTGAGCTTTGCCGAGCTGGGTGAGCGGCGTGCCACCGATGTGGCGCCAGACAAGCTGGCCCATTACTTTGGCCGCATACGCCAGAGCGGTCAGCGCCTGCTGCAGATATTGAATGACCTGCTCGACCTCTCCAAGCTGGAGGCCGGCAAGATGACCTATGACATGCAGCCGCTGGAACTGCCGCCCATCGTGCGCGAGGTGGCCAGCGAATTCATTCCCCTGGCGCGCGATCGCGGCCTGCGCATCCATATTACCCTGGTGGATGATCTGCCACGGGTGAGGGGGGATTCGCTGCGGTTGATACAGGTGCTGCGCAATCTGGTATCCAACGCTGTCAAGTTCAGCCCCGAGGGCGGGAATGTCACCCTGAGTGCCTGGCAGGAAGGTGGCTGCATACAGCTGGCGGTGGATGACGAGGGCGTGGGTGTGCCGCCGGACGAGCTGGCCACCATCTTTGACAAGTTCATCCAGAGTTCCAAGACCAAGACCGGCGCTGGCGGCACGGGCCTGGGCCTGGCTATCTCGCGCGAGATCATCGAAGCCCACGGTGGCGGCATACGGGCCGAGAACCGGCCTGATGGCGGCGCACGTTTCGTGGTGAGCCTGTTGATTGCAAATCCCGCACTACAATGGGAAGTAGACTATTCCGCCGTACGTAGCGGACCAGGAGGAAATCCATGACCGGTAGCAACAAACCCCAGCCTACCCTGCTGCTTGTCGATGACGAGCCTTTCAATCTGGAAATCCTGGCCGAACACCTGACCGAAGCCGGTTATGCCGTCGAGTTGGCATCGGACGGCGAAGAAGCATGGAACTGGCTGACCCGTGCCGGCGACAGCTTCGATGCCGTGCTGCTGGACCGCATGATGCCCGGCCTCAATGGCATGGAGGTACTCAAGCGCATGCAGGCCCATCCGCAGCTATCGGGCCTGCCGGTGGTGATGCAGACGGCGGTGGGCTCGCCAGAGGCTGTGCGCGAGGGCATGGAGGCGGGTGCCTACTACTACCTGACCAAGCCCTTCGAGCGCGACATGCTGCTGGCGATTGTGGCTGCCGCCGTGGCGCAGCATCGCGCCCGTCGGTCGGTCAAGCAGGCCGCTGCGCAGCCACTTGATGGCCTGGCCATGCTCAGCGAAGCCCGCTTCCAGCTGGGCACCCTGGATGAGGCACAAAGGGTGGCCGCCTTGCTGGGCAAGCTGACCCCGGCACCAGAGCGCACCGTGCTGGGCCTGACCGAGCTGATCGTCAATGCCATAGAGCATGGCAATCTGGGCGTGGGCTATGCCGAGAAGAAAGCCATGATGCAATCTGGCCGCTGGCGCGAGGAAATAGAGGCCCTGCAACAGCAGCCTGAACATGTGGACAAGCGGGTGAAGATTGTAGCCCGCCGACAGGATGGCAGATTGCTGGTGGAGATCGAAGACGAAGGTGATGGCTTTGACTGGAATCGCTTCCTCGACTTCGACCCCGCCCGCGCATTCGATCCCAATGGCCGGGGTATCTCTATGGCCCGCGCCATGAGCTTTGAATCGCTGGCCTACCAGGGCGCGGGCAATGTGGTGATTGCCACCATTCTGTTGGCACCGCCGGAACAGGTTGCTGGCGGGCTTTGAGCGGGGAGTGGCCTCACCCAGGCAGGTGCCAGTACCGCCGTTTGATCTCCCGCCAGCGGCTCACCGCCAGCCCGTCCGGCGCAAAGTCCAGCCGTACCGCGCCATCCTCATCGCTGCGCAAGACCGTGGCACCTGCGGCCTGGTAGCGTGCCACCACGGCGGGTCTGGGGTGGCGGAAGTGGTTGCGGTAGCCGGCCGTGGCGATGGCAAAGCGGGGTGATACGGTATTGATGAAGGCTGGGCTGGAGGCGGTATCCGAGCCGTGGTGCGGCATCACCAGTACATCGGCGGCCAGTTCCTGCGCCTGCCCGACCAGCAAGGCTTCTTCCTTCATGCCGATATCGCCGGGCAGCAAAAGGCTGCCACCCGGCCCGCTGATCCTGAGTACACAGCTGCTGGCGTTATCGTCGCCTGCCCGGCCGCCAGCCGTTTGGGGGTGGAGCATGGCAAACCGTATGCCATCCCATACCCATTGCTGCCCTGCCTGACAGGGCTGGTGGAGCGGGGCAGGATGGCCTGCGGGCAGCTTGTTGGTGGCCAGCGCAGTACCGACGATGCGGTTTACGCCAACCTCTTGCAGCACCAGTGCGGCGCCGCCGGTGTGGTCGCCATCGTTATGGCTCAGTACCAAGGCGTCCAGTGTCTTGATGCCACCGGCGCGCAGGGCAGACGGCACGGTACGGCCGCCTCCGCCCTCGGGGCCGGTATCGAACAGCAGCCTATGTCGGGGTGTTTCTACCAGCACCGCCAACCCTTGGCCCACGTCATAGACGGTGGCGCGGAAGTGGCCTTGGGGGAGTGCCTGATGCAAGGGCAGCAGCAGCGGCAGGAGTAGGGCACAGCAGGCCAGTTTGCCCGGTGCGCCCCGTGGCAACAGCAGCAGGGCCGTGGCCAGGGCGGCGGGTAGTATCAACCAGCCTGGCGGGGCTGCCTGGGTCCATTGCAGACGGCTTTCTGCCAGCGGCGAGATCAGCCAGAGGGTTTGGGTCAGCAGCCAGTGGGCCAGTTGCAGCAATAGGCCGGTAGGGTCCAGTGCACCCAGCAGGGCCAGTGGGGTAACGACGCTGCTGATCAGTGGGATCGCGATGGCGTTGGCCAGGGGCGAGGCCAGTGGCATTTGCTGGAACAGCAGCAGTAGCAGCGGCAGCGAGCCCAACGTGGCGGCCCATTGCACGGTTCCCCATTGCAGCAAGCGCTGGCGCCAGCCCAGCAGCTGACCATGTCGGCCAGACAGCGCCCAGAGCATGGCTCCCACGGTCAGATAAGACAGCCAGAAACCAGCGGATAGCACCGACCAGGGGTCGAGCAACACTGTAGTGCCCAGCGCCAGGGTCCAGATGGTAGAGATAGACAGTGCGCGATGGCTGGTCAGGGCGATAGCCGCCACCACCAGCATGTAGAGCGTGCGTTGGGTGGGTACGGAAAACCCCGCCAGCACGCTATAGGCCAATGCCCCCGCCACGGCGGCGATCAGGGCAGCCTTGCGGGCGGGCAGTTGCAAGGTGAGGCGGGCAGAACGGCGCCACAGCCAACCGACGGTGGCACCGAGCAGGCCGGCGACCAGGGTGACATGCAGGCCGGAGATGCTGACCAGATGGGTAATGCCGGTTTGTCTGAACAAACGCCATTGATCCTGGCTGATGCCGGACTGCTCGCCGATGACCAGGGCCACAATTACGCCGGCAAAAGGCTGATCCGGCAACTGCTGCTGTATACGTTGTGCCAGCCAGGCGCGGCTGCGGTGCAGTAGCGAGCTGGGGCGGTTGTCATGGGCGTCCAGCAGGCTACGGCCGCGCTTGGCGATGCTGCCGGTGGCGCCTATGCCTTCGCCCAGCAGCCAGGCCTCGTAATCGAAGCCGCCTGGGTTGAGGCTGCCATGAGGACGCTTGAGCCGCACGGTCAGCTGCCAGCGCTCGCCAGCGTGCCAGCCTTGGGCGGGGCGGGCGTAGTCGTTCAGTAGCAGCAAGGCCGGCACCCCAGGCGGTGCCTGGTCCACCGCAAAACGCAGGCGTGGGCCGTACTGGCTGGGCTGGGGCAGGCCGGCCACCACGCCTTCGATCTGCAGTGGCTTGAGTTCCAGGCTGCCCGGCAGTTGCTGCGCCAGCCTGATATCGGCCCGCCAGGTGGCGTAGTTGGCACCTAGCCCCAAGGCGGCCAGCAGGCATAAGCCTACCCGCCAGCGCGGCTGACGCCATGCCCAGGCCGCCGCCACCGCTGCCAGTAGCAGGCCCGGCCATAGCGGCGGCAAGGCTGCCTGAAACTGCAGCCAGACGACACCCGCCACGAATGCGATAATGACCAGCCGCATGGCTCTCCTTATACGGCCGGTATTGGCCCAGACCCTATCCTATGCTGCCCCCATTGTTTTGTTCCAGTTCCGAGCGCCATGCCCATGCCCAGCAGTTGGCGGCTCACTACGGTTTTGTGCTGCTTGATGCCTTGCCCGAGCAGGGCCATGCGCTTGTGCTGGATGCCCATAAGCTGGCCTTGTGCAGCCTGGGCAAGGGCGCGCCTGGCCCGGTCTTTGTCGATTTTGTGGGTGGTGCGGCAGATTGGCGACGCAAGCATGGTGGTGGACGTGGCCAGGGCGTGGCCAAGGCTTGCGGCCTGAAGGGCGGGAGCACGCCGCATGTGCTGGATGCGACGGCGGGTTTGGGCCGGGATGCTTTTGTGCTGGCCTCGCTGGGCTGCCAGGTAGACATGCTGGAGCGCTCGCCGGTGGCCGCCAGCCTGCTGGCCGATGGCTTGCTGCGGGCACAGGCCAGTGATGAGGTGGCGGCCATTGCCAGCCGCATGCGCCTGCACCACGGCGTGGCCAGCGAATTGATGCAGGCCTGGGCAGCCGACCGGCCAGAGGTCATTTATCTGGACCCGATGTTCCCGGAGACCAAAACCAAATCGGCGCTGTCCAAGAAAGAGATGCAGACCTTTCAGCAGGTGGTGGGGGCTGATGCCGATGCCGATGCGTTGCTGCTGCCGGCCAGGGCACTGGCTGCCTGCCGGGTGGTGGTGAAGCGACCACGGCATGCGCCGCTGCTGGCAGGCGCCAAGCCGAGCTATAGCCTGGAGGGCGATAGTGTGCGGTTTGATATCTACCTAGGGTAAGTCCTAATAGGGACGTGTCCTGTGTCCATGGTCTGTGTCGCTGCTCGATGCCGGATATTTAATGGTTATTTGAATCAATGATTTATCGCTATCTTGGCGCGGTGGAGTCTGCGTCGCCAGGGCGTGAGGCGCGGGGCAAAGCCGGCGCTGCCGGGCTGGCCTGCCCGGGCTGATGATGGGCTGCGGCAAAGCTGCGTGCATCTGTAGTCGGCCACGATTAGACTACGCGCGACCCAGGCACCGGCACCCCGGTGGCACTACCAGAAAATGACCGCCAAGCGCGGCGTGGAGACATCAGCATGGCTATCAGCGTATTTGATCTGTTCAAGGTCGGCATCGGGCCGTCCAGCTCTCACACCGTAGGCCCCATGCGTGCTGCCAGGCAGTTCATGCAGCGGGTGGAGCGCGAAGGCCTGCTGCCCAAGGTGGCCAGCATACGGGCCGAGCTGTATGGCTCGCTCGGTGCCACCGGCAAGGGCCACGGTTCGGATATCGCAGTGATACTGGGCCTGCTGGGCGAGGAGCCGCAGCTGGTGGACACCGATCAGGTGCCTGCCATGGTGGCAGCCATACGCGCCAGCAAGCGGCTCAAGTTGTTGGGTAGCCAGGAGATCGAATTCGACGAGCCGCTGCATCTGGTACTGCACAAGCGCAAGACCCTGCCATACCACCCCAACGGCATGATCTTCAGTGCCTATGACGCCGAGGGCGGCGAGTTGGAGCGGCGTGCGTATTACTCGGTGGGGGGCGGCTTTGTGGTGGATGAGCACGCGGTGGAGGGGGGCTTTACCCCGCCGACGGCCGAGGTACTGACGCATCCCTTTACCACGGGCGCGCAGCTGCTGGCACTGGCCGAGCGCCATGGCAAGCCTATCAGCCAGTTGATGCTGGAGAACGAATTGGCCTGGCGCAGCGAGGCCGAAGTCAGGGCCAAGCTGCTGGATATCTGGCAGGTCATGCATGCCTGTGTGGAGCGCGGCTGCCGTACCGAAGGCATCCTGCCCGGTGGCATGAAGGTGAAGCGCCGCGCCTACGATATGTACCGGCAACTGGCCGGCAGGCCCGAGGCGGCACTGCGTGATCCGCTGACGGTGCTGGACTGGGTCAACCTCTACGCACTGGCCGTCAACGAGGAAAACGCCGGTGGTGGCCGGGTCGTGACGGCGCCCACCAATGGGGCGGCGGGCATCGTGCCAGCCGTGCTGCACTATTACGTGAATTTCGTGCCGGGAGCCAACGAAGACGGCATAGTCCGCTTCCTGCTCACCGCAGGCGCCATCGGCATCTTGTTCAAGACCAATGCCTCTATCTCCGGCGCCGAGGTCGGCTGCCAGGGCGAGGTGGGTTCGGCTTGCTCCATGGCGGCAGGTGCCCTGTGTGAAGTGCTGGGCGGTACGCCGGCACAGGTGGAGAACGCTGCCGAGATCGGCATGGAACACAATCTGGGTCTGACCTGCGATCCGGTGGGCGGGCTGGTACAGGTGCCCTGTATCGAACGCAATGCCATGGCGTCGATCAAGGCCATCAATGCGGCGCGCATGGCCTTGCGTGGTGATGGCACGCACTATATCTCGCTGGACCGGGTGATACGCACCATGCGCGATACCGGGCGCGACATGCATGTGAAGTACAAGGAAACCGCACGCGGTGGCCTCGCCATCGACATTGTTGAAGTGCCGGTCAACGTCGTGGAGTGCTGACCAGGCGGTACACAGCCAGCGGGGCATGCATTTCATTCCCGTCTGGCGGCAACCCAGGCCATTGCTGGCGCTGACTGTCGCGGAAGCGCTGCAGCGCCGGCCAGCTTTGATAAGCTGGAGCCTGCTTGATCAACAAAGGGGAGCAAACACCATGTCACAAGTCCTATTGCCCGACGAGGCCGAACGTTCAATGAAGAATCTGGTGCTGGCGGTCTATATCCTGCTGGCCGTCTCCTTGATGACCGCCATACCTACCGGCCTGATCGGCGTCATCATTGCCTACGTCAAGCGTGACGAAGCCAGGGGAACTTGGCTGGCCGAGCACTTCCGCTGGCAGATCGAGATATTCTGGTACTCGCTGGCAGGCTGCATCCTCGCCAGCCTGTTGTTTGTCACCCTGATCGGCATTCCGCTGGCCATCATCGTGGGTGCCGGTACCTGGTTGTGGATGGTCTACCGCCTGGTCAAGGGCTTCCTGCGCCTGAACGACAACCGGGAGCCGCAAGCTTGAGGGTAGTGCTGCAGCGTGTCAGCGAAGCTGCTGTGGCGGTCGACGGCCAGACCGTTGGCCGCATCGGCCCTGGCCTGCTGTTGCTGGTGGGTGCCGAGGCCGATGATGGCGAGGCCGATATCGGCTGGCTGGTGCAGAAGCTTTGCAAGCTGCGGGTGTTTGGCGACGAGCAGGGCGTGATGAATTGTTCCCTGCTCGATGTCGGTGGGGAGGTGCTGGCTGTCAGCCAGTTCACCCTGTTCGCCAGCGTCAAGAAAGGTAACCGCCCGTCCTGGAGCCGCGCTGCCCCTGGGCCGGTATCGCAGCCGCTGTTCGACCGCTTTGTGGCCGCCATGTCCCAGGCCTTGGGCAAGCCCGTTCCCACGGGCGTGTTTGGCGCAGACATGCAGGTCAGCCTGATCAATGATGGCCCGGTCACGCTGATGCTCGATAGTCGCGCACCGGAGTAACGCTGCCCGGCCGTCCGATGTAAATGCTATGGCCCGCATAGCAAATCACAATTAGTAAACATATTTATTTATAAATAAGATGATCTCACTACTTCGGAGGAGATCATCATGTCGCATCAGCCGCATCCGCTGGCCCTGGCGCCCTTGCTATCCTTTGCCCTGCATGCGGTGGCCGATATCGGGCAACCTCATCGCATCAAGGCGGCCCTGGCTCTGGCCTACCTGGGAGAGCGCTTCCCAGGTTGGAGCCCGGCACAGGGCGCCCAGCTGCTGGCGCACAGCGAATTTCACCTTACGCCGACAGCCAGTGGATTACTGGCCTCCACCGTATCGTCGCCTATGCGCTATGGCCCGCGTGCCGCAGAGCGATTGATTGCCCGTGGCCTGCTGCCACTGGCTTACCGTGCCGCCAATGACTGGGTTGCCACCCATGGGCTGGCGGCAGTCGTGGGGCACTATGCCGGGCGTGCCTTCAATGAGCCCGGCTATCTGGCTCATGGTCTGTCCATCTGGTTGTCTTTCACTGTGGCGGTGGAACGGGTCGATGCCAGCCAGCACCCCTGGTTGCTGGAGCGATTTGTCGAGTTTGCCGCGCAGGCCTATCCAGGCTATCCGGTCTGGGATAGCCACTGGCAACCGCCTACACGCCCGGCCGGCAGGCGGCTGACGTTCGCCGAGGTTTTTGCGGTAGTAAGTCGGCAGCCTGGCTTCTACGGGCATCACCTGATTGCCCTGGCCTGGGTGCAGCGCTGTGCGCCTCGTTTGGCTGACGGCCAACTGCAACAAGCCTATGGCGCCGTGATGGAAGCTGCCCAGGCAGACAAGATGCTTACCTTGCAGCAGGATGATGTCATCTGCAGCGAGGCTGTCTGGCCAGACTTTCTGCACGCTTATCTGTTAGGCCTACGCGCCAATATCCACGCCGCCACGCTGGGTGATGCCCTGGCAGTGCTGTGGGATACCCTGGGCGCCGCCGACCGTAGCCGCTTGCTGCAGACCATGGCGGCGCTGGCGGTAAACACCCGTTGACGTTGCGGGCGTAGTCGTAATACATTGCAGGCCTTGGCGCCGATTTGACCCTCAGCTTGCGGGCGCTTGATAAATGCGGCTAAAGCGTGGTCAGCGTCAAGGCGGTCTCGTACCGCATGCGCTCCAACCCGCTAGCCTCAGGCAGCGGGTTTTTTGTTTTTCCGGACCAGGCTTGCCGCCTGGTTCAATGCAGCCAGTACAGCAGTAAACGCGCCGATTTAATCGACAACTTGCGGGGCGCGTGACGGTAAGCCGTCGAACCTAAGCCGCTAAAGCGACGCCCGGTGGTCGGGCACGCTGTCGTAACACGCTTCTGGAGCCCACCATGTTTGATTGCCTCGATACCTCTGCGTCCGCTTACGGCACCTACGGTTGTGACCGTGCCTCCTTGCAGGACTCCACCATTGATGCCCGCACCGTGTCGCAGCAACTGGCACGCCGCCATGTTGGCCGCAACTGGCTACGCCTGAGCGCAGGCAAGGGCCAGCAGACCTTGCTGGCCAAGGCGCGTGAGGTGGCACTGTATTTTGAGGGTCAGATAGAGCGCCTGCCGGATGGCAGCCTGTTGATACTGGACCTGACACTGAATGAGACCCTGGCGCTGAGCGAGCGCTTTGGCAGGGAGCTGGCGCTGGAAGCCAGTATTGCCGGGCAGGGCCACTACAGCTAAGCCGTTCTGCCTTTACACCGTCACGGGGCGCTTGCGCCAAGGCGGGCTAGAATGGAAGACCGTGTTTGCAGATCCGGTTTGTCCCATGCCCTTGAAACGCCTTACTACGCCAGCCATCAAGACCGAAGCCGCCGCGCTCTGGCAACTGGCCTGGCCCATGCTGATAGGTCAGTTGGCTACCGTTGGCATGGCCGTGGCCGATGTAGCCATGGCTGGCCATGCCAGCGCCGAGGATCTCGCGGCCGTGTCGCTGGGGGCCTCGGTCTGGTCCATCATCATCGTGACCCTGATGGGGGTGATGATGTCGGTCAATCCTACCGTGGCCCACCATGTGGGGGCGGAAGAGCATCACCTGATACCGCATGTGGTGCGGCAGGCGCTGTGGAAAGCCCTGGGGGTAGGCGTGGTGGCTTTGCTGGCAGCCCAGGCATCGGCCTTGATATTCGATGTGATGCAACTGGACCCCGCCGTGCGCGACATGGCCAAGGCGTTTGTGCAGGTGACCAGCTTTGCCCTGCCTGCCTTCGCCTGCTACCGCGTGCTGTATGGCTACAGCGCCAGCCTCAACGAGACCAAGCCCATGATGGTGATTGCCCTGTTGGCACTGGGCATCAATATCCTGCTCAACTGGCTGCTGATCTACGGCAAGTTTGGCCTGCCCCGATTGGGCGGCGTGGGGTGTGCCTGGGCCACGCTGGTTTGCGTCTGGTTTAACCTGCTGGCGCTGCTGTGGTGGATGAAACGGTCGCCGGTCTATAGGCAGACCTGGCCGTTTACCCGCTACGAGGCGCCGCACGGGCCGGAGATACGCAAGTTGTTGCATATAGGCCTGCCCATAGGCGTGACCTATTTTGCCGAGTCCAGCGCCTTTGGCCTGATCGCCCTGCTGGTGGCCGAGTTCGGTGCTGCCGAGGTGGCAGCGCACCAGATTGCCCTGAATTTTTCATCGCTGGTGTTCATGGTGCCGCTGAGCCTGAGTGTGGCCTTGATTACCCGCATAGGCCACGCCTTGGGCGAAGGCGATCCGGCCGCAGCGCGCTTCAGGGCCTGGGTGGGGGTAGGGGTGTCGCTGGCCTTTGCCATGGTGTCGGCCACCTTTATCGCCCTGTTCAACCACCAGATTGCAGCTGCCTACACCAGCGATGCCGCCGTGGCGGCGACGGCGGCCCATCTGCTGATTTTCGCGGCGCTGTTCCAGCTGTCCGATGCCACCCAGGTATCGACCAGTTCAGCCATCCGGGGCTACAAGGTGACCCGCCCGCCCATGGTCATCCACATGGCGGCCTTTTGGGGCTTCTCGTTGCCGCTGGGCTGCATACTGGGCTTGGCGCCCGACTGGCTGCCGTGGCGGCAAGAGCCGATGGCGGCGCAGGGATTCTGGATTTCGCTGGTGGTGGGGCTGACGGTCGCTGCGCTGGGATTGACCTGGTTTCTGGACCGATTGTCGCGGCGCCGCCTGATGCGGCATGCGCCATAGCAAGACAAAAGGCCCGTGAGGGCCTTTTGTCTTTGGGGATGCAGCAAGCCTGGCACCATCAATACATGGTCATGACCAGATGGCTGCCCAGTACCTTGCCGCTTTCGTCAACGGCCACCATGCTGAAGCCATTGCCGATGTCGCGCACCAGCAACTTGTCGCCTTTTTCCAGGCCACCGTAGTCGTGGGTGGACTTGGCGCGGCTATCCGATGAGGCACCCACACTGCCTATGCCGGTGCTGATGGACCAGGAGGTCTTGAGGGTGTTGTAGCCGCTGGTCAGGGCGGCGGTATCGCCTGCCATCACCACAGACGCCTTGGAGGTGCTGTGCTCATAGTAGGTGCCGGTGTTGGAGGCACAGCCGAAGCTGCCCGTGCGGCGCGCACCCTTGTCGAAGATGGCGGTGTTGCTGCCGTTGACCTGCTTGATCAGCAGAAAGTCTTCGGTATCCAGATTGCCGCCTACTTCAACCAGATCGTGGTGCTTGAAACCATAGTCACCGTAGGTGCTGACAAAGCCATAGCCCTTGTTAGGGTCGAAGTTAGCGACGGTCTGGCCCTTCAGGTAAGGATTGTCGGCCTGCAGCGCGGTCTTGGCCCATACCACGGTGAAGTTGGTCCAGACATTGGTGACAGTCCAGTCAGACAGCGACTTGGTAGCAACATCGCTGAGGCCACCATATTCCACGCCGTCCACCATCCGGGTAGAGGCTTGGATATGCTCGGAGAACGTGTTGGAAAGCTGGTATACCTGCTTGCTGCAACGGCTTTGCGAGGCCAGGGTCAAGGAGGCTGGGTCATAGACAAAACTGAGGCTGACCGGGTCCCACTTGAAGCGCAGGCTGTAATTACCGTAGCCGGGGACGTGGAGATTGTTGACCTGCAGGCTATCCTTGCCGGCAAACTGCACTGCGGCGCCGGTACTGTCGATGGCGATGTCGGCAGCTGCAGTCAGGCTGGTGGCCAGGCAAAGTACGGCGGTAATCTTGTTGAACTGCATACTGCACCCTCCTTTATTGACGAGGTAGGCATCTTAGCCTTATGTCGTCATCATTGGATGGGTGTTGGAGTGTGAATATGACACTTAGGTGGCGCAAGCAATCACGCCGCTTGCAGCCACTTTGGTGTGGATTCCAGCCTGTGGATAAATTGCTGTGGCGGCACCATGCGCCCATATGGGCGCATTGCGGGGTGTCCCATGCCGCCACAACTGTCCCTCAGTCTGTCAGTCCCTGGAACAGTGCCGTCGACAGATAGCGCTCGCCGAAGGACGGGATGATCACCACGATCAGCTTGCCGGCATGCTCTGGCCTGGCAGCCACCTGCAGGGCGGCCCAGACGGCGGCGCCGGAGCTGATCCCCACCAGCAGGCCTTCTTCAGTGGCCATGCGCCGGGCGGTGGCAAAGGCGTGCTCGTTGGCCACACGGATCACTTCGTCGTAGCTGCCGGTATTGAGTACGGCGGGTACAAAGCCAGCGCCTATGCCCTGTATGGGGTGGGGGCCCTTGGCGCCGCCGCTCAATACCGGGCTGGCATCGGGTTCCACTGCAATGGCCTTGAAGCCGGGCTTGCGACCCTTGATCACCTCGGCCACGCCGGTAATGGTGCCGCCGGTGCCCACGCCCGATACCAGGATATCGACCTGGCCATCCGTATCGTTCCAGATTTCCTCAGCCGTGGTTTCGCGATGTATCTTGGGGTTGGCTGGATTCTCGAACTGCTGTGGCATATACCAGCCATTGCTTTCGGCCAGTTCCCTGGCCTTGTTGACGGCGCCGGTCATGCCTTCTGGTCCTGGCGTCAGTACCAGCTCGGCACCATAGCCACGCAGCAGGGCTCGCCGCTCCTTGGACATGGTTTCGGGCATGGTCAGCACACAGCGGTAGCCCCGGGCGGCGCACACCATGGCCAGGCCTATGCCCGTGTTGCCCGAGGTAGGCTCTACCACGGTGTCGCCTGGCTTGAGTGCGCCGCTGGCCTCGGCTGCATTGACCATGCTGACAGCGATACGGTCTTTCACACTGTGCGAGGGGTTGAAGAACTCCAGTTTGGCGACCACGCGTGCACCCAGGCCCTGGGTAACACGGTTGAGCTGCACCAGCGGGGTGTGGCCTATCAGTTGGGTAATATCGTGGGCAATGCGCATGGGGGACTCCTGTAAGGGGATGTGGCGACCACGTGATGATGGGGTGAGCGCCTGTCTGGTGCGTGATTTTAGGCCTGCGACCGGGCAGAGATACAATAAGCTTGCAAACAAGCTGGCACGCACGGAGAGGAATGATCGTGCGTGGTGCATGCGGCGGCCGCGCTATAGCGGAATCCGCTAGTGGTATCAATGCTTTATCGCTGCCTTGGGGTGGCACCTGCCTGAATGAGAAGCACCATGAAGATATATACCGTGGGTGGCGCAGTACGCGACCAGATGCTGGGTTTACCGGTCAAGGATCGCGATTACGTGGTCGTGGGCGCCACCCCTGACGAGATGCTGGCACAGGGCTACAAGCCGGTGGGCAAGGACTTCCCAGTGTTTCTGCACCCCACCAGCCATGCCGAGTACGCGCTGGCCCGCACCGAACGCAAATCCGGCCATGGCTACAAGGGCTTTACGGTGTATGCCGCAGCCGATGTGACGCTGGAGGATGACCTGGCCCGGCGCGACCTGACCATCAACGCCATGGCCGAGGACGAGGATGGCGAGCTGGTAGACCCTTATGGCGGCCAGGATGACCTGGCCCGCCGGCTGCTCAGGCATGTGGGGCCGGCATTTGTGGAGGACCCGGTACGGATATTGCGGCTGGCTCGCTTTGCGGCGCGCTTCGGTTTTGAAGTGGCGCCCGAGACCATGAAACTGTGCCGCGAGATGGTGACCATGGGTGAAGTGGATCATCTGGTGCCTGAGCGGGTGTGGGCCGAGATGGCCAAGGGCCTGATGGAGGCGCAGCCGTCGCGGATGCTGATGGTGTTGCGCGAGTGCGGTGCATTGGCCAGGCTGATGCCAGCGCTGGACGCCTTGTTTGGCGTACCCCAGCCTGCCCAGTGGCACCCTGAGATCGATACCGGTGATCATGCCATGCGGGCGCTGGACTATGCCGCCAGCCAGGGCTGGCCGCTGGATACCCGCTATGCCGCCCTTTGCCACGATCTGGGCAAGGGTACGACGCCCGAAGCGGAATGGCCCCGCCATATTGGTCATGAGGCGCGGGGAGTGGCGCTGGCGGAGCAGCTGTCGGAACGCCTTCGCGCACCCAATGATTGCCGGGATCTGGCTTTGATGGTGTGCCGCGAGCACGGCCTGGTGCACAAGGCTCAGGAACTGCGTCCCGCCACGGTGATGGAACTGTTGGCCCGTTGCGACGCCCTACGTAAACCGGAGCGCTTTGCCCGTATGCTGGATGCTTGCGTGGCAGATGCCCGTGGCCGACCTACCTTCGAGACGGCAGACTATCCCCAGCATGCCTACCTGCTGGCTTGCCGCGATGCTGCCGCTGCCGTGGATGCAGGCGCCCTGGCCGCAGCTACTGAGGACAAGGCGCAGATACCCGAGGTGGTACGGCAGGCCCGTATTGCCGCCATAGCCGAACTGCGAAAATCGGCCGAGACAGCTTGATGGCGAGCTGGCGCAGCCTGAATGAAAACCGTATTAGAGAGGAGAAATAGGCGATGAAGCTGCTGGCGGTGTGGGTAATCAATGCACTTAGTCTGCTGCTGGTGGCGTATCTGCTGCCCGGCATCAAGGTAGACAGTTTTCTGTCGGCACTCTGGATTGCGCTGGTGCTGGGGCTGGTGAACCTGCTGATAAGGCCGGTGCTGCTTTTGCTGACCTTGCCGGTCAACTTTCTGACCCTGGGCTTGTTCACTCTGGTGATCAATGGTTTTTGCTTCTGGCTGGTGGCCGAGGTGCTGAAGAGTTTTGCCGTCAGTAGCTTTGCCATGGCCATCGTCGGCGCCGTGGTGTACAGCGTGTTCTGCTGGCTGGCAACGCGGCTGTTCCTCGAAAAGGACTGACAGCATGCCTGTGCTGACCATCAGCAGCCTGCCGGTCGAGGCCGATATTCCCGGCATTCTGGCCGAGCTGAATCAGGAGCTGGCTGCCGTGTTTCAATGCGAGCCACAGCATGTCTGGTCCGCTTGGCATGTGCTGCAGCCTGGTCATTACGCAGTTGGTGGGCAGGTGGCGCAGGCGCAGCCGGTGGATAGCCATTCGCCGTTGGTGCGGCTGCTGGCTTTCGAGGGCCGGCCTGCCGAGACCCGCGAGGCCGCCATGCGGCTGACCGCCGCATGCCTGGAGCGCGCCTTGTCGCTGGCGCCCGGCAATGTCTTTGTCGAGTATGTCGAAGGCCGTGCCGGCTATATCCTGGGCGGTGGCAACATCGTCGAGCGTCGTTGATTCTTGCGGGAAGCACCATGCCACTCCATCGCATACCCGCCACGCTGATGCGGGGTGGCACCTCCAAGGGGGTGTTCATTCGGGCGGACGCCTTGCCTGCCGATATCACCCTGCGCGACCGGCTGCTCAGCCGGCTGATAGGTAGCCCCGACCCCTATGGCCGGCAGATCGATGGCCTGGGAACCGGGATATCGTCCACCAGCAAGGTGGCGCTCATCAGTACCTCCCGGCAGCCAGGCTGTGATGTGGACTATCTGTTCGGCCACATCGCGGTGGACAGCGGAGAAATAGACTGGTCAGGTAGCTGCGGTAACCTGTCGGCTGCTGTCGCGCCGTTTGCCTTGCTGGAGGGGTTGGTGACAGGGCCGCATGATGGCGTGGCCACGGTACGTATCTGGCAGGCCAACACCGGCAAGGTGATCGTGGCCGAGGTAGCCATGCGGGATGGCCTGCCCTGCCAGGAGGGGGTTTTCGGCATGGATGGTGTCGCCTTCGCCGGGGCGCCGCAGCAATTGGTGTTTTTGGACCCGGCCGGCGGGGCGTCGGGCGCTTTGTTCCCCACCGGGCGTCGCATCGACAAGCTGAGCTGGAGCGCCCAGTGCGAGATCGACGCCACGCTCATTGATGCTGGCAACCCCCTGGTGATACTGCGGGCTGCCGACTTGGGGCTGACCGGTCTGGAGCAGCCTCAGGACGTCAATACCGATGCCAGCCTGCTGGCGCGGCTGGAGTCGCTGCGCGCCCAGGCTGCCGTGGCCATGGGGCTGGCAGCAACCCCTGCCCAAGCCAGCCGTGAACGACCCAGCAATCCCAAGCTGTGCTGGATCGCACCGCAGGCTGGTTTTACCGCCGCCGATGGCCGGGTGTTTGAGGCCAGCCAGCTGGATCTGCTGGCCCGTATTGTTTCCATGGGCAAGCTGCACCACGGCTTCACTGGTACCGGCACCATCGCGCTGGCGGCTGCGGCGGCCTTGCCCGGCACGCTGGTCAGTGCCTTGCTGGGCCAGCCCTTGATAGCTCGTCCCTTGTTTTTTGGTCACCCCAGCGGGGTGAACCAGATAGTCACCGAGCTGGATGGCGAACGGGTAGTGGCCTCCCGCCTGACCCGCAGCGCCCGTGTATTGATGCACGGCGAGGCCTGGGTGCCACTGGCTGATTGAACTGGATGCCTTATGACTGTTGCAAAACCCTTGTTTTATCTGCATACCCCGAATGACGGCGAACGCTGGCAGGCCTTGTTCGCAGCCGAGCTGCCTGATTTCGATGTGGTCGCGGCACCTGCCGAGGTCGACCCGGCCCGCGTACAGTACCTAGCCACCTGGCGACCACCCGAAGGCTTGTTTGGCCGCTTTGCCAACCTGCGCGCCGTGTTCGCCCTGGGGGCGGGCATAGACCGCTTTATGCAGCGCAGCGACCTGGCCCCTGGGGTGGCGCTGGTACGGCTGACCGATGCCGGCATGGCACAGCAGATGTGCGAATACGTGCTGGCTGGCGTGCTGCGCTACCAGCGCGACCTGGACCGCTATGCTCGCCAGCAGGCGGATGCACTATGGCAGCCACTGCCAGGCAGGGCCGCAGCCGAGCTGCGTGTGACGGTGCTGGGCCTGGGCGAGATAGGTGGCGCAGTAGCCCGTACCCTGGCCTTGTTGGGCTATGCCGTGGCCGGTTGGAGTCGCAGCCCGCGCGAGCTGGCAGGCGTGCGCTGCCTGCATGGCTGGGACAGCCTGCCCACCCTGCTGGCTGCAAGCGATGTACTGGTCAACCTGCTGCCCAGCACCCCCGAAACCCATGGCCTGCTCAACCATGAGCGCCTGGCTGGCTTACCCAAGGGGGCTGCCGTCATCAATGCCGGGCGCGGCGAGCAGCTGGAAGAATCAGCACTGCTGGCCCTGCTGGATGCAGGCCATCTGCGAGGGGCCCAGCTTGATGTGCTGGGCCTGGAACCCCCCGGCCAGAATCACCCGTTCTGGCACCATCCGGCTATCGTGCTGACGCCGCATATTGCGGCCGCCACGCTGCTTGGCCCATCGGCCCGCCAGGTGGCCGGTAAGTTGCGCGGCCTGTTGCGGGGTGAGACGGTGCCCGGCCTGGTGGATCGTGAGCGCGCCTACTGATAGCCTGCTTCGGGCTTCAGTCATGGCTGGGCGGTGAGCGCTGAGTGGGCGCCAAGGTAAGCTGGCGCTACAAAAAAAAGGGGCGCACAAGGCGCCCCGAGCAGGGAGTTACAGAGAAATCAAACGGTGCATCAGTTGCGTATGGTGGGGGTGGTGACAGGCGGGGCCGTGACGGCGCTGAGCATCAGTTGGCCATCCTGTACCGGTATACGGTTGCTGGTGGGCGGCTGCGCCATCCGGATTACCGCCAGTTTGTCGTCCAGGCGGTATTGCACGTCGTAACCACGCAGCTTGTCCTCGGTGCGCAACACGGTCTTGCAGCGCTGTTCGCTATGGCTGATGCGGTCTTTTTCCTGCAGGTTCTTCTGCAAGCGGTTACCAGCATAGCCACCACCCAGCACGCCGATCACGGTAGCCGCTTTTTTGCCATTGCCACCGCCTACCTGGCTGCCCAGCGCGCCACCCAGCACACCGCCGATGACAGTGCCGGCAATCCGGTGTTCATCCTTGACCCTGGCCTGGCGGCTGACCTGTACCTGCTGGCAGACCTCCACGGGCACCTTGACGGTCTCGTGTACCGCGGCGACCTGGACGACGTCAGCGTAATCCGGTCCCTTGATTGCCTGGTAGCCGGCAGCAGCGCCTAGTGATAGCGCAGCGGTGCCGCCGATGACTATCCCGGTGAGCATGGACTTGTTCATCCCGCATTGCTCCATCACATTGGCTGATGAGAGGCATTGTGGCCATGACTGGCTGAATGCAAGCTGAACTGATTATGACAAATGAAACAAGGCGATAGGGATATCGCCTTGTTTTTATTGGAATTGCTTGATTTTATCGCTGTGTATTGGAGTTTTATCCACAGGGTGGCCGTGTCGGGAGCGGTTCACAGGCCAGCACCTGTCGCGGGCAAAGCAAGGTTTAACGCTTGCGCCCACCGACGATGGAGCCCAGCACACCGCGCAGTATCTGCCTGCCTACCTCGTTCGCCATGGTGCGCGCCATGCTCTTGGCCGCGCTCTGCACTACCCCGTCATGCTGGCCGCCACGTGGGCCGGTACGGCCAAACAGGAAAGCGCCCAAGCCATCCAGCAGGCCACCGCCCTCTGCTTCGGCGGGCGCAGCCTGGGCAGGCAAGCCCGGCTTGGCCGGTGTGGTGCCATCCTTGCTGCCTCGTAGCTTCTCGTAGGCCGATTCCCTGTCCTCGGCGGCTTCATAATGGCCAGCCAATAGCGAGTTGGCGATCAGGGTCTGGCGTTCTGCCTGGCTCAGTGGGCCGAGCCTGCAGGCCGGTGGTATGACGAAGGCGCGCTCGACCACGCTGGGGCTGCCCTTGGCGTCCAGGAACGACACCAGTGCCTCGCCTACACCCAGCTCCATGATGGCCGCTTCGGCATTGAAAGCCGGGTTGGCCCTCAGGGTTTCTGCGGCCACCTTGACGGCCTTCTGGTCGCGCGGGGTAAAGGCACGCAAGGCGTGCTGCACCCGGTTGCCCAACTGGCCCAGCACGGTCTCGGGTATGTCCAGCGGGTTCTGGGTGACAAAGTACACACCTACGCCCTTGGAGCGTATCAGCCTGACCACCTGTTCCACCTTCTCGACCAGGGCGGGTGGTGCATCGTTGAATAGCAGGTGGGCTTCGTCAAAAAAGAATACCAGCTTGGGTTTGTCGAGGTCGCCCGCCTCGGGCAACTGCTCGAACAGTTCGGACAGCAGCCACAGCAGGAAGGTGGAATACAGCTTGGGCGCATTGGTGAGCTTATCGGCAGCCAGGATGTTGACCACACCATGGCCTTGGCCATCGGTCTGCATCAGGTCGGCGATATCGAGCATGGGCTCACCAAAGAACTTGTCGCCGCCCTGGGTCTCCAGTGTCAGCAAGCCGCGCTGGATGGCCCCCACGCTGGCGGCCGAGATATTGCCGTATTCGGTGGTGAATTGTTTGGCGTTCTCGCCCACGTACTGCACCATGGCACGCAGGTCTTTGAGATCAATCAGCAGCAGGCTGTTGTCGTCGGCAATCTTGAAGATCAGCTGCAGCACACCTGCCTGCACCTCGTTGAGGTTGAGCAGGCGGCCCAGCAGCAGCGGCCCCATGTCTGAAATGGTGGCGCGCACCGGGTGGCCGGCCTCGCCATAGACATCCCACAGCATGGCAGGGCAGGCGGCGTAGTTCAGTTGCACTTCCAGCTGCGCCAGCCGGGCCGATAGCTTGGGGTTGTCGCTGCCGGCGGCGGCAATACCCGCCAGATCACCCTTCACATCGGCCATGAATACCGGCACACCTGCCCGCGAGAAACCCTCTGCCATGCGCTGCAGGGTGACCGTCTTGCCGGTCCCGGTGGCGCCGGTAATCAGGCCATGGCGGTTGGCCAGGGCGGGCAGTATCTCAATGGGCGTGGGGCCGGCTTTGGCGATCAGCAGGGCTGCGGTCATGGGATGTCCTGTAGAAATAGTATGGGCAGGGGGCAAGCATGCCCGCCTGGGCAATTACACTACCACGCCGTCCCGACGGCAAGCCACGCCGATGGCACGGGCGGGCGTTTACGATGCCGGGGCGAAAAAATCGTGAACAGGCTCTAAACTGCAAGGCAACTGCCCCAGCATGCCGAGGTTGCATTGTTATGACCGGTCGTTACCTGCCACGCGTTGACACCATGGCAATGGTGCACAGTCTGTGTCTGCTCGCAGGCCTGTTGCTGGCGGCCATGCCAGCCCTTGCTGCGGATGAGCCCTGCAAGCAGTTGCTGATCTCGGGCAACCCCGAATACCCACCCTATCTGTGGCGCGACCCGGCTGACGAGAGCCGCCTGATAGGCGCCAATGCCGAAATGATGCAGTTGCTGAGCAAGGAAATCGGCGTGCCAGTGAGCGTCAAGTACGCCGGCCCCTGGGGCCGGGTGCAGGAGGAAACCCGTTACGGCAGGGTGGACATGATCGCTGGTGCCTTCTTTACCCTGCCCAGACTGGAGTACATGGACTACTTTCAGCCGCCCATTGCCACGACACGCACCGTGATCTGGACCCAGGACGCCAAAGGTATCAAGTACCGTAAGTGGTCGGATCTAAGCCGGCTCAAGGGCATTACCGTCATCAACAACAGCTTTGGCGAAGCTTTCGATAGCTATGCCAAGAAGCACCTGGATATCTACAAGGTGGCCAGTGTGGAGAGCGCACTCAAGATGCTGGGGCTGGGGCGGGCCGATTACGTTATCTACGAGGAAGCACCCGGTCTTGCCTATGCGGCCAAGCTAGGGGTGCGCGGGCTCAAGGCGGCGACTGTGCCTATCACCAATGAAGACCTGTTCCTGACCCTGTCGCATAAATCCGCCTGTAATACCGGCGAGATGCGTGGGCGCATTGCGCGCGCCATGCACAAGCTGGCACAGGACAAGGTGATGGAAGAATTGCTGGCACGCCATATCCAGCTGTGGCGCAAGCAGGCGGACTAGCGGGCAGATGCCGGCGAGACGCTATTCGGTCGCATCAGCTTGAGCTGCCAGGCTGCCTGCAGCCCAAGCCTGCCATGCCGATTGTCAGCTAGCGACCTTGGCCAAGCAGCGCTGGTAGCGCCAATCCACACGCTTGGCAAACCACTCGGTCGTCAGCTTGCGGGTGATCTTGGGGCTGGATAGCCGTATCTGCGGTGAGATGGCGCGGGGCAGGGGCTTGTTGCTGGCGTTGTCCGCCAGGGCGAACAGGCGCTGGTAGAGGGGACTCTGGCCGAAGGTGCTGGTTTTTTCCAGCAGCAGGTCGCGCTCTATCTCGGCTGGGCTCAGCTTGAGCTTGCTAGCCAGGGGGCGGATGGCTTGCAGCGTGCTGCTGGCCTGTTTGCTGGGGCGGCCCGCGCTGTAGCGCAGCAGGTCGCCGTCCAGGTCTATCTTACGCTTGCTGAGCTTGGCGACGGCCGCCTGGAAGGCCGCATTGCGGCTGGAATAGCGGCCAGCGTTATAGTCGGCGAAACGGAAGAACAAGCTATCGTAAGGCGCCTGGTAGTGCAGCAGGTTGGCAATGCCGAAATAGACCCCGCCACGGCGGGTGAAGACTTCGCGGCGCATGCTTTCCCTGACGGGGTATGGATAAGGCCAGGCGCGGGCGTGGCTGGTGGCAAAGTCGATACTGACCTGCATGGGGCCGCCGGTGCGTACCGGATTCTGGCTGCTGAGCGAGACACCAAAACTCTCGGCTTCGGCCGACATTTCCTCATACAGCAGATTCATCTCGCGCTCGGTGCGGAGTTTGTCTATGCGGCTGCGAAAACTCTGGCCGTTGCTGGACTTGGCCTTGAGTGCGGCGCTCACCAGGGGCATGGGTATGCCTTTTTCGTCGGCCTTCAGTTCTATCTGCTTCCACACCATCTTGCCCAGGCCGGGCACCACTGGGTCGGCCTCCCAGCTGGATTCCTGCTCGATGACCGAGGTGGCGGCGCAGAAATACTCGGCGGTATAGGGTATGCGCAGGGCTTCAAAGGCGGCGAAGATATCGTTGCTCCAGCCGGCTTTGTCCTTGATCTTGGCCGGCATCAGCCGGTTCAGCAGGGCGCGGCCCTGCTTGGGGTTGCTCCAGGCAGGGGCTGTGGCGGCAGGCGCGGTTGGTGCCACGACATCGGGCCTGACCGGTGGCGGTGGCGGCATAGGCGGCGCTTGGGCAATGGCGGGCTCGTTGGTGACAGCCGGCTGTGCCGCCACGACCGGGGCCGGCACTTGCTGCGGATCGAGGGTGCTGGCGCAGGCGGCCAGCAAGAGGCTGGACAGCAGGGCGGTATAGAGACGCAAAGTAGACACGTTGGTTGCTAGCTAAAGATAAATGCAGACGCATCCTACGATATGCCAGCGTCGGCGGCGAGCCTGCGTACAATGGCGGTATGTCGCTACCCCCTCCTTACGAAACCCTGACTCCCGATTGCCTGCTGACGGCGGTGGAGAATCTGGGCCTGCCTGCCAGTGGCAGCCTGCTGGCACTCAATAGCTATGAGAACCGTGTCTATCAGCTGGGCATGGACGATGCGCCGCCGCTGGTGGTGAAGTTCTATCGGCCAGCCCGCTGGACCGACGCCCAGATAATCGAAGAGCATGACTTCGTGGCAGCGCTGGCGGCTGAGGAGATTCCGGTGGTGGCGCCCATGCAGATCAATGGCCAGACCCTGCACCATCATGCGGGTTTTCGCTTTGCCGTTTTCCCTCGCCGTGGTGGCCGTACGCCAGAGCTGGATGATGCGGCCGTGCTCGAATGGATAGGCAGGTTCATGGGGCGTATCCATGCTATGGGCGCGACCCGACCTTTTACTACCCGGCCGACAGTGGATATCGCCAGCTTTGGTGATGAATCCGTGGCCTGGTTGCTGGCCAGCGATTTTATTCCGCAAGACTTGCGCGACGATTACCAGGCGCTGACCCGCCAGGCGCTGGATGGCGTGCGGCGCTGTTACGACAGGGCTGGGGCAGTGGCAAGCCTGCGCCTGCATGGCGATTGCCACGCCGGCAATATCTTGTGGACCGATGCCGGCCCGCATTTTGTGGACTTTGACGACGCCCGCATGGGCCCGGCCATACAGGATCTCTGGATGTTGCTGTCGGGCGAGCGGCAGGATCAAGTCCGGCAGCTGGCCGATGTACTGGCGGGTTATGAAGACTTTTGCGATTTCAACCAGCGCGAGCTGCATCTGATAGAGGCACTGCGCACCTTGCGCCTGCTGCACTACAGTGCCTGGCTGGCCCGCCGCTGGGACGACCCGGCCTTTCCTGCGGCGTTTCCCTGGTTTGGTACGGCGCACTACTGGAGCCAGCGCATGCTGGAATTGCGCGAACAGGTAGCGCAGATGGAAGAACCGACGCTATGGCCGGTTTGAACGGTGGGCTTGATGTTTGAGCATCTGGCGCCACTTACTGGCTAGCTGACTCTTTCCCACCCACCGGAGCCTTGCCGTGAGCCTTTCCATGTACCAAGCGTCTATCCCCGTCTTTATCCGCATGCTGGGCAACCTGTCAGCGATACTGGACAAGGGGGCCAAGCATGCAGAAGCAAAGCAGTTCGACTCCAGTGTACTGGTCAACAGCCGCCTGGCACCCGATATGTTCCCGCTGGCCAGACAGATACAGATTGCCACCGATGGCGCCAAGGGCTGTGCGGCGCGCCTGGCCGGCATCGATATTCCAGTGTTCGAAGACACCGAGACCACCATAGACGAGCTGCAGGCGCGGATAGCCAAGACCGTGGCCTTTTTGCAAAGCGTCAGCGCAGCGCAGATCGATGGCACCGAAGAAAAACTGGTCACACTCAAGCTGCGTGGCCGCGAGGCGCAGTTTGCCGGGCAGGCATACCTGCTGAACTTCGTGCTGCCCAATTTCTACTTTCATGTCACTACCACCTACGCCATTCTGCGCCATAACGGCGTAGAGATCGGCAAGCCAGATTACCTGGGATCGTACTGACAAAACGCAGGCAGGGCGCCGGGCGGCGCCTTGCCTGCTGCCTGCGGGAGCAACGGGGCAGGGGCGGGCAAATCACCGCGTGCACGGTGATCGTCATTGCTACCGTTTCCAGACGTAGCCGGTTTTGGCATAGTCGCGGCCATGCTAAAACATATCAATCAGTTGACTGAATCCCACGGGCAGCTACAAAAGGGCCGTGGCTTGGTGTCCGGTGTCGTGGCCCTGTGCCTGGGCATACTGTGTTTCCTGGGCGTGCTGGCCTTTCATTTTCCGGCCTACCTCACCACGCCCGAACTACGCCAGAACTACGATGTAGGCACCATACGGCAGATCATGTTCTGGGCCATGGTAGTGGCAGGCGGGATATCGCTGGCCAACATTGTATTGGGCCGGGTGCGCTGGCTCTCTGCCTGGGCCTTCGGTTTCGTGGTGCTCACTGCCTTGCTGGGTGGCCACAAGGTACCGGTCAGGGACTTTGCCGACCACACACCTTATATCGGTCTGGACTGGTTCATTCTCGATCTGCTGGGCTCCAGCCTGATCTTCATCTTTATCGAGAAGTTGTTCCCGCTGCGACGCGACCAGCCGGTGTTCCGGCCCGAGTGGCAGACGGACTTTCACCATTTCATTGTCAACCACATGGTGGTGGGCTTTGTGCTGCTGGCCACCAACTTGCTGGTGCACAAGCTGTTTGGCTGGGCTACCTTCAGCACCGTGCAGGATGCCGTCAAGGACCTGCCCTTTGTGGTCGAACTGTTCCTGATCGTGCTGGTGGCCGATCTGATGCAGTACTGGACCCACCGCGCCTACCATGAAGTCCCCTGGCTCTGGCGCCTGCATGCGGTGCACCACAGCGTCAAGAGCATGGACTGGCTGGCGGGATCGCGCCAACACATACTGGAGCTGCTGATCACCCGCACGCTGGTGCTGGGCCCCATCTTTGTGCTGGGCTTCAGCAAGGAGGTCATCGACGCCTACATCGTCATCGTGGGCTTCCAGGCGGTGTTCAACCACGCCAATGTCAGCGTGCGGCTGGGACCGCTGCGCTACTTGATTGTCACGCCCAACTTCCATCATTGGCATCACAGCCAGGATCAGGAAGCACTGGATCGCAACTATGCAGCGCATTTTGCCTTTATCGACTACCTGTTCGGCACGGCGGTCAAGAGCGACCGGCCCTGGCCCAGCGAGTATGGTGTGCTAGGTGATTACGTACCCAATGGCTTCTGGCAGCAGTTCAAGTTTCCCTTTACCTGGAAAGGTTGAGCGCTTTATATGAATACGCTACCAAGAAGGTGGAAATACCGTGCAGCGTAGGCTGCTTTAAGGTGTGAAGGCTTGCCCTTGGGGCACCACCTAGAGGCCGCCCCGATGGTGCTTTGAAACGTATTGTTATGGTTCACAGGCAAGGCAACGCCGCGAGGGAGCGAAACTAATGCTGTTCGGGGCGCTGCTTACACTGTTTATCTGAGGAGCACATATGTCATTCTTTAGTAGTGGAAGCACCGAATCCACCCGAATTGGGTATGTGAATCGCAACAACCAACTTTGTACTGGCCATCGCAACGTCCCAGGAAATGATCACGGCCAAACCTCCTATCGTTTGCTCTGTTTGGCGGTAGATTGTGGCCACGTATATGGTGCCAACGGGACAGATGTCTTTCAGCGAAAATGCCCATTCTGCCAAGGTGGCATACCTGGAATTGCCTTCTGAGGCACATGGCCGTCTGATGGGAGCCATAAAGTTGCTAAGTGCGTATGCAGCTAGATGCCTAGCATTTCAGTTATTAGCGCCACCAATACCATGATTTGTCTGAAGTGGTTAGCTCTCACAGGTTTGAGCGGTCAGCCGCACCGGACCTTTCACTTGAGTGGAGGGCAGTCCGCGCCTATTTCCGACGGCAACGTCGATTTCTGTGCTGCAGCCTGACGTGTCGTCTAGGCTGGCATATGGCACAAACCCTCAAGCGTTCCTGGTGGCGGCGTTTCTGGCGCGGAATGGCGCCCGGCATCCTGATGTCCAGCTGCTTTGTCCTGCTGGGGCTGGCTGCACTGGGGGTGTCGTTCTATCCCATCGTCCAGCATCTACGTGCCCAGCACTGGCAACCCGTACCGGGGGTCTTGCAGGCGCTCGACTACATCAAGGCCGAGGGTAGAACCGGCAAGACGGATTTATATCGGCTGGAAGGCAGCTACCGCTATCGCTGGCAGGGGCGGGACTATGGTGGAAGCCGTATCAGCTTCAGCCTGGTCAGCGACAATCTGGACGACGGGTTTCGTGAGCGCATTGCGGCGCGCCTGGGGCCAGTGGGCAGCCCCATCACCGTGCTGGTCAACCCTGCACGGCCCACTGAATCCGTTGTCGTCGCCGACATACGCTGGCTGGAGTTTGGCCTGACCTTGCTGGGGGCCGCCATGTTCGGTCTACCGGGGGCCGTATTGCTGCGTGCCATGCTGCGCAAGGGGCCAGCCAGGGTGCTGCCGCCGGGGCAGGTGTCGTGGCCCCTGGTGCTGGGTTTGCTGGCGACGGCACCGCTATGGTTGCTGCTGGCCTGGCTGCTCTGGCGGGATGCGCACCCCATCTGGGCATCGGTATGCACCTTGCCGGTGATACTGGCATTGAACGGGCTTAGAGCCTGTTCAAAGTCTTTTCGCCGCGTCGCTGAACTGGAAAATGGCCAGGCACAAGGCGTGGTGCGCAGGCAATAACAAGTTATTGCCAAGCGCCACAACGCAGTGAATGGACGTTTTCCAGCTCAGCCCTTCGGGCTCCCGTACGGGTTCGCAGCCTTGCCGGCGAATGGCGGCGTTGCAAGCCGCTGACGGTACCGATACCGGA
>NZ_JBAMDD010000027.1:0-10545 GCF_036961565.1 Chitinimonas sp. JJ19
ATCGGCTAACTTAACCCCCCGGACTCTAAAGCCGAGTGCTACTGAATCCGGGGGGACGTCGGGTTTTGTATTTTGCATTTTCAAAGCTACCTTTCAATGCAAATAACAAGACCTGACCCTGTTGTCTGCAGGAGATTGATAGTATTGTTAAAGCTGGTGATGTTGTTCAGGCGTTGACCTTCGAGCGAAATTTGTTGATGGTTGCAAAAGATAAGTTTGAGCTGCTGTCATCAATAGAATTTGATGATTTGTATCGCCTCCAGGTGGGTAGGAATAGATGCGCCCATCCGTCTATTAATATTGATGATGAAGCATATTCTCCTTCTGCGGAATTGGCCGGATTGAATTTGCATTCAGCCATTACTCACCTTTTGCAGCACCCTCTTGTGCAAGGGAAATATGCACTTGAACGAATAGTCGAAAATATTGAATCTAAGTATTTTCCTGTTGCTCAGGAAAAAGCAAGGTTGGCTCTTGAGTCGGGGCCTCTTGGGCGAGCACGCAAGGTGCTTGTTCGTAACCTTCTAATCGTCTTAGTAAAGGAGTTGTTGAGCAAGGCGCGGTCTATGGAATTTAAACGGCGTATGAGGTTATCTGCTGCGCTCCTTGCTACTATCGAGCTCTATCCAGAGTTTTCCCGAGAATTCTTCGAGAAGGAATTCCCTGTTCTATTCAAAGCTGTCCTAGATGATTCGATGAGTAATGCCGTTTCCTTTCTGGAGACTTATGGGGATTCGTGGCAGTATTTGACAAATGATGCCAGGAAAAAAATTCAATGCTATGCTAGTGATCTACCCGGCTCTGCACTAGATGATGATTTGGGGTTTTTGCTTGAATTTCCTATGCTGAAGGAGTACGCTCAGTTGAGCGTATAGAAGTTGACTAGGCGGGATGTTTGTTCTTCCATGGAATTTGAACAGTTATTGAGCGATAGCAATCTGGGGAGATTTTCGCTTCACGAGTCGAAGGTGGATTTGTAAGTTTCAGGTTATAATTACTATTGGTGGTACTGCCTGGGCTAAGGAGCGGAAGTTCAGAATGGCTGTCAGGATTTGTCAAGAAATTCGTTCCGAAACTGCTACCGACATGGCTTAACCATGCGGTTCTTCAGATGCTTTTTTTGATAAATTGCGGAACGGATGCTTACCTAGGTTAGCCCAATGCAGGCGCAACCCGCTGAAGATAAAGGTGTCCAACGCCCGCTTTTGACGGGGCCGAAGCGACATCACTTTCTGCCGCAATTTTACCTTGAAGGGTTCACGCAAGGTGGGTTGGTGGCGGTTTACGATCGTGAGCTGAACGAATTTCGGTCACAGCAGCCTATCAACACCGGAGTTATTGGGCACTTTTATACGGTACAGGATGCCGATGGCCGGCGTCGGTATGAGATCGAAGCGATGCTTTCTGACTTTGAAAGCAAAGCGACCCCGATCGTTGAAAAGTTGGCTGACGGTAAGCAGATTGATGACGATGAACGTGCTAACCTTGCCATCTTTGTTGCGCTTGCAGCGATGCGTACGCCTGACGTTATCGATTCCCTAAAGCTTTTCAAGGAAGCCCATGTACTTGATACCGCGAAGCGACTTTACACCGACGTAGAAGATGTCGCCGCCGATATGCGGCAAAACCCGGAATATGCAGGGCTGTCTGATGAGACGATTCTCGAAGACGCCAGATTCATGGTGGACATGGCCCAGAACGGCGGCTGCAAGGTGGAGGTCGACCATACCTGGGCAGTGAAGATGGCCATCGACCTGGCCTTCAAGGTTGCGCCCCTTTTGGCAGGGCGCGACTGGATGGTCTTTATCCGGGAATGCGATAAAAAGTCCTTCATTACCACAGATGCGCCCGTGGTTTTAACTAGCGAGGGCACGTCAGCCGATAGCTTTTACGGTATCGGCTATGGCAGTGCCGACGCGATCGTCCTCTTTCCGCTGACGGAGTCTTCCATGTTGGTCATGTGCGGGAACGGAGGCAATCTGAAGTGGATTGCAGCCAATGCCGATACTGTTCGGCAACTCAACCTTACGGTTGCGAGCCGGTGCCAGCGCTTCATCGTAGGACGTGACGAGTCGCTGTTACGGTCATTGGCTGAGTACCTGGGGCTTGCCAGTAAAAAATGGCAGCCGAAGCTCCAGGCGCGATAGGCCGTACCTAGTCGACGTTGAAAGCGAAGCATATGTTGGGAATAGCTTTTTATGCTTAGCTTGTGAGCATGGGGCGCTGCCCGACGCCTGGGTTTAGAGAAGCGCCACATGCCCAAGCAATACGCTCAATAGCCCACGCCCAGAATGATGTTGCCTGCGGCGATATGCGCCGTGACGGGTTGGTGCAGTGGCCAAGCCTCCGCCTTATCTACCTGCGCTACTAGGCTGAGGCCATTGGTCAGCAATACGGCGACTTCTGCCTGCCCTGACTCGCGCAGCAAGGGGCTGATGTGGCCGTGCAGGGCATTGTCGCCCGATACCGCTGACGGGTTGTGCCCTGCCGTCAGGCGTACCCAGGAGGCTTTGACCAGGGCCGCAACAGCGCTGCCGGGCTTGAGTTCCAGCAGTTCGGTGCTCTCGCGGGTGATGGTGGCAAGCAGGGTGAGATCGCCTGGCAGGGTAAGTGTGATCTGATCGTTGCTATGTCCCGGCGCAATATGGCTTACTGTGCCATAGAGCTGGTTGCGGGCGCTGGTTTTAAGCATGAGCTTACGCAGGGTTTGCAGGCTGCTCGCGGCGTCGGGCAGGGCTGCAATGTCGCGCAGCAGGCTACGCTGCAATTGCTCCATGGCGCGATAGACGCTGATCAGGTGTCGCCCGGCAGGGGTTAAATAGGCACCGCCCCCTCCTTTGCCCCCGATATTGGTACTGACCAATGGCGTCTCGCTTAAGCCATTCAGATCATCCAGCGCATTCCAGGCGCCGCGATAGCTGAGCCCTGCCGCCTTGGCGGCCTGGCTGATGGAACCGCTTTCGGCAATGGCTTCCAGTAGCAGTATGCGGTTGGCCGGTATGGGCGAGCCGCCTTCTGTGCCCAGTGCAGGGATTAGCGGCAGGGTAGCCATGGGGCTTGGGGTGGGCTGTAGATGGGCATGCCATTATTGTAGGGCACTTGGGCACTCAGCATCGCTATGTAGTAAACTGCATAGCGATGCTGAGTGCCCAAGTGTATGAATCTGTCTTTGGAGTGGTGTGCATGAAGAACCTGATCCTGTTGGCGATGCCCTTGCTTATGACGTTTGCGCCCAGCGCACAGGCGGGCGAGGTGCAGTTGGCAGTGGCGGCGAACTTTGCCGTGCCCATGCAGAAGATAGCGGCGGCATTTGAGCTATCGACCGGGCACAAAGTGCTGCTTAGCAGCGGCGCGACAGGCAAGTTCTATGCGCAGATCAGCCAGGGCGCGCCGTTTGAGGTCTTGCTGGCCGCTGACGACGAAACGCCGCGGCGGCTGGTGCGGGATGGCCTGGCTATTGCCGCAAGCCAATTCACCTATGCCCAGGGGCGGTTGGCATTGTGGAGCCCCAAGCAGGGTGTGGTGGACAATACGGGTGCGGTATTGAAAACGGGCGGTTTCAATCACCTGGCTATCGCCAATCCCAAGGTGGCTCCCTATGGTGTGGCTGCCACGGAGGTAATGATTGCGATGGGCGTCTACACCAGCATGCTGCCCAAGCTGGTACAGGGTGAGAGCATTGCCCAGGCCTATCAGTTTGTCTCGACCGGCAATGCCGAGCTGGGCTTTGTAGCCTTGTCGCAAGTCTATGAGCACGGACGGATGCGTAGCGGCTCTGGCTGGGTTGTTCCGGCGCAACTGCATACGCCCATCAAGCAAGATGCAGTTTTGCTGCTTCGCGGCCGCGACAACCCGGCGGCCAGCGCTTTGCTCGGCTACCTGAAAACGGATGCAGCCAGGGCCGTGATGGCGAGCTACGGTTATGCTCCCTAGTGGCCATCGGGGCAGCCTTACATCATGACCGCCGATGACTGGGCTGCTATCTGGCTCACCGCCAAGCTGGCGACCTTGACCACCTTGCTGTTGCTGGGCCTGGGCACGCCGCTGGCTTGGTGGCTGGCGCGCACCGATAGTCTCTGGGCACGTTGTGTCGGGGCGCTGGTGACCATGCCGCTGGTACTACCGCCTACCGTGTTGGGCTTCTATCTGCTGTTGCTGATGGGCAGCCAAGGGCCGCTTGGGCAGTTCACTACCTGGCTGGGGCTGGGGCTGCTGCCTTTTACCTTCACAGGCTTGCTGCTTGCCTCTGTTATCTACTCGCTGCCGTTCACCGTACAACCCTTGCAGCAGGCTTTCCGGGCCATAGGTGCAAGGCCGTTGGAGGTCGCAGCCACCTTGCGCGCCTCGCCGTACGATACCTTTTTCAGCGTGGTACTGCCCCTGGCGCGGCCTGGGTTGATTACTGCGGCCGTCATGAGTTTTGCCCATACTGTGGGCGAGTTTGGGGTGGTACTGATGATAGGGGGCAATATCCCTGGCCAGACGCGCGTGATCTCGGTGCTGCTCTATGACCGTGTCGAGGCGCTGGAATACACGCAGGCGCATTATCTGGCGGCAGGCATGCTGGTATTCAGCTTTGTGGTTCTGCTGGGGCTGCACCTGCTAAACCGGGAGCGGCGGGCATGAGCATACGAGCCAAATTGTCGTGCGGGCTGGGGGCTTTCCGGCTGGCGGCCGAGCTGAGCCTACCCGGTAGCGGGGTGACCGCATTGTTTGGCGCATCGGGTTCGGGCAAAACCAGTCTGCTACGTTGCCTGGCGGGCCTGGAGCCCACGGCGCGTGGCTATCTGGAGGTATCGGGCGAGGTCTGGCTCGATAGTGAGCGCGGGGTTGCGCTATCTACCCACTTGCGTGGCGTGGGTCTGGTGTTTCAGGAGGCCAGCCTGTTTGCGCACTTGAACGTACGCCGCAATCTGGAATTCGGTTTGCAGCGTACCCCCATGGCGCAACGGCGATTGCACTGGGATGGTGCGCTGGAACTGCTGGGCATAGGCCATTTGCTGGAACGCTTGCCGACGCGGCTCTCTGGCGGCGAGCGCCAGCGGGTGGCTATCGCCCGCGCCTTGCTGGCGTCGCCACGGATGCTGCTGCTGGATGAGCCGCTGGCCGCGCTGGATCAGCCGCGTAAAGACGAGATATTGCCTTACCTGGATAGGCTGCATCGTGAGCTTGCCATTCCCATGGTCTATGTGACCCATGCCATGGAGGAAGTCAGCCGCTTGGCTGATCACCTGGTTTTGTTGGAGGCAGGCAAGGTGGTCGCTGCCGGACCCTTGTCCAGCACCTTGGCACGCCCGGACCTGCCTGCCAGTTTTGAGGACGAGATCGGTGTGATCGTGCAGGCCGTGGTCACCCATGTGGACAGCCAGTACCAGTTGGCGCAACTGAGCTGCGCCGGTGGTGCGCTACGCGTACCCCAGCAGGGCCTGAAGCCCGCCGATGGTTGCAGGGTGCGCATACGCGCCCGAGACGTTAGTCTGACGTTGCACGAAGAAACCGACACCAGCATCCTTAATCGGCTGCCGGGCGTGGTGGAGGCCATCCACCCATCATCCCATCCCGCGCAAGTGCTGGTGAGCCTGATGGTGGGGGAGTTGTCGCTGGCCGCACGCATTACCCGCCTGTCTTGCGACAATCTGCAGTTGCAGGTGGGCAGCAAGGTGTGGGCGCAGATCAAGTCAGCTGCACTGCTTTAGCCTGCTGCGGGCCAGGGCTGCTTATGGCATAGGCTCGCGGCGCTTAAACCAGATTACGGGGCGTGCCGGCAGCCCAAAGCTCGATATTCTCTATCAACTGCTCTGCCAGCCGGCTCATGGCCTCGAAACTGGCCCAGCCTATGTGGGGTGTCACAATCAGGTTGGGTAGTCCTGCATCCAGCAGCGGGTTGCCCTGGCGGGGCGGCTCTTCGTGCAGCACGTCTACGCCGGCCCCACCCAGATGTCCGCTATGCAGTGCCTCCAGCAAGGCCGTCTCATCGACGATGCCGCCGCGTGCCGTGTTGATCAGCACGGCGCCGGGCTTCATGGCGGCTAGGGCGGCGGCATCAATCAACCCCCGGGTGCTGTCGTTGAGTGGGCAGTGCAGGCTGATGATGTCAGCCATACGCAGGCCCTGCTCGAAGTCGATATGGCCGGGCCGTATTTTGCCAGCGCCCTTACGCTCTGCAAACACGACATTCATGCCAAAGGCGCGGGCCAGCTTGGCTGTACCCTGGCCCAGTGAGCCGCTGCCGACTACCAGCAAAGTGCGGCCGTTCAGGTCGCGAACCGTGGCGCCAAAGTGGCAGAAATAGGGGGACTGCGCCCACGCGCCTTTGGCCAGATCCTGCTGATAGGCAGGCAGGTTGCGCATCAGCGCCAGCATCAGCATCAAGGCGTGCTCGGGCACGGTTGCGTCGGCATAGCCACGGATATTGCTTACCGCTATGCCGCGCTGGCGGGCCACGGCCAGGTCGACATTGTTGACGCCTGTCGCCGCCACGGCGATCAGCTTGAGCCGGGGCAGGGCGGCCAGGGTGGTTGCATCGAGCACTACCTTGTTGCTGATGACCACATCGGCATCCTGGCAGCGGGCGATGATCTCTGTGGTAGCGGTGGCATCAAACGCTTGCCAGTGGTGCGGCAGCCTGGGGGTGCGCAGCGGGGCGGGTAGGCTGGCACGATCAAGGAAGACGATATTCATGGCGGTGACTTGCGGTGGGCTGTGGAGACGGCAATGCTAACGCATCGCCATCTGGGCGGCCCATCTGTCGTTGAGCAGGTTGGCGCTTATTCGATCAGGGCGCGATAGGCATGCCAGGTTGCATGGCCTACCAGCGGCACCGCCAGCGCCACGCCCACCCCCCACAAAGCAAAGCCTGCCAGCACGATCAGCACGATGATGGCGCCCCAGGTCAGCATGCAGACCGGATTGGCCAGGCATACCCGTACGCTGGCAAACAGGGCATTGAAGGTATCGGCATCGCGGTCCAGCATGATGGGAATGGATACAACCGACAGGGCGAAGGTCAGCAGGGCAAACAGGGCGCCCGAGCCCAGCCAGATGATCATGAAGGTCATATTGTCTGGCTGCAGCAGGAACTTGGGGGTCAGCATCACCGCGACGGACGGGATATCGTCGGTAAAGAACAGGGCGAACACCACCACCGAGACGCGCATCCAGCCGGCCACCAGCAGGGCCAGGATGATGGCAAACAGGCTGATGCCCGAGGCATTGATGCGCAAGGCAGTCAATGTGGGCAACAGCTTTACCTTGTCGACCGTCTCATGTCGGCGGCTGATCTCGTACAGGCCCAGACAGATAAAGGGGCCGGCCAGGAGAAAGGCCGTGACCAGGGTCATGGTGTGTTCCGGCGCGTAGCCAAATAGTCCGCGTATGGCCCAGCCCATGGCGACAAAGGCGCTGCCGTAGAACAGCAGGCCGGTTGGTGTGGCGCGGATATCGCCCAGTGCCAACTTGAGCCATTTGAAGGGCGTGTGCCAGGGTAGATCGCGCACACGGGTATGCAGCACCACGGGAGGTGCATCGTCGAGCAATTCCGCCATAAGGTGTCTCCTCGTTATTGTGGGCGGTGATTGATTCGAACTGGTCAAGGCGACACCAGGCCGCCTTGACGATGCGTAGTGAACTACGCTGCCGCTAGACGGCGCTTACTCCAGGCCCAGCAGCTCCACCTCGAACACCAGTACGGCGTTGGGGGGAATCACGCCACCTGCGCCGCGCGCACCATAGCCCATGGCCGGTGGAATGGTCAGCTTGCGCACGCCGCCTATCTTCATGCCTTGCACGCCTTGATCCCAGCCCTTGATGACATGGCCTGCACCCAGTGGGAAGGAAAAGGGAATGCCGCGATCCTTGCTGGAATCGAACTTGGTGCCATCGGTCAGCCAGCCTGTGTAATGCACGGTGACTTCCTGGCCTGCCTTGGCTTCAGCGCCGTCGCCGGTCTTGATGTCGTCAATGATCAGGGTATCGGTCATGGTATTGCCTTCTTTGTATACGAGAGTGAAAACGGCAGGATGATACGCCCAGCGGCAAAAAAATAGGGCCGACGTGTGCCGGCCCTACGGTAGTGTTGCGTGTTGCCCGACTAGCTGCCGATTTTCCCGCCATCGGCCTTGGTAATGATGACGGTGGCGGAACGCGGACGCCCGCCATTTGCATCTGGCCATTTGCTGAATACCAGCGGGTTCTGCAGGGTGTAGACATCTGCCGAGGTGCCCGTGGGGATGGTAGGCCGATTGGGGTGGCTGCCCAGCTCGCCGGGGTGCTGCACATTGATGAACAGCGTCTTCATGTCGGGCGTGAAGGTGATGCCGGTGATCTCGCAGCCCGAGGGGCCGACCAGGAAGCGGCGGATTTCACGGGTCTTGGGGTCGGCGACCAGCATCTGGTTATTGCCCTGACCGGCGTAATTGCCCGTATTGGCGGCGCTGCCGTCGGTTTGTATCCACAGCCTACCATCATGGTCAAACGCCAGTCCATCGGGGCTATTGAAGGTGTTGCCGGCGTTGATGTTGCTGGAGCCGGCCGATTTCAGCGGTGTGGCCGAGGGGTTGCCGGCCAGTACGAAATGATCCCATTCGAACGTCAAGGCGGCGGCATCGCCCCCGGTTTCACGCCAACGGATGATCTGGCCATAAACATTGCTGGTGCGGGGGTTGGCGTCATCGGTGGTGCTACGGCCCGAATTATTGGTCAGGGTCAGGTAAACCTCCTTGGTGGTGGGATGTACCGAAACCCATTCCGGCCTGTCCATCGGGGTGGCGCCGGCCACGGTGCCAGCTTGGCGGGCATTGATCAGCACGCTGGCCTGGTCAGGCAGGGTGGCATCGGTCTTCAGGCTGGGGTTGGCTTCTTTGTCCAGCAGCAGCCACTCGCCCGTACCCATGGAATCACCCTTGGTGGCGCCATCGCTGAATCGGGCTACATAGAGCTTGCCGCTCTCCAGCAGGTTGCGGTTGGCAGGGGCGGTGGGGTTGGCTGCATCGTACTTGCCCTCCGAGACGAACTTGTAGACGAACTCGCCCGCCTGGTCGTCGCCCATGTAAACCACTACGCGGCCATCGGCGGCGATGGCATAGGCGGCGTTTTCGTGCTTGAAACGCCCCAGGGCTGTGCGCTTCTTGGGGGTGGAGGTCGGGTCGAAAGGGTCGATCTCAACGATCCAGCCAAAGCGGTTCGATTCGTTCGGCTCCTTGGCCCAGTCGAAGCGGTTGTCGAAATCCTCCCAGCGATAGCCCGAGCGGCCAGAGGACAAACCGTAGCGCTTCATCAGCGCGGTCTGGCTGGCACCGCTCACCGTCGTGCCAAAGTAGCCGTTGAAGTTCTCTTCACAGGTGATATAGCTGCCCCAAGGGGTATAGCCATTGCCGCAGTTGTTGAGGGTGCCGAAGGCATAGCTGCCGAACGGATCGGCGCTGGTCTTGAGCAGGGCGTGTCCTGCCGCAGTGCCGGTCATCAGCATGGGGGTGTTGCCGTGTATGCGGCGGTTGTAGGCCGAGCCGACTACCAGTTGCCACTTGCCGGCCGCATCCTTCTTGATATGGACTACCGAGACGCCATGGGCGTGCTGGGCCTTGCGTACCTTGTCCAATGTCCAGGTGCCGAAAACATCGGTCTGGCCAGGCTCATAGGCAAAGAAGTACTCCGGGTTGATGTACTCATGGTTCATCACCAGCAGGCCTTCGCTGCTATTGGTGCCACTGATGGGGAAGTAATGCATGCCATCGTGGTTGTCACCCATCTGTAGGGCTTGGTCTGCACCCGTGTTGGAACCATCCGGTTTCCAGGCAGGCGCACCCTTGACCAGGGGCGTACCCCAGGGAACGAAAGTTTCGGCCACATAGCCCTCGGGCACCACGATGGCGTCACCGCTGCCGACGCTGACCTGCTTGAAATTCAGCATGGGGGCTTGTGGCGGCACGGGCGCTACGGGCTCGGTACCACCATCGCTGCTGCAGGCGGCCAGATTGCCGCCCAGGAAAGCCACGGCGCCCAGGCCCAGACCGCTTTTCAGTATTCCACGACGCGAGACGACACGGTCGACCAGTTGGTTGAAGTGCTCTGCCCGGCTGGGGTTGATCGAAATGTTCTCGTTGTCGTCGAACTGACTCATGGTGCGCTCCAGGGGGAGGGGAGTGGGAAGGAGCGCGGATTATTAGGGGGCTGTATTACGTCGCGTTGAAGGATTTGTTGCGGTCATAAAACCCGGTATGAATAACGATCTGAGGGATGCTGGCGACAGCAGTGTTGTAAAAATGGCGTGATCGCGTGATTTGTCGCTTTTTTGCTGGTACTGCTTGCGTGCAGGCTCGACTATCCCAAGCTTGCCGCGAGCTACGCCGCAAGCAGAGCTGTTTAGAGCCTGTTCCATGTCTTTTCACCTCGTCGCTGGTCTGGAAAATGGCCAAGCACAAGGCGTGGTGCGCAGGCAATAACAAGTTATTGCCAAGCGCCACAACGCAGTGAATGGCCGTTTTCCAGATCAGCCCTACGGGTTCGCAGCCTTGCCGGCGAATGGCGGCGTTGCAAGCCGCTGACGGT
>NZ_JBAMDD010000028.1:0-8811 GCF_036961565.1 Chitinimonas sp. JJ19
GTTTGGCGATGCGCTGGGCAATAGCATCGCGGCGAATATGCAGTCTGGGCCAACCGATGCGCAGCAATACGCATTGGCGAACGGTGGTGGACCATTGAATGCGGCTGCTGCGGCAAAATTTATGGAGAACCATCAAGCGCAGGCCAATCAGGCCGGGATGGGTTTCTATGCCAGCTACCTGGCCGGCAGAGAGGCGCAATGGAACGCTATGTTTGCCGAGAGCTTACCCAGAGAGGGCGCACTTAACGACGCAGAGCTGGCACAGTACCGTGCCAGCAAAGCCAGGCATGACGGCATGCTGTCGGGTGAGCGGACCGCAATTCAGAAGTATAATCAGCGAGCTGCTGCAGTTGCGTCTAAAAAGGCCAGCGCAAAATTTGCGCTGGGCATGCCTAGTGATAATCCCTGGGAAAATCTGAGCAACTTAGGTGGAGCTACGCTAGGTTTATTGAAGAGTGGCGGCCTCACCCTAGCCGGCAAAGTCAGCAATGTCGTTGGTGGAATGTTTAATGAGCTGCAGGCAAGTCAACAAAGGATGGAAAACATTTCCTATCGAGGACTGAATGCAGTTGCTTCTGCCTATGAAAAGCATCCTCACTTATTTAGGGGTGCTAACGGGGAAAGATTCGGCTGGGACGAATTAGTCGATGTTTACACTAATTTTGACCAGAAGAGTCTACTTAGCGGCCCGACAAGTGTAGTGTATGATATGCAGCGGGTTTTGCAGAATGGTTCTGACAAGGAAATGTCAGCTCATTTCTTCCAAAAAACCTACAAATGGGCTACAACGGAATACGGCATTGATGATAATCATGGCGGCGCGACGGGTCTGCATAGAGATGCTATAGAGCAAGTTGCATCTAAGCTAATCACATCCGGCCCTTCTGTTGTAGACAAACTGTGGTCTACCAGCTCAGTGGCTGCAGCAGAATGGCGCAGCCTGCCGGGTGGGGTTAGAATTAAAAATATTGGGAGCTATTGGATCAAGGAGGTTGATCCTAAAGCTGGGGCTATTGCCCAATGGTGGGGGCGTGGGTCTTTGGATGCTCAGGCGGAAGGACTTGGTAAACTAGGGGAGCTTGGAGTCAGTCATCTTTATAAAAACGGCAAGCTTATAACAAGAGATGCTGGAACCTATACGCCAGGCAATTTTTGGTCTGCTTGGATGGAAGGCTCCTATAGACTCGGCACACCATTCAATGACATACGACCGAGAAACATTGGAGCCAATGGAGTAATATTTGATCCAGCCAAACACCCCGTTCAGAGAAACCTCGAGGTGTTTACAGCTGCGGCCGTATTCGGTACGGGTGGTTACCTTGGCTTTGACTATTATTGGGACAAGTAACAATGGTCGCCTATCTCTTACTTGCCACTATAGCGTGGTATGTTATTTTTGAATTTGTACTTTGGCAGATGAGGCGGCATAGGAGCTTTCCTACAAACGCCACTTTTGCCTTGGGCTTGTTGCAGACCGGTGGGGCTTTTCTGTTGGGGCTGAGTGCCGCTATGGCTCTATTCTTTAAGTAAGGAGTGCTGCTACCCTGCTGCAGCCCTGTTCGGCGCTCACAACAGCCCCACCCACCGGCTACCATCATGAGGTCAGTGCATTGCGCACCCGCATGATGGTCTGCCGGTTGGTCGCCAACGCCCTCGCCACCTGAGAGACCGTCGCCCCGCTGGCCAGCCGCCCCAGTGCCTGCGCTCGCTGATCCTGGCTCAAGCTCAGCGGCCGGCCGAAGCGCTTGCCCTGCGACCGCGCCCGGCTGATCCCCGCCTTCGCGCTGCCTTGTTCGGCGTTCACAACAACCCACCAAGCCACCCCGCCACCTCGATTCTTAAGGCCTCCGGGACGGCCGGGGTGCAGCTTCCCGTCCTATCCCCGTTCGCAGTCTGTTCTAGGTGCGTTCTATACCTGTTCTACGAACGCACCTAGAACGGCCTGGCCGTAAAATCCCGCCGCCCGCCCAAACCCCTGCTAGATCAAGGCTTTGGCAGGATGCTGCGGGAGACCCGCGCCCCTGTGTTTCCATCACACATCACGCAACGTACCGTGTGCCCCGCAAACCCGCGCCGCTGCTGGCTTCCAGCGTTATTCCGCATCCGCGTTACCGTTATAACGCTACCCCGATAAACCGCCCGCCAAGCCAGGTAGCGTAAGGCTTTGCGGCGTATTCCGGCGGGTGTGTTGCCTGCCCAGCACGATGGGTCTACTGCTGCGGTATGGCCGAGTGGGCGGCGGCCCCGCCGGGCGCGCGTTAACCTGGCAGGTTCAAGGCCCGGCAGGTAGATCGCGCCGCTCCCCGCGCGCGTACCGGCTTGAATCGCAGCTCGCTGTCCGGTAGATTGGTCACCGTCATAGGCTAGGCATTCGCACATTTACTTAGCGCACCTACTGCTAAAAACGCCGAGGCAAATCAAGTCCTAGGCCCCATTGATGGGCAGGCACAGCAAGACCTCTGGCGCATCTCGACTCGCGCACCCACTGACACGACGAACATTGCCACCATGACTTCATCGACCGATTAACGGCGATGGGGTGGGCTTGCTTGCGTTTCGTCGCCCGACTCCATTGCCATGACCGCATGGAGTTTGTATGTCCCATCTTGCATCCACCCCAGGCAACCTGGTCACAGCCGACGCGACCGTAGCCAACGCCGGCACGGCGTACCCACGCCGTGCCGAAGGCGGCGCGGACGCGCCGGCCCCCCGTCGGGTAATACGGGGGGAAAGTTCATCCCCACCCCAAACGACGGCAAGCGACAGCCCGGAAAGCCTTCCCTCCGAAAACCTAGCGCTTTACGCCACCGGCAGTGGCAGAGCCAAGTTCGTCCTGATACCCCAGCCCAAGCCCGACGGCCAGCCTGATGCCGCCATTACCGACTACCTCAACTGCACCTTCCCGTTCGAGATCGGCACACCCGGCCTGGTTGCCTGGTTCACCGAACTGCACGCCGTGCTGGGGGACGCCTTCACCCCGGTCACAACCCGTACAGGCGGCCTGCATGGCTATCAGCACTCGTACCGGCTGGGCGACAGCCGCGCCTTGTTCGCCCACGGTGGTCAGCGTGGTACGGCCTTGCTCAGCCTGCCTGGCGAAGCCTGCGCCCAGGTGCCCGACTGGCCGCACCTGGTGAGCTGGCTGCGTGACGAGCTGGGTGGCCGCATCACCCGCTGGGATGGCGCAGTCGATGACTACGAAGGGCAGCACTCGGTGGATTGGGCCGTCGAACAGTATTACGCTGGCCAGTTCGGCAGCGGTGGCAATCAGCCGTCTTGCAGCGTCAATGGCAACTGGCACCAGCCGGATGGGCGCGGGCGCACCTTCTACGTCGGCCGGCGTGAGCACGGTAAATACCTGCGTGTATATGAAAAGGGCAAGCAGCTCGGCGATCCCGCCAGCCCCTGGGTGCGCTGGGAGATTGAGCTGCACAACAAGGACCGTCGCATCCCCTGGGAAGTCTTGCTGGAGCCGGGCCGCTACGCCGCTGGCGCCTATCCCGCGCTGGCCTGGGCACAAGCCCAAGCCAGCCGGATCGAGACCGCCCAGCAGGCGGTAGACATTGGCTATGCGCAAATGCTGCACTACGCCCGGCAGAGCTATGGCAAGTTCATCAATCTGATGCTGGCAGTGGAAGGTTCACCTGACGCGGTGGTAGCCAAGTTACGCCAGCCGGGTGTCCCGTCCCGCTTGCATTACCCGGTGCCGCCAGGCCATGACCCGGTGTTGCCGGCAGGTTGATTATGTTTATTAGACGATAAAAGCCCCCTCAACCCCGGCTGCTGCGTGGGGTTCAGGGGGCTTGTCGGTAGCGGAAGCGCTGCTAGGTCGCCATCACGCGGTTGATCTTGGCGCGTTTGACCAAGCTGTCCATCAGAATGATGAGCGCCTGCTGTTCTGCATCCGGCAGGGCATCGACTTCTTCGAGCAGGGCGTACAGCTTCGGGTTATGCACGGTGGGCGCATGCGCCACCTCGGCCCGTCCCGTCAATTCATCAAGCGTGACGTTCAGCACGTCAGCAATCTTAATGAGCGTATCCAGTTGCGGCACGAAATTACCGCGTTCCCATCGGTTGTAGGCACGCGGGTTCACGCCGATCAGTTCCGCGAGCCTGGCTTGCGTCAGCTTGCGGGCTTCACGTAGTGCCTTGAGTCGTTCGGCAAAGGCCACCATGTCGAGTATCGGAAAAGGCAAGGAGATGGCTCGCATTGTATGTACCCCTCAAACATGGCTCTTTGAAAATGGACATAAGTGGCTATATCATAGCTGCAATCAATGTCCATTGACAGGGTTTGGAGGGAAACAGACATGGCACGTATTACCGAGGCAGAACTGGAACGACTCAAGGCCGAGGTCTCCCTGCTGCGCCTGATCGAAGCCGACGGCATTACCCTGCAGAAACAGGGCAAGGACTACGCCGCCTGCTGCCCCTTCCACCAAGACAGCACCCCCTCACTGATCGTCACCCCCAGCAAGAACCTGTTCCACTGCTTCGGCTGCGGCGCAGCAGGTGGCCCGATAGACTGGGTGATGAAGCGCCAGCGCATCAGCTTCCGCCATGCGGCAGACCAGCTCCGTACTGAGCTGGGCCTGACCCCGGCCGCCACTCCTTTGACCGTCGCCGCCGCGCCTGTTGCTTTAGCCGCCGACGGGGTGCCCGACGCCACCCTGATGAGCGAAGCCGAGCGCCAGCCCTTGTTGCGGCGGGTGCTGGAGTACTACCACGCCACCCTCAAGCAGAGCCCGGAGGCCCTGGCCTACCTGGAGAAGCGCGGCCTGCACCATGCCGAGCTGATCGAGCGCTTCCAGTTGGGCTACGCCAACCGCACCCTGGGCTACCGCCTGCCGGCCAAGCAACTCAAGGCCGGTGCCCAGATACGGGAGCGCTTGCAACAGGTCGGCTTGCTGCGCGAATCAGGCCATGAGCACTTCAACGGCTCCCTGGTCGTACCGGTCATCGGGCTGGACGGGGTGGTACAGGAGATCTACGGCCGCAAGATACGCGATGACCTGCGCAAGGGCACACCGGCCCATCTGTATCTGCCAGGGGGCCATGCTGGCGTATGGAATGAAGCTGGCCTGGCCGCCGCCGGCGGTGAAATCATCCTGACCGAGGCGCTGATTGATGCCATGACCTTCTGGGTACATGGCTATCGCAACGTCACCGCCAGCTACGGCGTGAACGGCTTCACCCCCGACCACCTGCTTGCCTTCCAGCGCCATGGCATCCAGCGGGTACTGATTGCCTATGACCGTGATGAGGCCGGCGACCGGGCTGCCGTGGCACTGGCCGGCCAGTTGCAGGCCGAGGGGCTGGACTGCTGGCGGCTACGCTTCCCGCATGGCCTGGATGCCAATGCCTACGCGCTCAAGATGAGCCCGCCGCAGAAAGCGTTAGGCCTCCTCATCAGAAAAGCCGAATGGCTGGGCACCGCATCGCCGCCGAACCGGCCAACCCAGCGAGATGCCCACCCGGCCCCTTCGGTCTTGGCCGTACCACCTGCTGTGCCCCCTGCGGCACGCATACCACCGCCCCCTTTAGCCGCCGACAGCCGCCCGGACGCAACAGCGTCCGCACCGGCCGCCCCACCGGTATTGCCGGCCAGCCCTACGCCACCTGCACCCCAGTGCGACCTGGCGGCCGAGGTCAGCGAGCGCGAAGTGGTGATGCGTTTCGACAGCCGCCGCTGGCGGGTGCGAGGACTACCACGCAACCTCGCCGTGGGCGTGCTCAAGGTCAATCTGATGGTGAGTGAAGGCGAGGACTTCCATGTAGACAACCTGGACCTGTATACCGCCCGCGCCCGCAGCCTCTTCCTGCAGCAGGCTGCTGCCGAACTGCGCGCCCCACTGGACAGCCTTAAAGCCGAGCTGGGGCGGGTCCTGCTCAAACTGGAGCAAGTACAGGACGACGCCATCCAGCAAGCCCTGACACCGCAAGCCCCCAGCCAGCCCGACATGAGCGAGCCTGACCGCCAGGCAGCCCAGGCACTGCTGCAGGCCCCCGACTTGCTGGACCGCATCCTGGCCGACTTCGACGCCTGTGGCGTGGTCGGCGAAGCCAGCAACAAGCTGGTGGGCTACCTGGCCGCCACCAGCCGACTGCTGGAACGCCCCCTGGCCGTGGTGGTGCAATCCTCCAGTGCGGCGGGCAAATCCAGCCTGATGGATGCCGTGCTGGCCTTTATGCCGCCGGAAGAGACGGTACGCTTCTCCGCCATGACCGGGCAGAGTTTGTTTTACATGGGCGAGACCAATCTCAAGCATCGCATCCTGGCCATCGCCGAAGAAGAAGGCGCCCACCGGGCCAGTTATGCGCTCAAGCTGCTGCAGTCGGAAGGCGAGCTGACCATCGCCAGCACCGGCACCGACCCCAATGGCAACCTGGTGACCCAGCAGTATCGGGTGGAAGGCCCCATGAGCCTCTTCATGACCACGACCGCCATTGATGTGGACGAAGAACTGCTGAATCGCTGCTTGGTACTGAGCGTTGACGAAGGCCGGGAACAGACCCGTGCCATCCATGCGCGCCAGCGCCAGCGCCGTACCCTGGACGGCCTGCTGGCCCGGCATGAAAAGCAAGCCATCATTGCCCGCCATGGCAACGCCCAACGACTGCTACGCCCGCTGGCGGTACTCAATCCCTACGCCGACCGGCTGACCTTCCTGGATGACCGCACCCGCACCCGCCGTGATCATGACAAATACCTCTCGCTCATTGATGCGATTGCCTTCCTGCACCAAGCACAACGGCCCATCAAGACACTCAACCTGGCAGACCGGCAGATCGACTACATCGAGGTCACGCTAGCCGACCTGCACATGGCCAATGCACTCGCCCATGACATCCTGGGGCGCTCACTGGACGACCTGCCACCACAGACCCGCAAGCTACTGGCCCAGATACAGACCTGGGTACGTGAACGGGCCGCCGACACCCGCCGTGCGCTGGCCGATATCCGTTTTAGCCGCGCCGAGGTCAGACGGGCCAGCGGGCTATCCGACACGCAATGCCGGCTGCACCTGGATAGGCTGGCCGAACTGGAATACCTGCTGGTACACCGGGGCGGACGAGGCCAGCGCTTCGAGTATGAACTGCTGTTCGATGGTGAACTGGACGCCCAAGGCCCCCGCTTGGCCGGCTTGATCGACGTCGCCGCCCTGGAAGCCGAACTGACCGCTACGACAGACCGTTCGCGGGGTATCCACCCCCACCTCGCGGTCGCATCGCACCCCGAAGACGGCCACCCCGCACCGGCTTCGCCACCGACCGCCACCGCCGCCCAGGCTGATGGCACGGGGGAAACCGCAGCGACCGCCGAACCCCGCACCGCAGAAACCGAGCACGGGGCAGGGGCGCACCACGCCACCGCCGTCGTAGCTTGGCCGGTCGTACCCCAACCGACAGCTGCCGCCCTTGCCTTAGCCGCCCAAGGGCACTGACATGCCACGCAAAGGCCAAACCCTCAAGCGCAGCCGCAAACCCGCCACCAGCAAGCCCCTCCTGCCACGCCGGCAAGAGGCAGACCCCCTGGCCCATCACCCCATGGTGGCCTATATGCAGGCGCACTTCGAGCATCTGCGCGTCCGTGGCTACTCGGAACATACCCTCAAGTCCCGCCGAGGCAGCTTGCGCCGCTTTATTGCCTGGTGCGACGAGCGAGGCCTGCAGCAACCCGCCGACGTCACCAAGCCGGTACTGGAACGCTACCAGCGGCACCTGTTCTACTACCGCAAGGCCGACGGCCAGCCGCTGACCCACGCCAGCCAGGTTGGATGCCTGGCCCCGCTCAAGGTCTGGTTCAAATGGCTGGTACGGGAGAACTACCTGCTGTTCAACCCGGCCAGCGAGATCGACCTGCCCAAGCCCTCCAAGAAACTGCCCCGTGCCATCCTCTCGATCCAGGAAGTGGAAGCGATCCTGGCCAAGGCCGACCCAGGTACAGTCCATGGCCTGCGAGACCGCGCCTTGCTGGAAATGCTGTACAGCACCGGCCTGAGACGGATGGAGGCCGCCCACCTGGCTTGCTACGATGTAGACCTGCATCGCCGCCTGGTGTTTGTGCGCGAGGGCAAGGGCCGGCGAGACCGGGTGGTCCCCCTGGGAGAGCGAGCCCTGGCCTGGCTGGACCGCTACCTGCTGGAATCACGGCCGCAGCTCATCGTCACCGAACAGACCGCGCTCTTCCTGAGCGACTATGGTGAACCCCTCAGCCCCGCCTACGTCTCGCTCAAGGTCAAGCGGCATATGGCCTATGCCGGCATCAACAAGCCAGGCAGCAGCCACCTGTTGCGCCACGCCATGGCCACCCACATGCTGGAAGCGGGCGCAGATGTACGTATCCTGCAGGCCCTGCTGGGCCATGCACAGCTCTCCACCACCGAGATCTACACCCACGTCAGCATCGACCACCTGCGTGCCATTCATGACGCCACCCATCCCGCCAAGCTGACCCGGCCGACCGAGACCGCCAGCGCACCCGTACCGGGACTGCGTGCCACAGCGACACGCCCCCCGGAAGCCGCCTTGCTGGCTGCCCTGGCGGCAGAGCAGGAAGACGACGACCCAGCCGACGGCGAGCCCGACTGAGCGCACGCAGGGCACGCGACGGCCACGCCTTGTAAGGCTAGCCAGGCCCGTGTGTCTGGGCGACACTGCGCCTGAGCGCCGCTTGGCGTAAGCCGAAACCGTGCCTGGAGAAAAATTGCCCACCTGTGTTCCTGTTCAGCCGGTCAACAGCGCCAGACGCCGCATGCTGCCTGGGTTTGAGAGGGTATCGGTACGGCGGATGGCGACGGGAACAACTAT
>NZ_JBAMDD010000029.1:0-6478 GCF_036961565.1 Chitinimonas sp. JJ19
CTTCTTAGAGCCTGTTCAAAGTCTTTTCGCCGCGTCGCTCGCAACCTTGCCGGATGAAGGGCAAGGCGCAAGCCGCGCAGCGGTACGGGTACCGTCAGCGGCTTGCAACGCCGCCATTCGCCGGCAAGGTTACGAACCCGTAGGGCTGATCTGGAAAACGACCATTCACTGCGTTGTGGCGCTTGGCAATAACTTGTTATTGCCTGCGCACCACGCCTTGTGACTAGCCATTTTCCAGATCAGCCCAGCGGGCCGGCGCGCGGTGAAAAGACTTTGAACAGGCTCTCAGTGATTCAAGTTTATCCCAGGCGCTGACAGGGTCTGCGGCATGGGCTGTGCGCTTGGCCATAGCGGTGTCAGGCGGGGATAGTGAGGAGGGCGCCCCCTCGTGGTGCCCAGCTCGCCTCGGCGCGGGCTGGGCTTGTCGTGCTGGATGATGCCTAGTCGAACAGGTCGGCCTCGGCCAGGGGTTTGCCCTGCTGGTCCTTGCCGGACAATTGCGGTTCGCCGTCGAACTCCCAGTCTATGGCCAGCGCCGGGTCGTTCCAGGCGATGCAGCGCTCATGCGCGGGGGCGTAGTAGTCGGTGGTTTTGTAGAGAAACTCGGCGGTCTCGCTCAACACCACAAAGCCGTGGGCAAAGCCTGCAGGCACCCAGAGCTGGCGCTTGTTCTCGGCCGACAGGCGCACGCCCACCCACTGGCCGAAGGTCGGGGAGGACTTGCGTATGTCCACGGCGACATCCAGGACTTCGCCAGACGCAACCCGAACCAGTTTGCCCTGGGCTTGCTGCAACTGGTAATGCAGACCGCGCAGCACACCGCGGACTGATTTCGAGTGATTGTCCTGCACGAACTCGACATCGCTGCCGGTCAGCTCGCGGAACAGCCGGGCGTTGAAGCTCTCATAGAAGAAACCGCGTTCGTCGCCGAAGACCTTGGGCTCCAGGATGACGACATCAGGTAGGGCTGTGCGTATGGCTTGCATGCGGGTGCTCTATGTCTTGGTTTAGGCGGCGTTGACAACCTTGGTGTCGGCAATTAGGTCGTGTATGCAGCGCTTGTCATCGCGGAAGATGAACAGCACGTCGATGACCGTGAGTATGCCGCCCACCACCGGAATGATGGCCACAACCGAGATGGGCAGATAGCGGCGCAGCAGCAGCTGGGCCAGTGGCACAGGCTGGTCGCTGGTGCTGACGATGCGTATGCCTAGCAGACTCTTGCCTACTGTCTGGCCTTTGGTTTTCAGCAGGTAGCCATGGATGGCGACAAAACACAGAAAGCCCAGGCATGCCAGCAACAAGGTGGTGCCGAACGAGGGTGTCTGCCCCTTCATGGCCAGCTGCATGGTGCCAAAGGCAAAGGCCAGGGGGATGGCATAGGCCATATTGATCAGCGCATCAATCAGTGCAGCCCATAGGCGCGTCCAGCGACTGGCGAGCTCGCCGGCGCGGGGGTCGTCCTCCAGGTTGACGGTCTGGCTGGCGTAGGGATTGATGTTTGGGTCGGACATGGGTGCCTCCTGAGTATGGGCTAGTCTTTTTGCTGAGGCAGAAAGATAACAGAGCTGCCGTGGTGTGTGGCAACGGCGGTATAAAATGCCAGCCATGACTGATCGATTCCCTATGTTGGAGGAGCTGGAGGCGGGGTTGCTTGCGTTGGACGCTGGCCATCTGCGCCGCCGTCGCCGTGTAGTGAGTTCGCCGCAGGCAGTTCGCCTGGAGGTGGATGGCAAGCAGCTGCTCAATTTCTGTGGCAACGACTATCTGGGCCTTGCCAATGATGTGCGCTTGCGGGCGGCTGTGCTGGCGGGGGTGGAGGCCTATGGCGTAGGGAGCGGCGCATCGCACCTGGTTTGCGGCCACCAACTGCCGCATGAGCAGTTGGAGCAGCAGTTTGCGGCCTGGCTGGGCATGCCGGCGGCACTCGGGTTTGCCACAGGCTATATGGCCAACCTGGGGGTGATCACGGCGCTGATGGGGCGGGGTGATGCGGTGTTTGCAGACAAGCTCAACCACGCTTCGCTCAACGACGCCTGTGTATTGAGCAGGGCGGATTTTCGCCGTTTTGCCCACAATGACCTGGTGGCATTGGAGAACTTGCTGGCGGCAAGCACGGCGCGACGCAAGCTGATCGCCGTAGATGCGGTCTACAGCATGGATGGCGATATGGCACCCTTGCCCGCCCTGCTAGCGCTGGCCGAGCGCTACGACGCCTGGCTGTATGTGGATGACGCCCATGGCTTTGGCGTGCTGGGTGACGGGCGTGGCAGTGTTGCCCACTGGGAGCTGCGCTCCCCACGGCTGATCTATCTGGCCACCTTGGGCAAGGCGGCTGGCGCGGCCGGGGCTCTGGTGGCAGCTGAGACGGCGGTCATCGAGTGGCTGATCAACAAGGCACATACAGCTATCTACACGACGGCTGCACCGGCAGCCATTGCACAGGCCGCGTGTGCCTCGCTGTCGGTCATGGCGGCTGAAGGGTGGCGGCGTGAGCGCCTGCAAGCGCATATCGCCCAATTGCGCGAGGGTCTGCACGCCAGCCGCTATGCCCTGCTGCCGTCGGAGAGCGCCATACAGCCCATTGTGGTGTCGAACAGCGAGAAGGCCTTGCGGCTATCGCAGCAGCTGTGGGAGCGGGGTATCTGGGTGGCGGCGATACGCCCGCCTACGGTGGCAACCGCCCGGCTAAGGGTGACGCTGTCTGCAGCGCATGAGACGACGGATGTGGCGGCCCTGCTGGACGCCTTGCTAGAACTGGACGGTAATTAGGCATGTCTTTGTATATGGAAACCCTGGGCCAGGGGGCAGATCTGGTTCTGATACACGGCTGGGGCATACATGGTGCGGTGTGGCAACGAACTGCCGAGCAACTGGCGGCGGATTTCTGTGTGCATATCGTCGATCTGCCTGGCTGTGGCGCCAGCGATATGGTGCATCCCTACGACCTGCCCTCCCTGGCATCGGCGCTGGATGAGGCCTTCCCTTTGCCGGTGCATGTGCTGGGCTGGTCGCTGGGGGGCGCCGTGGGAACGGAATGGGCGCTGCGCTCGCCCCACAAGGTGCGCTCGTTGACGCTGTGCGCGTCCTCCCCCTGTTTCATGCAGCGGCCGGACTGGCCCAGCGCGACACCCGCCGAGACATTGACGGCGTTTGCCGACAGCTTGGCGCGGGACTATGCGGCTACCCTGGATATGTTCCTGGCGCTGCAGGTGATGGGCAGCCAGGATGGCCGCAGTGTGCTGCGGGCCCTGCAAGCCAGCCTGGCGGCGCGGCCGGCACCGCAGCAGGCGGCGTTGATGGCCGGCTTGGGCATATTGCAGCAGGCCGACTTGCGTCCGCGCATGGCCGAGGTGCAGTGCCCGGTTCTGCTGCAGTTTGGTGAGCGCGACCGTATGACGCCGCCTGAGGCTGGCCGTTGGTTGGCACAGGCAACGCAGGGGGAACTGGTGCTGCATCCGGGGGCCGGACACGCGCCCTTTATTTCGCACGAAAGCGAATTCGTGGGTGCGCAGCGGCGATTCCTGGCGGCCTTATAAAGTATCCCTTGAGGGCCATCAGCGGCTGCACCAGCATCTTGCTCACAGGTAGGGGGCGCCGGCTTGGGGAGGGATGCCTCAGGATGCCTGGTCTGCTTATGACATGGTGGCGCCGACGGCCTGGCGCACCGGGATGCCGTCAGGGTTGAAACCCTCAAGGCAATGTACGTTGATGCCAAGATGGTCAGGTGTGACGCGCTTGCGATGGAAGGGATAGATACCGCAGACCTTGCAGAAGAAGTGTCGTGCTGTCTTGGTGTGAAACTGGTACTCGGTGAGCGAGTCGTTGCCTGCCAGGAGTTTGAAGCTGCTCTCGTGCACCTTGACCATGAGTGCGTTCTTCTTCTTGCAAATGGAGCAGTCGCACATCGTCAGCTCAGGGAAGTCTGTCTCGATTTCGAATTGGACTGCGCCACAGTGGCATGCACCACGGTAAGTTTGAAGCGGGCGAGATGGCATGGCCTAGTGGGCTTTCTGAGCTTGGATGTACGGCGGAAGCCTGCCGCGTCGGCCTTCCCGCTTCTGTTGTACGCTTGCTGGGGCGCGGGATGCTGCTTGGCTGACGCGGCGGGGCTGTGCTCAGGCAGCTTCTTTTTTAACGCCACGGCCCATCAGGCCGGCTATGGCTTCTGCGGCGGGCAGGCCGTCGAACAGCATGCGGCAGACGGCTGCGGTAATCGGCATCTCGACCTGCTGACGCAAGGCTTGCTGCTGCACCGCCTGGGCGGTATTGACGCCTTCGGCCACATGCCCCAGGTTCTGGATGATCTCGGCCAGTGGTTTGCCTTCGGCCAGCAATAGCCCCACCTTGCGATTGCGTGACAGATCGCCGGTACAGGTGAGTATCAAGTCGCCCAGGCCAGACAGGCCGGTAAAGGTTTCTGGGCGGGCGCCCAATGCCACGCCAAAGCGGGTGATTTCGGCCAGGCCGCGAGTCAGCAAGGCTGCCCGGGCGTTGTGACCCAGTTTCAGTCCGTCGCTGACCCCGGCTGCTATGGCCATGATGTTCTTGACCGCGCCGCCTATCTCAGCACCGATGATATCGGTGCTGGAATAAATGCGCAGTTTGCTGGAATTGAGTGTGGCGGCCATGCTGCCGGCGAAGGTCTCATCCTCCGACGCCAGGGTCAGCGCGGCGGGCAGACCGGCGGCCACTTCCTGGGCGAAGCTCGGGCCGGTGAGGATGCCGCGCGGCACCGAGGGCGGCAGTTCGGCATCGGCTACTTCATGGGCCGGTTGCTGGGTGTCGGCTTCCAGGCCTTTGCAGGCCCATAGTACGGGCGCCTGGTTGCCCAGTGCGGTGAGGGCGCGCAGTGACGGCCGTAGGCCGGCGGTCGGAGTTACGATCAAGACCAGCTCGGTGCCTGCCAGCACACGCGGCAGGTCTGACTCCAGGGCCAGGCCTGCAGGGAAGCGTTGGCCAGGCAGGTAGCGGCTGTTCTCGCCGGCTTGCTGCATCTGGGTGATTTGCTCGGCATTGCGGGCCCATAGTGTGACCTGATGGCGCTCGGCAAAGCTCATGGCCAGCGCGGTACCCCAGGCACCAGCGCCCAATACGGTGATTTTCATAGGCCCCAGACCTCTTCTATGCGGATATAGCCTTGCGCGCCGTCGCGATGCCTGACCTTGACCCAGCCAGTCTTGCCGGTCTCGAGCAGTTCGAATATGACGTTCTTGTCGGCGACGAACAGCAGCGGGGACTTGAGGTCGGCGGCGCCATGTACCTCGGCCCGGTTAACCGCGATGACGACATTGCGCTTGGCGTTGAGCGTGGCTTTGGCCACCCAGGCCAGCGTACCCGACTGATCACGCACCCGTAGCCAGTCCTTGTTATCGACCAGCACCTCCACCGGCAAGCCTTTGCTGGCGACGAACAGCTTTTTGGCCTGGAGGGAGGGTGCATCATAAAAAACCGCGCCGTGTTCCGCCACCGAGCGGAACTCCAGCGCGGTGGCGGAGAGGGCGGCTAGGCCAGCAAGGCTGGCTGCCAGATACTTACTGAACAGTTGCGGGCGCATCTTGGCTGGCTGCCTGAGCTTGACGCTGGCTATACAGCTGTTCGAAGTTGATGGGTGCCAGGATGACGGGCGGGAAGCCGGCACGGTTGATCAGGTCAGACACCACTTCGCGCACATAGGGGAAGAGAATGTTGGGGCAGGCGATGCCGAGGATGGGCTCGAGATCTTCATTGGGGATGTTGCGCACCTGGAAGATACCGCCCTGGGCCACTTCGGCCAGGAACACGGTTTTCTCGCCCACGCGAGCCGTCACGGTGACGGTAAGCATGTTCTCGTAATAGCCTTCGTCGATAGCCTTGCTCTCGGTATGCAGCTGCATCTCGATTTCAGGCTGATTGGCTTCGAGGTAGATCTGCGGTGCGTGGGGGACTTCCAGCGACAGGTCTTTGACGAAGAGTTTTTCGATGGAGAAAACGGGTTGTGCTTGCTGATCGCTCATGGCGACTCCTGCTGAAAACGATTGAACTGTTGATAAGAAATGGCGGGCGAATCATCGCAGATTCAGACAGCATATGCCATGTTTAGCGACCAAGCAGGGTATCGAGCTTGCCGGCGTGATCCAGTGCGGCCAGGTCGTCGTAGCCCCCTACGTGAAAGTCGTCGATATAGATCTGTGGCACGGTGCGGCGGCCGGTGCGTGACATCATTTCGTCGCGGCGGGCGGGATCCAGATCCACGCGCACTTTCTCGTCTATGGCAACGCCCTTGCTCTTGAGTAGCTGCTCGGCACGTATGCAATAGGGGCAGACGCCCGTGCTGTACATGGTGATGGTAGGCATACGTTTTCCTGGCGGTATGTTCGGGTGGGCTGCGCAGATGCAACCTATCTACTGCATAAGTTGTGGGTGAGGCTTGTGATTTTCAAGTGGCCCATGCTATTCGCGCGTTCACTAAACTTATATAGCAAATTTCGATCGTCAC
>NZ_JBAMDD010000003.1:0-352456 GCF_036961565.1 Chitinimonas sp. JJ19
ACCCCCACCCGCCAAAGCGGCCTGCGGTGGTGCAGGCATGATCATCATGCTGGTGGTAGCTGTCGTCGTCACCGTGCTGACCAAGGGCGCTACTGCGAAGTTTTTTTCTACCCTGTTTTCGTCCAGCCCTGCCTGGGCCGCCGCAGCAACTGCGGCCACAGCGGCAGTTGCGGGTAGCGTGGCAAGCCAGGCGGTCGGCTTGGCAATCGGGGTCATTGACGAGTTTGATTTCAAGGCGGTGGCCAAGAGCGGCCTGATGGCGGGCGTGACGGCAGGTGTCGGTGAGCTCGGTTTCGGTGGCGATATGGCAAGCTTTATGGGTGCCGATGCCAGTAGTTGGGCCTATCAGGCAATCGCGGCGGCGACGAACAGCGCCCTCAGCCAAGGGCTGCTGTCTGCGGTCGGTGCGGGTAGTTTCAGCTGGCGTAACGTTGCCGCAGCGGGTATTGCTGCGCCTGTGGTCGGTGCCATTGGCAAGAGCGATTGGGCAGCTAGCATGGTGGCAGCAGGTCGCGGGTTTGACGTGAACTTCGCCGGCTCCTTGTCGGCCAACTTGGTTCACGTAGCGGTACAGGGCAAGGGTAAGGTGGACTTTGCGGCGGTGGCGGCGAATGCGTTTGGCGATGCGCTGGGCAATAGCATTGCCGCGAATATGCAGTCTGGGCCGACCGCAGCACAGCAGTACGCACTGGAGAACGGCGCAGGACCGTTGAATGCGGCGACTGCGGAGCAGTATGCGGCGCTTGAGCAATTCCAGGCCTATCAGGCAGGGATGGGCTTCTATGCCAGCTACCTGTCCGGCAGAGAAGCGCAATGGAATGCCTGGTTCGCAGACAGTGGCACGGCTATAGCACCGAGCGCACCGATGGCTGGCAGCCTAGCGGTTGTTGGCAGCGGTCGTGGCGTGAACTACAAGACCAGTGCGAGGACGCATGAGCCCATTGGCAACGGCGTCCGCGTTGACAGCACCTCTGACGAACGCGAGATGGACAGACACCGGCCCATCAGCATGTTCGTGGAGGGCTTCAAGCCTCGGGATACGAAGAAGGCTTTCTTGATCAGCTTGCAAATGAGCGCGAACGAGGCACGTGTTTCGAAAAACGCCCATGTGGAATCAAAAGTACTGCCTGAGGTAGAGGCGCTTTACCCCCCATTTAGGAGCCTAGCGGGGGATGCCGCACGTAGCGCATTTGCCGAGGCACTGGATAGTAGCAATGGCGGCTTCACCAGACTTGGACATACGGCGCTTGGTATCATGGCAAGCCCACTCGCAGTAGCAAATGACCTTGCTACCAGCATTTTTAATGCACCCAACGTCCTTTACACAGGCGGCCAGCGCTTTGCGCAGTACGCCGCAGGTGGAGATACCGATGTACTATCGGATGGTTTGTTGCGGACAGGGCTTGGTATCTTGGACCTTGCTGGGGCTGCTGCGGTAACACCTAAACCGCGCTTTTCTTTTGCGCCAAGAACACCTGTCAGCACCGTGGTTGATGATGCTATGCTGCCAGATAATTTCATGTTGGAGAATTACCATCCGGTAGCTGTTTCAGACGGCGCTGTTGGGAACCTCGCAAACGCGACTAATCTTGAACGGCAAGCAGCGTTACAACGCATGGCAGAGGCTTTGCGATATAGAGCACTGGGGTGGAATCACGAGCAAGGTAAGTTCAGCATGATTGAGACTATGGCTATCTCACGTGCGGAGAGCGCCTATGGAAAGAGGTTCTTACCGTCAAATATTGAGGGCGTAGATGTTATCGATCCTAACGGCTGGGGAAATGTTTCACTAAAAGGACCTTTCCTAAATAAAAATCAAAAGCCACTAACCATTGATCAGCAAATGAGAGCAGTTAATAGCATTCAGAAACACGTTCAGCAGAACACTGCGGTCAATACGCATGTTATTGATACAATGGGATTGTCTGGCGATGTACTGAAGGCTATGCAGAATGCTCTTGGCAATGCAAAAGTACGTATTGTGTATGTCGGAGGTAACTAAAAGTGACGACGAGTGCTATTAGATACGGCGACGGGGTGATTTTCATTAAGGACTCCGAGCTACGGGAGTTTCTTAAGGCGATCGCTGTCGATTTATCAGCACGTCCTGATATTGCATGGTTGATTGAAGTTTGCAATAGTTGGATGGATGATCATGAGAATTTGCCACCCGGGCTGCGTGACATAGAGCTGGATGATTCCCTGACGGATGATGCTAAAAAATCAAGCTTTAGGAATTATCTAAGCGTGCTCTTAACTGCTGAGTCAGGAGCGGAGATTTATGATCTAAAAGTGGCTCGTGGGGTGATCGAAAAGATTCTTTCAAAGCTCCTTTGATTATGATTTAAGCAGACCGAAAATCGGCCAGCTTTTGTTCCAAACTGGGGAGCGGCAGGGCTTGATGCTGCCCTGCTCGGCGTTCGCAACACCCCCACCCACCGGCTACCGTCATGAGGTCAGTGCATTGCGCACCCGCATGATGGTCTGCCGGCTGGTCGCCAACTCCCTCGCCACCTGGGAGACCGTCGCCCCGCTGGCCAGCCGCCCCAGTGCCTGCGCCCGCTGGTCCTGGCTCAAGCTCAGCGGCCGGCCGAAGCGCTTGCCTTGCGACCGCGCCCGGCTGATGCCCGCCTTCGTCCGCTCGATCAGCAGATCACGCTCAAACTCCGCCACCGCCGCAATCACCTGCATCGTCATCTTCCCCGCCGGGCTGGTCAGATCGACCCCACCCAAGGCCAGGCAATGCACCCGCACCTGGCTGTCTGCCAGCCGCTCCACCGTCCCCCGCACATCCATGGCATTGCGCCCCAGTCTATCCAGCTTCGTTACCACCAGTACGTCACCCGGCTCCAGGCGGTCCACCATACGCATGAAGCCCGGCCGCTTACCAGCCAGCACCGAACCGCTCACGCACTCCTCGATCACGCGATGGCGCTCAATCCGGAACCCCGCCGCCTCAATCTCCTGGCGCTGATTCGTCATCACTTGGTCGGACGTGGAAACCCGACAATAGGCAAAAACGCGAGACATGGCTCACCCTCCTTGTTCGTAATGGCTGGTCAAATAGAAAACCCGTCCGCAATAAGCCATTGCCTATATCTGAACGGGTTGAATAGGGGTGTCTAAAACCGTTCGGTTTGGGACAGATAAAACAAGCGAAGCGATGGGGGAGCCGCCTGGATAAAAACAGGCCAAGTCCCCAAGTCTCGATGAAGCTGGATAAATACCTGGTTGCGCAATAACGCCGGCCATCTCACTTGGGATTTAAACCAGAGAGCACAAGCAACACCTCGCCCTGATCGCCCATCGGGGCTTGCCAGGTATGAGCAACGACGACGCCAGGCTGATCGCCAGCGGCATACGACACCCCATCGTGCTACTGACCTACTGAGCCTACACGCGGTAATGCCTGGCAATTGATGTGGCCGGTTCGATCCGCTCGCATAGAGTGATCGAAGTGCTGGCACAAGCCATAAGCATGCGAGGCGCACCGAAAGTCCTTCGGTCTGATAACGGGCCCGAGTTCGTATCACGGGCGCTACTGAAGTGGGCCATGGCAAGTGGTTTGGTCCCTTTTATCGTTAAGTAGACTTTACGTGTGGTGTTCTGATCGGTGTAACGGTTGCCTTCTTACGTGACGTGCCCTCTAATATTTCAACAAGTCTATCTGTAGGTATCCATGATTTCTCCATTGCGTGAATAGCGGAGAGAGGAATGTTATGTACCGATTTACCTGGGTAAGTTGATTCAACAATCTGAAATTCCATGCTGAGTTGAGTGTAGGGTTTAATGTCTTCTACGGTGCCGAAAACATTAGAAACACATACAAACTCACCTGCCTCCAGGGCAACTCGGGTTTGCTCTAGACACCACGCGTGAGCGGCTGGCAGTTTTCTCGCTTCAAATCTATATTCATTGTCGGCCAAAAAGTACTGATCGGCTTCGAAGTGTACATAACCGTCAACCTTGAACCCCATTGCCAAGGTCGTCTTACCGCTGCCCGGCATGCCCCGAATCAAAACCAGACGCGGTAGTGAAGTATCGCGACGCGGGAGCTGCGCAATCTTTTCAAGTTCGACAACCCTTTTGCGGAGGCGTGCTGCTTCTGCGGCGTCTCGCCTTGACTCTATTTCGGCTCTGCGACGGGAGAGGACATGATCGCCAATCTTCATTTCGAGTATTCTCTTTTCGGCTTTAAGCTGTGCGAGGCTCGCCCGCAGGCTCTCTATGAGTTGGGTATATGTGGTTGGGGGGGATTTTTTGGCCCCCTGAATAATTTTTATGGCTTCGCGCACCTTGGGATAACGACAATTCTCCAGTGCAATCAACGTACGGCTTCGCCCTGCTTCTAGCGCGACGTTTGATGTATTTATCTTTAACTTTCCTGCTTTTGCGGCAGCTTTCAAATTCTTGTGCTTCGGCTTCCCTTCCTCGAGTCGCTTAAGTGCATCAAAGAAGTCTCTCTCGATTGGATCGGATTCATGCGCTATGTCAGGTGATAGCATTGTCTTTCTCCAGTGTGTCCTGAATCAAGTTGTCTAGCAGTATTACATTGAAATCGAGCTTCTTCAGTAGCTTACCTGCTTGCTGTGCGCGCTCCTTAATAACTTTGAACCCCATTGTGTCTCCATCTCTCTCGGCTCGTTTATAAGCAATCCAGTTGTCCATGTATCGAGAAGCCCAGAAGTCAGCATGGCGGCCATCTAATACGAAGCATGCGCAGCCGGCGCACAGCGATGGCTGGCGAGTTCTGGCATTCGGCTGAACTCTCAGCAGCAGCGAGGTTCCAGTTTCTTCATGACAGCGCATCTCATGTGTCTGGACTGGCATGCAGGCTCCATGAGGTGAGAAAAATATTGGCAATCGATTATGTTCACAGAACGCGACAACTTTTGCGTACGCTTCTGAAACTGGTATGTTTTTGACCTGATCCGCTAGCTCAAGAGTCGCATGCTCTAGGTGCTCTCCCATTTTTCCCGCTAGAGGATTGAGACCCAGCACAGTTTCCAAGATCAATAGATTGCGTGATTGCGTAGCGATAGAACTCATATCAGCGACGATTAGCGGGTTACTGCCGATATAGCCCGTATCAGTCATTGAGAGTGAAAGATGGTGGAATTGCAGCTGGATTGCTGGAAGAAGCTTTGGATCGACTGCAAACATGAACTGTGCCCAGGACTTGCGCAGCATATGAGATTTAAAAACGAGTCCTTTAGATTCGCGCCACGGTACTAGGTCATTGTCGGAAACTTTGTGTTTAGATTCGTTTGGTAACAAAGTTAGATCAACCCAACGAGTGATGAATCGCTTCATTGCGTCTCGTAAGCTGTTGGATGACATCGGGCCAAGACTGGTGTGTTTGAGAGGAAGCACACAACCAACTCCGCTTGCTAATAATAGCTGCCGTGTACTCGCTCGATCTCGCCACGGCTCATGCAAGTGATTGAGTATTCGCAATGCGCGAACAGGAAGCGGTTCGTCATTTGACCCCTTGGGTCGCATACCTAAAACCCAGTCCATTTTTCGAGGAAGACCTGATTCCGTTTTACTTAAGACCGTATTGATTAGGAATACTTCATATAATCCGGTGGCCGAGGTTTCAATGCGAACCCCGAGGGGTAGGGCAGTTTCACTGTCATATCCGGATTCTATTCCCAATAGTTCACTAATACGCATGCCCGATAATCCCTGAATGCAAAAAACACAAGACTCACGTATGGCTTCAAATAATATTCGCACTCGCTCAGTTGGTTTTATGCCATATTCTGTTTCGTAGTTTAAATCTAGTGGTGGATGCCATGGATTAACATTGTCTTGAACTGCGTTGAAACTAAAATGCGCTAAAAAATTATTACTCCGCTTAAGTCGTGCTTCCTTTTTTACCCCGGCCTTTCTTTTGCTGAATCCTAGATTGGAATAGGATCTGTCAATTACTACTTCCGTGCCAGCAAGGGGGTCCTCTATGTACTGCAGTAGGCATATTACATCTTCTGCTGGTTTGTCGAGAAACCAGGCTGCCTTATTAAATAGTGGAATTGAAATTTCGTCGGGTAATGGTGGAATCCAGCCTTTTGCCTTTGTGGAAATGGCTCTGGCGAAATAATCAATTCCGTGCTCATAAAATGGATTGTAAGGTAAGGTCCTAACACCCCACTTATTCATCAGACGACGTTCAGACCAAAGCCAGCGCAAGATATAAAGACATGAAGTACCATGAGTGATGGTGATTTCATCATCGTCATTTTGTTCTGAAATGTATTGCGGTAGATTTTCAATATAAGTTTGCGTGTCAATTTCTTCAGGATGCTGCAACCCCCGTGCCGCCATCCATGAAATTAGCCATTTAAATCCTTGTTGGAACAATGGAATCGTTGATGGCGATGGGACGATGCCCGACGCTGGTGACGTAAGAATGAGGGCCATCAACTTTTTGGCCCATGACAGCCGTGTTGTATGCCTCTGATCGGTTAAGCGGCTTTCATCAAACAGAAAAAATGCCCAGTTGATTTTGGTATCTGTTGTTCTGCGCCCTGGTGTTGTTGATTGGCAGAACCACTCTGTATCGGAATAACGACTATCCGGTGTTATGCGAAAGACCGCCAGTTCACATGGGGACAATTCATGGAGAGGACGATATGTGCTTTGATTGCTTTGAGTTTCAGTATTAGAAATGGCTTGACCTGTTTGTTTCATGCCCCCCCCTTAACCGACGTCAGGCAGATCTACGGTAAGCTTGCGTGATTCATCCAATACATTAGAAGGGATGAGTGCCAGAAGCTGGTCAAGAGCCGCCAAAACTGGAGCCCATCGCTGCTGCCAAACTACCGAGGTAACTCGTAATATGCTCCGATAGATTGCGCGACGCAGTGCTTCATAGAGCATTACATTGCGAGGGTTTCCGATTCTAGCGGCTGCCAAAGGGCAATCAGGGCATTCGCCGTACGCTGTACAAAGCCTGCCATTCCTTTGGTTGGGACGAGGGGAATCGAATGGATCCAGGCAGGCCCATCCTGGGGTAGCACATCCCTTATCCGTCCATTCCCTGAACTTGCGAGGGTCAATACTGCCTTTCGTGTCCAGCCAGCGACCTCGAACAATCATGCTTTCGCCGACGGCCTCTTGGAGCAAACGTTTCACCAAATCGCTAGTATAGTGAGTCCATGTCGTGATTCGATTCTTATGATTTCCTATTTCGCGAGCAGCTTCTAGATCTCCTTGATTAAAAAGCTGCACATAATCAAGCATGGTCGCGCGAAGAGACTTCAGTGAAAGTGGGGATAGATTGTTATCCAAAACAAATCTCTGCAAGCTGTTGTACCAAACTCGATCAGAGGAAGGTCCTTTTAGGCTACTTCCATATCCCTTTGGAAGTTTAGAGCATACTGTTTGAACGAATAAGAAAATCCGGTCGGTATAAAATTCATCTATGACATTGGGTCGGATACGCGCTGTCATCTCAAAAATCAAATCTAGAACTAAGTTAAGATTTACTTGGCCTGGTCCACTTGCATCAGGATCCAACAGGCGCACCAATTGACGTGATGCGCGGGGCTTGTTACCAGTTAGCTTAACTAACGGCGAACACTTATCTTGAAATTCTTCGAATTCTGCATTTTCTGCTTCCTCGCTCTCTATTGCTTTAATCTGCACTGAATTTCGACCATTGCTAAGTCGATCGACTTTGCGATCTATATTTTTCCACTCAAGGGCGAGTACAGTGTCTGGATTAAATGCTGTTGCGACGGCAATGCTGAGTACTAGGGGGACTAAGTCTCGGCCGTTGGCGTAGAGATAATTGCTTATGGTTCCGCTTCCAAAGGCGTGTTGTATTGTCGCTCCAAGCAAAGGATCGTCGTTCGTAATAATATCTTGATCTGGAAGATTGGCTGGGTAGCGTTGATCCACAATGGCCAGAGTTAGTGCGAGATTCTCAACTGAACACGATGCACTATTGCTTTTCTTGGGTGTGGGCTCTAGAACTTTACCTTCACTAATAAATTGCTTTCCTTGTTCCAACAATTTTCGCCCGGTGTCCCAACGTTCCTGCAGCGCTAGTACTTCTTTCTCTATGGCGGCTACAACTGCCATTAATTCATCTATTGTCAGTACTTTTGTGGGGTTTGACTTTAGGTGAGCTAGACGTGGGCCCCGTGGGACCATTTCTCCTAACTCTCGACCTCCTGGGGCAGATTGAAGCACTATTTTCAGGTTGCATAGTGCCGTTTTAATTGTGTTGGGATTTAAAGGGTTGCCGTTTTTTAATGTTCGGCGATGAAGCCATTGATTGAATCCGGCCATTATCTGTTCATCAATTTTGTCGAGTGTAATTAATGATAGATTTTTCTCGGTAAGAAATTTAAACCAGTTGCGACGTAAATCTCCTATTATATTTTCTCGTGAGTTGGGAGCGACATTGCTGCCCCATTTCATAAAGCCCTGGGTAAATTTATCGCATAATCCAGGAAATTTCAAAAGGAATGTTAGATCAATTTCATGGGGTTTTGCTCCTCCTTTTTGAGGAAATGTTGCTTTCAAGGTCTCGCAATTGTTGAGCACTAACCGCTCAAGACGGGTAGATGGTAGCTCTTCAATGCTACCTTGGCGTGCATCGCGAAATCGAGCTTGTTCAACAATATTTTTAGCAATATTTTCTCGCTTCTCCTTTTTGTTGTTTGAGAGGGGTGCCCCTGAGGCATATTTTTTTGCTTCATTAATTTTATGATTATTTGAATGGTCCATTATGTGGTAATTCCTATTAGTTTTCGAATGTCAGTTATGTGCTGTTTTTCCCCGAAAATTGATACGTGAGCAAGATAGATCGTTTCTGTAGTTTTTACGCTTTTATGGCCAAGCTTGATCTGTACTGTCTTCCATGGCTCAGCGTTACCCTGCGCTCTTTCTGCATGGTATGTTAGGACGGCGCAGTTGTGTCGTAGGTCGTGGAAAGAATGTGCTGGAATAGTCTTTACATGCTCCTTACCTGTCTCCTGGTCGGTAACATTTACCAACATTGTTATGCCGGAATTACAGCAAGCAGCGGCGAACATTTTCTGAATTGCAGATTTAGTCAATGGTTTGCCAGCGCCCTTGCTTTTGTGGTGACATAGGAACAATGAGGTTGTATGTTTGAGACCTCGATGTTTTCCTTCGGCTTCGCTTTGACTTCGTTCGGTGTTTATATATTTCTGTATGTTGAGTATAAGCCAGCCGGGTGTAGAAACAAGGCGGGTGACACCTCCCTTTCCATTTTCGATAACCAATGGAAAATCTTTGAATTCCTCACCAGGCTCTACAATTATGCTTAGGAATTTCAGAGTTGTGAGTCTTAATACGTCTCCTAAACGGGCTCCGCAGATCCATCCTAAGTCGCAAATAAGTCGGTCTCGAGTCGCTGATCTATCATCCCCGGTTGAATTGACACAAACTTGATGGAGCAGTTTTCGTAGATTTTTGACCTGTAAAGGTCTGATTACGTCATTTCTGCCAATTTTTCGTAATAGTGGATCTTTTTCAATTGCCCTGAGTGCCGCCAAGCGAGTGTAAGAAAATGAATCATCCTCAAGCGATCCTTTGTTTAGTGATTGGGATTGATTTGATGCAGAAATATCCCTGACGTACCAACCCTCTGATGATGAAAATTTATAAAATTTAGCGACTATGGTCAGCTTTCTATTGATGCCGGCTTCATTGTAAGGATTTCCATAAGAATTGACGGCTTGCGTGTAGTCGTTGGCAAACTGTTCTCGATCTAATTCAGTTGCATTGCACCAGTCTATACATCTTGCTTGGCACCATTGAAACCATGTAAGTAGGTCATATGCAGCAGCTTCCCATGTTTTTGGTCTCCTTGTTTTGACGAAGCATTCATGAATGAATACAGTTGGTTCGATAAACAGGTCACAATCGTCTTTCCAGTACTGAAAGAATAGAGGCTGTTCGTTAGCTATAACTTCGCCTGATCGTTCTGCTGAGATTAAACGCAATTCTGAGTTCAAAAAATTGTTCATGGACATCTCACACTGTTTGGGAAGTCGTAAACAAAAAAATCCAAAAAAAGTCTCTCTGCTAGTTCCTTACTAGCACATGGCGAGAGAAGTGAACAAAATTCCGACGGACTGCATATTTGATGTTCCGAAGAAATCTTGGCCGCGAGATCCAATGTCTACGTACCGACCAATCTACAAGTGGTATTCCACCTAACATGCTCACATCCCTGATAGGGATTGATCGATTGCTGAAAGCGCACATCCGGCGAGCTGTTGCGGCTGATGATGGACTTGGCTTCATGCAGCGTAATCACCGTCCGTGGCTTGCCGTCTGCCTCCCGTAGCCAGCCATCGTCCACCGCCTCGCGGCCATGGGTCGCGTAGCGGTTGTCGGGATTGCGGCCGGTGCCACGGCCGTGTAGAGGCTGGTCCATGGCCGGCATGATAGCACTTTGGAGAACGAACGTTCTCTGCTGGTCATGCAAGGCGATAAACGGCCGGGCACTTTCCTGCCGCTCGTCAGGTCGGCACACTATGTCCATGCAGACCTCATTCATACCGCGCATCGTGATTGCGCCTGATTCCTTCAAGGGAACCTTGTCCGCTGCACAGGCCGCCCATGCCATGGCAACGGGCCTGAGCCGCATATGGCCGGAGGCCGACCTGCACCTGCACCCCATGGCCGATGGCGGCGAAGGCACGCTGGAGGCGGTGGCCGCGGCCATGCCGGCGCAATGGCAGCACGTGGTAATGCCTGATCTGGAGGGCAGGCCCAAGCCTGCGCGGTGGTTGCGCCTGCCTGATGGTTCGGCGGTGATCGAATCGGCTGAACTGGTGGGGATAACGCTGGTGGGCAGCAGCCTGGTTGCGGACCGTAGCACCCTGGGGCTGGGCCAGTTGCTGTTGGCAGTGCTCGACGCAGGCTGTGCACGTGTGTTGCTGGGCCTGGGGGGGACAGGCACCAATGATGGTGGTGTAGGGCTGCTTGCAGCCTTGGGGGCACGTTTTCTGGATGGCCGTGGCTTGCTGCTGCAGCCCACCTTGGCGGGCCTCGCCGATCTGGCCGTGGTGGATTTGTCTGGCCTGGACAGCAGGCTGGCGCAGACCCGGCTGGTCGCCCTGGCGGACGTTGCCAGCCCCTTGTGTGGCGTAACCGGGGCCACGGCGGTGTTTGGTCCGCAAAAAGGTGTGCGCAGCGAGGAGGTAGAGCGCTTTGACCGACGCTTGCAACGCTTGGGCGAGTTGGGCGATGCCTTGCGCTGCCAGGATTTACGTGATCAGCCTGGGAGTGGTGCGGCGGGTGGGCTGGGCTGGGCTCTGCGCCTTTTGGGGGCGACCGTGGAGCCTGGTGCAGAAGCAATAGCCGATCTGCAGAAGCTGGATGCCAGCCTGGCTGGCGCTGATTGGCTGCTGACGGGAGAGGGGCGGTCGGATGCGCAGACGCCCTTGGGCAAGGTGCCGTGGCGGGTGGCCGGTCGCGCGGCCCGCCTGGGGGTGCCGGTCAGCCTGCTGTCGGGCGATATCGATAGTGCTGCGCTACCGGCATTACAGCAGCGTTTTGATCACTGCCTGGCTTTGGTGGGCGGTGCGGTAGACAGTGAAACCGCGCAAAGGGATGCGGCAAGTTTGCTGACCGATGCTGCTGAAGCCATGGCCAGGCAGTATGGCGAACAGATAGCCAAGCATTGATGCGGGCGCCGCCGGGAACCGCGCTGTCCTGGCATGGTGCCGCTGCAGTTGTTACGTGCCTTGTCTTGCTTGCAAGTCGAGACGCTCGGGAGTCCCTGGAAATGAGAGGGATGCCATAGTGTGGTGTACCGTGCTGTTTTCTGGCTGCGTGCTTTCTATACTGCTGAAGTTCTCCCCATCGCCTGCCCGGAGGCTCTACCCATGTTGAAACTCAGTATCAACGGCAAGACCCATGAGGTCGATGCCGATGCAGACACGCCCCTGCTATGGGTGTTGCGAGACGAGCTTGGCTACACCGGTACCAAGTATGGTTGCGGCATGGCCTTGTGCGGTGCCTGCACGGTACTGCTGAACGGGCAGCCTACCCGATCCTGCAGCTTGCCGGTATCGGCGGTCGGCAAGGGCAAGGTCACCACCATAGAGGGTATCAGCGGTGCGCCCGCGCGTGCAGTACAGGCCGCCTGGCAAAAACTGGATGTGGTGCAGTGCGGCTATTGCCAGTCTGGCCAGATTGTGGCGGCCACTGCCTTGCTGGCGCAAAAGCCCAAACCGACGGATGCCGATATCGATGCCGCCATGTCGGGCAATGTCTGCCGTTGCGCCACCTACCACCGCATCCGTGCGGCCATCCATGAGGCTTCGGCCATCATGGCTGGCAAGGCTTCAGACAAGCTGGAGGCCTGATATGGACAAGACTGTGGAGATATCGCGCCGTGGCTTGCTCAAGGCGGGTGCACTGGGTGGCATGCTGGTGGTGGGGTTTCAGTGGTCGGGAAAATCCCGGGCTGCTGCCATGCCGGCCAGCTTGGCGCCGAATGCCTTTGTCCGCATCGGCAGCGACAACAGTGTCACCATTATCGCCAAGCATCTGGAGATGGGGCAGGGCAGCTATACTGGCTTGGCGACCATACTGGCGGAAGAACTGGATGCTGACTGGCGCCAGGTCAAGGTGGAGGCTGCGCCGGCCGACGCCAAGCGGTACAACAATCTGATGTGGGGGCCAACCCAAGGCACAGGTGGCAGCAGTGCCATGGCCAATTCCTGGAAGCAATTGCGCCAGGCAGGGGCAACTGCCCGCGCCATGCTGGTGGCCGCAGCGGCCCAGCAGTGGCAGGTGCCTGCGGCGGAGATTGCCGTGGCACAAGGCAAGCTCAGTCACGCCAGCGGCAAGCAAGCTAGTTTTGGCGAACTGGCGGCGCTGGCTGCCACCATGGAGGCGCCCAAGGAACCCAAGCTGAAAGACCCCAAGGATTTCAAGCTGATCGGCAAGCAGAAGCTGCCGCGCAAGGACAGCAAGGACAAGATTACCGGGCGGGCCCAGTTTACCCAGGATGTCAACCTGCCGGGCATGCTCACGGCCGTGGTGGCGCATCCGCCGCGCTTTGGGGCCAAGCTGAAGTCCTTTGATGCCACGGCGGCCAAGCAGGTCAAGGGCGTGGTGGAGGTGGTGGCCATACCCAGCGGCGTAGCCGTGTTGGCACACGGTTTTTGGGCGGCCAAGAAGGGGCGCGATGCGCTCAAGCTGGAGTGGGATGAAACCGCAGCCGTGCCCCAAGGTACGCCAGAGTTGGTGGCCCAGTACCGGGCACTGCTGGATCAGCCTGGTGCCGTGGCCAGCAAGACGGGCGATGTGGTAGAGGCCTTCAAGGGCGCGGCCAAGGTACTCAAGGCCGACTACTACTTTCCTTATCTTGCCCATGCCGCCATGGAACCGCTCAATTGCGTGATGCGGCAAGACAAGAATGGGGTGGAAGTCTGGAACGGCGAGCAGATGCAGACGGTGGATCAAGCCATGATCGCCAGCGTGTTTGGCATCACGCCAGAGCAGGTCAGCATCAATATGCTGTACGCGGGGGGCAGTTTTGGTCGTCGGGCCAATCCGGCTTCCGACTATCCCATGGAATGCGCCCATATCGTCAAGGCCACCGCTGGCCGCCACCCGGTGAAGCTGGTGTGGACGCGCGAGGACGATATGCGCGGCGGTTACTACCGGCCGCTCTATCTGCACCGGGTGGAAGTGGCTCTGGATGCTGGCGGCCAATTGCTAGGCTGGCGCCAGCGGGTGGTAGGCCAGAGCATTATGACGGGCACACCGTTCGAGGCGTTCGGGGTGAAGGATGGGGTAGATGCAACCTCGGTCGAGGGGGCGTCGGACCTGCCTTATGCCGTCGCCAATCTGCAGGTAGACCTGCATTCACCGCGCTTGGGCGTGCCAGTGCTGTGGTGGCGCTCGGTAGGACACACCCACACGGGCTATGCCGTCGAAACCATGATAGACGAAGCGGCCAAGGCTGCCGGGCGCGACCCGGTGGCGTACCGCCTGGCCTTGCTGGACAAGCATCCGCGCCACGCCGGTGTATTGAAGCTGGTGGCCGAGAAGGCTGGCTGGAACCAGCCGCTCAAAGCGGGCAAGAAGGGCGAAAAACGCGGCAGAGGGGTGGCCGTGGTGGAGTCTTTCGGCACCTTTGTGGCTGAAGTGGCCGAAGTCACGGTACGGCCGGATGGCAGCTACAAGGTAGACCGCGTAGTCTGCGCCGTCGATTGTGGCATTGCCATCAACCCGGACGTAATACGGGCGCAGATGGAGGGCGGCGTAGGCTTTGGCTTGTCTGCCGCCATGCACAGCGCGATTACGCTCAAGGCCGGTGCCGTGGAGCAATCGAACTTCCATGATTACCCTGTGCTGCGCATAGGTGAGATGCCCAGGATAGAGGTGCATATCCTGCCCAGCGATGCGGCTCCGCGCGGGGTGGGCGAACCCGGCGTGCCGCCGATTGCACCTGCCGTGGCCAATGCTATTGCTGCCGCTACGGGTAAGCGCCTGTACGACCTGCCATTCAAGCTGAGCTGAGTGCGAAGGGTAAGCTCCCGGTCGAGGAGTGGGAACACGCTGCCAGACGCATTACCCCTGGGTACTGTGTTTGGCAGCCTTCTGGAGTTGGAGGTCTAGCGATGGTTGTCTGTCTGGATGCGCTGGGCGGAGCGTACTGCTTGTCGTGGCTGGCAAGCAGTGTCGCGGTTGTTGCGCCATGAGGGCGCGCCTGCTTGCCGCTGTAAGGTACTTGCTGGGCTTGTTGCTGTGCCTTGTGCCGCCTGTGCTTGCCCAGGCCGAGGTGCTGACGGTGGTGGGCGAGCATGCGCCACCGTATCGCATCATGCAGGATAAAGCCTGCCGTGGCCTGTATTGCGACACCATGCAGGCGATAGCACGGCGCGCTGGATTTGAGTTGCGCTATGTACAAGTACCCATGGCACGCGCCTTGATGATGATGGAGCACGGCCAGGCGGATTTGATGCTGGGCCCCAATCGAACGCCTGAGCGTGAGCGCTATATGGTGTTTCTGGAGGCGGCATTTCCGCCAGCACGCAAGGTGTTCTATCAGCGGGCGGACAAGCCGCTACTACGCGCCTATGCTGACTTGGCTGGCAAGGTTGTCTCGGTGGAGCGCGGCAAGCGGTTTTTCGAACCGTTTGATAGTGATACCGCGCTGGTGAAGGACTGGGTGAGCGATCCGCGTATTGCGCTGCGCAAGGTTGCCATGGGGCGCAGTGATGCGGCATTGATGCCGGAGCAACTTGGCGACTGGCTGCTGCGGGAGGATGTCATGGAACTGGTCAAAGCACCTTGGGCGGTAGAGGGACGTCCCTCCCATATTGCTTTCTCGATCGCATCGCCGCGGATCAAGTGGCGACCCGCGATAGAGCAGGCCTTTGCCGAGATGACGCGAGAAGGGGAATTGAAGGCGATTTATGCCCAGTATCGCTAGGACGGTAATTGGCCGCTCTGGTGGCAAATAGGAACGGATAGCAGGAGTCAGGCTTGGACGCATTGGATCTGGCGGTATTGCAGCGTGCCCGCTGTTGGCATGGGGATGGCCATGCCGTTTGGCTGGTCAGCGTGGTGGAAACCTGGGGCTCGGCTCCCAGACCGGTTGGTTCGTTGCTGGCAGTACGTGATGATGGCGCCGTGGCGGGTTCGGTTTCAGGTGGCTGCGTGGAGGACGATCTGGTCAGGCGCGTCAGCCAGGGCGAGCGGCCGGCGGCGGCCGGGCTGGTCTGCTACGGTGTGAGCAAAGAGGAGGCCAGCCGCTTTGGCCTACCCTGTGGCGGCACCTTGCGCCTGCTGGTGGAACCCTTGGTGGCAACCGCCTGGCTGGAGGATCTGCTGCAGCGTGCCGGCCGGCACGAGTTGGTAGCACGCACGGTAGAACTGGGGACAGGCACCGTTACCTTGGCTGCGACCCAGCGCGGGGCCAGACCGGCATTTGACGGTGAGCGCTTCACCAGTATTTTTGGGCCGCAATGGCGCCTGCTGCTGATCGGGGCAGGACAGTTATCGCGCATCGTGGCCCAGATGGCCCAGCCATTGGGTTTTAGCGTCTATGTCTGCGATCCGCGCAGTGAGTATCAAGTGGATTGGGATGTCGCCCATGTCCATTTTGAAGTGGGTATGCCCGATGATGTGGTGCTGGCCATGGAGCCCGATGCCCATACCGCCATCGTGGCGCTGACGCATGATCCCAAGCTGGATGACATGGCCTTGCTGGAGGCGCTCAAGTCACCCGCCTTCTATGTGGGGGCGCTGGGCTCGCGCCGCAACACGCACAAGCGGCGCGAACGCCTGGCGCTGTTCGATTTGGCGGACGAGGAGATACAGCGGCTGCACGGCCCGGTAGGGCTCTATCTGGGTAGCCGTACCCCGGCGGAGATCGCCATCTCCATTCTGGCAGAGATTGTGGCGGTCAAGAATGGCATACCCATAGTGCAGGTAGCGCCTGCGTGGTCGGAGGAAACGCCGGAGGCAGCCCGGCATGCACCCTGAGGGGGGCCAGATTGTAGGTCTGCTACTGGCTGCCGGGCGCGGTAGCCGTTTTGATCCAACGGGCCGGCAGAGTAAGCTGTTGCAGCGCCTGCCTGATGGCAGGCTGGTGGCGGTGGCCGCTGCCCAGACCTTGCTGGCCGCGGTGCCGCGTGTCGTCGCCCTGGTGCCGGACAATGCGCTCCCGACTACCCTGCTGCTGATAGAGGTCTTGCAACAGGCGGGGTGCGATATTGTGCCCTGCCCAACAGCGCAGTACGGTATGGGCCACACGCTAGCGGCCGGGGTGGCTGCTACCCAGAATGCTACCGGCTGGTTGGTGATGCTGGCGGATATGCCGGCGGTGGCGGCAAGTACGGCACAAGCGGTAGCGGCCGCGCTACAGCAAGGTGCAGTAGTGGCGGTGCCTGTTTATGCTGGCAGGCGGGGGCATCCTGTGGGTTTTGCTGCTGTGTGCCGGGATGCCTTAATGTCACTGGAGGGTGACCGGGGTGCTAAGGCGATTACTGAGCGTTACCCAGTGGTGACTATTGCTGTCGATGATGCTAGGGCATTGTTGGACATCGATCACCCAAGTGACTTGCCTGAATAGAAGGCTCACAAGCTAGCCTCCTGACGCCAGGGTCTCAGCCATCCAGTCATTGACCCGACGCTCCAGCAGATCCAGCGGCAAGGGCCCGGCCGCCAGTATCAGGTCGTGGAAGGCCCGCAGGTCGAACTTGGTGCCCAGCCGGGTTTTGGCGGTTTCGCGTAGCTGCAGTATCTTGAGCATGCCCACCTTGTAGGCGCAGGCTTGGCCTGGGTCCACCATATAGCGCTCTATTTCCACCACGGTATCGCTTTGGGGCATGCCGGTGTGTCGGCTCATGTAGTCAATTGCCTGCTCACGGCTCCAGCGTTTGGCATGGAGGCCGGTATCTACCACCAGGCGCACGGCACGGAATAGCTCGTCGCGCAGGCGGCCCAACTGATCGTATGGGTCGGTTTGCAGGCCCATCTCCCAGGCCAGTTGCTCGGCATAGAGCGCCCAGCCTTCTCCATAGGCGGTGTACCAGTTGTAGCGGCGAAAGCTAGGTAGGTCGGATTGCTCGCGTGCCACAGCATTTTGGAAGTGATGGCCAGGTACGCCCTCATGGTAGGCCAGCGTCCGCATGCTCCAGCGTGTGGTGCCCTTGATGTCGTGCAGGTTGGCAAAGAATACGCCGGGCCGGCTGCCATCGGTGGCGGGGGGCTCGTAGTAGGCGCCGGGTGCGGTTTGCTCGCTGAAGGCCGGTATGCGCTGCACATCGAGCTTGGCGGTAGGCAGGTGGCCAAAGGCACGGGGCATTGCGGCCTGCGCCTCGGCCAGGATGGCCTTGTAGTCGGCCAGTATCTGGGCGCGGCCGGCGTCTGTGTCGGGGTAGAGGAAGCGTGGATCGTCGCCCAGCTTTTTCATGGCAGCGCCGACATCGTCAGCTTTTTCGCCCTGTGTCTGCAGTATGCCTTGCATCTCTCCCTGGATGCGGGCGACCTCGCTCAGCCCTATGCTGTGTACCTGCTCGGGGCTCAGCTTGGTCGTGGTATGGCCGCGCAGCTTCCAGGCATAGTATGCGGCGCCGTCCGGCAGAGACCAGGCACCCAGGTTCTGGGGGTGCTGCCGGGCCAAGGTCTGGGTGGCGGTAATCAATTGTTGATACGCGGGATAGACCTGTTTCTGTAGCGCTGTTTTGGCCTGGGCCAGTAACAGTTCGCGTTCTTCGGCGGATATGGATTCTATGCCGCTGGTTTTGCGGGCCAGGTTTTCGTAAAGCGGGTTGCGCTCCTCAGGCGTGGCAATAAAGCGTTGCATATTGGCGACCGATTTCACCAGGGCGAAGTGCGGTGCCACGATGCCACGGCGCGCGCGCTCTGCCTGTTTGATACCCAATTGCCCCAGCGTGGTCGGCATCGCCCGCAGCCGGGCAAGGTAATGCTCAGCGTCAATGCGGTCGTTGATCTGGTGCGTGCTCAGCAAAAAATTGGGCAGACTCTGCTGCTCGCCCCATAGCTGGTTGACCGGGAAGTCGTGATAGCGAAAGCGTTCGCCTGCCAGCTCGTACTCCAGCACAGTCTGCATGGTGTCGTAGGAGAGTTGGTCGGCGGGGCTCAGGCTGTTGCGATCATAGGCCTGCAAGGTGGCAAGATTCTGCTTGCTGCGGGCCAGTTGGCGCGCTTCCTGGGCGTCGGAGTTATCGTCCAGCCTGGCGTTGTGTCCCCGCAGGCCCCAGGGTTCCAGCAGGCGCAGGTCCGATAGCGCCTGCGGCGAATCCAGCGCCTGTTGCAGCGATACCCGCTCAAAGAATACCCGTATCGACCACGGCCGGAACCAAATGGCATTAATGATCACTGCGCTGATGAGCAGTGCAGCCAGTATCAGGCTAAGCCAGATTTTGCGTTTCACGACACGATCTCCGAATGGGCATGGGGCAGCTGCGGCGAGCGCCATTGTGCCAGCCTATTATTGTGTCAGGCTATTGCGGCGCTTACGGTGTTGCGTCGGGGCTATTGCATTGCTTGCCGGTCATCCATCTGTCCTGTTTGCTGGGGTATCGATCGGCTAATACATACAAGGGGGCACCGCAAGTGGCGCCGCCGCACATGGTTGAGGGCGGCACATTGATAGCCACCCCGGAGGGCCTTGGTCAACCAGGGAGGAGGTACGATGGGAGCATGCCGTGCATGGCATTCTGGCAACTGGCTTGCTGATCTTGCTCGCGATGCCGTCATCGGCATCCACCGTGCTGCGCCTGGGGCGTAGCGAACAACCTTCGGAACTGACCGACCGTGCCGAGACGGTGCTGCGAGTGGCATACCAGCGTCTTGGCATCATCCCCCGGTTTGAACCCTATCCCCTGCGGCGCTCATTGGCACTGGCCGCCAAGGGCGAGCTGGATGGCGATACCATGCGCGTGGCCGAGCTGGCTGATGAGATACCCAGCCTGGTGAGAGTCGGCATACCCGTGGTGAGCCTCAGCGTGGTGGCTTACGGCTATGACGACTGCCCCAACCAGATCAGTTGGGCGCAACTGCTGACCAAGCGGCTGGTGCATGAGCGCGGTGTGCTGGTGCTGGAGCGCAGAACCCGGCAGGTCGCCGTGCTGAACTCTGCGGGTAATGACGATGCATTGCGCATGGTCAGCGAGGGCTTGGCCGACTATGCGGTAGGTGTGGGGGTGGAACTGGATGCGGCCAGGGAGCGGCATCCGCGTTACAGGCTCTGCAGGGTGCCCACGCCGGTTGAGCAAGTACCGCTGTATCACTATCTGCATGAGCGGCACCGTGGCCTGGCAGCCCGGTTGACGGGTGTGCTGGAGGCTATGCAGCGCAAGGGCGAGTTGGCGATTTCCCCAGCACCCTGATGGTAAGGCGGTACGGCGTGTAAGATGAGGCCATCCTTGCAACCAAGCCTTTTCTGCCATGAGCAATCGCGTTTGGGTGGCCAGCGCCATCCACAAGATCGAGGCCGATTTCAATCGTTCGGCTGATACCCATCTGATCCCGCTGGATCTACCCGGCTACCCTGGCATACAGGTGTACTTCAAGGATGAGTCCAGCCATCCTACCGGCAGCCTCAAGCACAGGCTGGCACGCTCGCTGTTCCTCTACGCTTTGACCAATGGTTGGTTGCACGACGGTAGCACGGTTATCGAGGCGTCCAGTGGGTCCACGGCGGTATCGGAAGCCTATTTTGCGCGGCTGTTGGGCTTGCCTTTTGTGGCCGTCATGCCGGCCAGTACCTCGCCGGACAAGATTGCCGCCATTGAATTCTACGGCGGCCGCTGCCATCTGGTGGATGATCCAGGCGCCATCAACGCCGAGTCGGAACGCTTGGCGCGTGAGACCGGTGGCCACTTCATGGATCAGTTTACTTACGCGGAACGGGCAACCGATTGGCGAGCCAATAACAATATCGCCGAATCCATCTTCAAGCAGATGGCCGAAGAACCGCATCCCATTCCAGACTGGATAGTGTGCAGCCCGGGTACGGGAGGGACCAGCGCCACGCTGGGCCGGTTTGTCCGCTACCGGCGCTATGCAACCCGGATACTCTGTGTCGATCCCGAGACTTCGGTGTTCTTTGATTACTACCGAAGCGCCCTGGCGGGCAAACCCGATAACCAGCTGACCTTGCCGTGCGGTTCCCGCATTGAAGGCATAGGCCGGCCCAGGGTGGAACCCAGCTTTATCCCGCATTGTGTCGAGGCTATGCTCAAGGTGCCGGATGTACTCAGCCTGGCGGCCATGCGCTATGTCAGCGAACGGTTGGGGCGCAGGGTAGGGGGCTCGACCGGCACCAACTTCGTCGGTGTGCTGTCGCTGGCGCAGCAGATGCAGGCTGAGGGTCGCAGCGGCTCTATCGTGACCATACTGTGCGATAGCGGTGAACGCTATGCCCACAGTTATTACAACCCGGCCTGGTACACCGAACGGGGCATGGATATCGGCGCGGCTGACGCACTGGTAGCCGCTGCCGTACAGGGAACGGCCTTACCTGCCTTGGCTGCAGCGGGTATGCGCTGAACGGCTGCCATGGCTAGCGTCCGGCTTTCTTCGGGTGCAACTGCGAGTACATGCACCGGAATGCCCGCAGCTTGATCAAAGGCGCTAGACGTTGACATGCAATACCCTGCTGCCTTGCAGATAGACCTGGTAGCGTGAACGATAGCGTTCACGCAATTGGGTTCCCCATTTTTCGCGCATCAGCGCCGCTTCGGCTTGCCATATAGGGTCGTCGTTTGCTGTGCTGCCACGGGTGGTGGAGGCATCGTGAGTGAGGCGGGCGTCCACGGCCTGGACAATGCGCCAGCCGGCCTGCCGTACGGCCAGGCAGAAATCCACATCGTTGTAATTGACGGCAAAGCGGCAATCGAAGCCACCGGCAGCGAGCAGGGCATCGCGCCTGACCAGCAGGCAGGCGCCGGTGGCGGCCGATACATTGCGGTTGAGCAGGCACTCGTAGCGTTCGCCCCAACTGCGTAGCTCGGCGGCAATCCATTGTGGGTCGGTTTCTATGCCGTTGTGCTGCAAGCTGCCATCGGGGAAGAACAGTGTCGCCCCTACCACGCCTACACCGGGCAGGCGCATGAAGCGTGCCATGCGTTGCAGCCATTCGGGGTGCTGCACGGTGACATCGTCGTTCAGGAACAGCAGCAGGGGCGCTTGGCTGCGCTCGGCAACACGCTGATTGATGGCTGCCCAGTTGAACGGGCTGTCGTCACGCTCCCAACTGATACGGGCATCGCCGGCGGCCAGCGCCTCGACGGCGGCCAACATGGCCTCGGTACAGCGGTTGGCAACAATGGTGATACGCAACTGCGGGTAGTCTGTCGCCTGGAGCAAGCCCGCCACGCAGGCTTGCAAACCGCCCATATTGCTATGTGTGGGGATGATCACATGTACCAGCTCGCCGCTGGCCGGCCAATCGGCCAATATGCCAGGGTAGCTTTCGTCCCAGCCGACCTGGGCATCGCCTATGCCCAGCCGTGCCAGGTTTTCCTGCACGGCGGCCAGCGCAGCATCGTGTGCCCAGGGCTTGGCCGCGCGGCTGTGGGCAAGCGAGCCTGCTAGTGCGCGCCAGTCGTACAAGACCTTGGGCAGGTGGGCTATCTGGTCTACCGCCAGCGCCGAACTGGCACGCAGCAGCAGGTCGTAATCCTGCGCTCCGTGGCTGGCCTGCCTGTAACCCCCCAGCGCCAGCACCTGCTCACGGCGGTATAGCGTCAGGTGATTAGGGTAATTGATCGAATGCAGCAACTCTGGCGACCAATCTGGCTTGCGGAAGACCTGCAAGGCGCGGCCAGACTCGTCTATGGTCTGGCTGTCGCTATAGATCAGTTGCAGGTCGGGCTGTGCCTCTAGCAGCAGCGCGACCTCCAGCAGGGCTTCCGGGTAGAGCAGGTCATCATGATCCAGCGGCACCAGCCACTCGCCCAAGGCCATCTGTATGCCTTCGTTGCTGGCCGCCACAATGCCGCCCTGCTCACGCCGCCTGTGGCAGCGTACCCTGGGGTTGCCTGCCTGATCACGTGCAAAATCGTCCAGCACGGCCAGCGTCTCGGCCAGGCTGGAGCCATCGTCGATCAGGCACAGCTCCCAGTCGGCCAGGTGCTGGTTCACTACGCTGGCCAGCGTTTGGGTCAGGATGGCTGCTGCTGTGTTGTAGACCGGCAGGATGATGGAGAAGCGTGGCCTGCCTTGGGTCATCGCCAAGCCGGCCAGGCGGGCGGCGCTCTCCGTCGTGCCGGTTGGCAGGCCCAGCGCAGCCTGGGTGCGGGTCTGCCAAGACTGTGCCTCGCGGTTTTTCTCCAGTGCGGTGGCGAGCTGTTGCTGCTCATGCCTTGCTTTGGCCAGGGCCGCGTCCTTGCCATCGTGCTGCTGTTCCAGGCCATCGACCAGGCTGGCGATGGCTGCCAGTTGCGGCCCACCCAGCTGGCTGGCTATCCGGGCTTGCACCACGGCTTGCCAGGGTTGGTAGCCCTTGGCCTGGTGGTTGCTTCGTTGGTCGCTTTCCAGGCTATCACCCAGCAGGCGGTACTCGCAGCTGATGCTATCCAGGTGGGTAAAGCGCCTCCCTGCCAGTACCAGCCGGCTGAGCAAGTCCCAATCCTCGTAGGCCCCCAGTTCGCTGTCGAAGCGCTGGGACTTGAGCAGGGACGAGCGCCAGACCAGGGCGTGGATGGGGATATAGTTGCCGACGAGCAGCCGTGCGGCATTGAAGGGGCGGTTCAAGGTAGCCACCACATGGCCAGTCTGCAGCGTGTCGCCCTGCAGCACGCAGGGGCGCAACTGGCAGCCGGCGTAGGCGGCATCGACCTGGCTATCCTGCTGCAATTCGGCGATCAACTGGGTGTAATGGTCGGGATAGACCACGTCATCCTCGTCGAGTATGGCCAGGTAATCCCCTTGGGCTGCGGCGATGCCCAGGTTGAGGTTGTCACTGCGATTGCTTGCACCGGAAACGATGCGTAGCTCCAGCGTCTGGAAGGCGGCCAGTGCCGGTTCGTCGTCACCAAACCAGACCAGTACGACCTCCAGCATGGGATAGCGTTGTCGCTGCAGGCTGCTGAGCGCATGTTGCAATAGCGCATTGCGGCTGGCGCGGATAATGACCGACAGCAGGGGGGGGTGTTCGAAGAAGCGTTGGGGCGTGCCATCCCAGTCGTATTGCAGGAAAGCTTCGGCATGAGCTGCGCCTGCTGCCAGGCCGCGCAGGCTGGCCAGGCTCTCTGCATGCCGGAGGTAGTCGTACTGGCACAGCTGTGAGGCATGGCTGCGCAGTGCGGCCAGCTTGCTGTTCATATCATCAAGCACCAGCAGGCGGTTGATGCTGGGGTTGGCCTGTATGGTTTCGTAAAACCACAGCTCACCTCGCCAGTGGCCCGTCAGCGCTGCCAACAGGCCTCGGCTGCAGCGGCGGTGATCCTCGTGCTGCTCCGATGGTGCAGGCAACAATAGCCTGTGGGGTCGGAAAACCTGTACTGCATCGCAATAGGCCGCCTGTATGGGGCCAGATATCGGTATGGCGCCATCCGGGTAATGCCAGAAAACAATGTCGTCTACCCCCAGCAGGGCGAGACCGGCACGGCATTCAGCCAGTCTGTCATGGTGCTCGCCTTTGGGCGGCAAGCCGGCTTCGCCATCGCTCAGTACGATGACCCTTATCTTGCTGCCCTTGCGCACGGCTTCTGCCAGCAGGCCACCGCAGCCCAGTATTTCGTCGTCGGGGTGGGGCGCAAAGACCAGGATGCGATCAGCCATGGCTGGGTATCTCGCTCAGTGGTGCCAATCGCTGCAGATGTGTGTGCAGCCTGCTGGCCGGCCATTCGCTGGCATCGATGGCATAGCGGTGCAGATCCAGCCGCTTGCCTGCCAGCGTCGTGATTTCTGCCTGTAGCACGCCCTCTTGCCGTAGCGCCAGTCTATCCAGTAGTGCCAATACCCGGGTGTTCTCGGCCGAAACCAGGAAGATCAGCTTGTACAGGCCCAGGTGATGGAAAGCGGTGTGCATGGCGTAGTGCCAGGCCTCCCAGAAGGCCCGGCCGGTGCGATGCATATAGATGGCGAATTCCGCCTTGCCATTGAGCATGTCGATGGCCGACAGGCTCATCAGGCCTATGGGTTCGGTGGTGATGGCCGACTCAATGAGAATGTCCATCTCTATCGGTGGGTCGACCCGGTTCAGCCATTCGAAGCGGGCCAGGCGGCTGGCAAGGTCGGGGTAGAGCGTCTGGCACTGCGGTTGATAGTGGCAGAAGCCAGGCAGGGACATGGCTTGTTGCAGCAGCGCGAGGTCGGCCGCGCCTACGCGGCGCAGACGCGCATGCCTGCCCTGGTAAAGGGGCAGGCCGTCAGGTAGCAGTGCGGCGGTAGGCAATTAGGGTGCTGTGCAGCTGTCCACCGTGATTTCATCCAGTTCTGAATAGCGGAACTGGTTCCAGTCCGAGCCGTCTGCCGATTTGGGCCAGATCATGGCCTGCAGATAGAACTTCGTGCCCTTGATCCCTACCAGGCCACGGCTGGCCAATTCCGTCAGGTTGATGGAGAAGGTGATGCTGGCCGTGGAGGTGGAGGTGGTGGCACCCACTGGCGCTGCCAGATCGGTACCATCGTGGCGGAACTGTGCCAACAGGGTGAAGTTCTGCTGACCCACGCGGAGCTGGCTGTTCAGTGCCAGGAAGGCCGGGTCGTCCTTGTCGCTGGAGGCCGCAATGAATACCTGGTCGCCGCGCTGTACCCCCGTCACCACGGTGGACATGGCGGTGGCACCCGCATTGACGCAAATAGTGGGTACAACGCCATAGGCGGTTGATTCCAGCTGGAACTTGCCGGCCTGGGGTAATTCCACCAAGGTGAGTACACCGGTCGTAATATCGGTGTAGCTGGGGGTGACCGGGCCGTTGCTGGCCATGGCTTCTTGCAGCAGCATGGGCAAGGTGGCGGCCTTGCCCGAGATCAGGAACGTCGCAAAGCGCTTCTTCATGATGTACTCCGGTTGGCTGGGTGGCCGCCAGCGCATTCGCAGGCGTGTTATTTGGGATAGATGATGCGGGCCAGCCGGTCAAAGCCTTCCGTCGCCATAATGCCTTGTCGTACTGCTGTCATCTTGTGCGGGTAGCGTAGCGCCTGACTCTATTCACCATGTAAACAGGGAATTCACCATGCAAGCCCGTCTAGCCGCCGCCGTGGCATCGCTCTTTACTGTTGCCGCCCAGGCTCAAACTGTCGAGATCAATCCGGTCGAACACGAGGTGGTGAGCACGGTGGAGCGCTATGCCTTGCAGGTGCCGGCAGCCGACTACATCCCCTATGGTGGCAAGTTCAAGGCCGAGTTTCCGCAGGGGCTGCACCTGGCTGTGGGCTCGGGTCTGCGGTTCAAGGGTTACGAGAAGGATGCCTCCCTGAGCTTCTGGGCGCTGACCGATCGCGGCCCCAATGGTGATTCGCCCAAGGTCAAGGCAGGTGAGAAGGCTGCGCCGTCCAAGGTATTCCTGGCACCCGATTTCTCGCCGCGCATCGCCACCATCAATGTGCAACTGGCCGAAGGTGCCCGGGTCGTCAGCACTATGCCACTGAAGCAGGATGGCAAGGCCATCAGTGGTCGCCCCATCGCGCCGGAGAACAGCGGCTCGTCCAAAGAGGTGCCACTGTCTGATGAGCTGAAGCCGCTCAAGTATGACGATTTCGGCATGGACCCTGAAGGCATCGATTTCGACAAGCAGGGCAATCTGTGGATAGTCGATGAATATGGCCCTTTCCTGGCCCAGGTTGACGCCAAGACCGGCGAATTCATGCAGCAATACATGCCTGGTGCAGGCCTGCCCGAGATATTGGGCGAGCGCCAGCCCAATCGTGGCTTTGAGGGGGTGGCCGTGACCCCGTCCGGCAAGGTGGCAGCCATTGTGCAAAGCACGCTGGATATCAAGAAAGAGACCCGGGGCAGCGCGCAGTTCCTGCGCCTTGTCGTGCTGGACCCCAAGACCAACAGCACACAGATGTTTGCCTACCCCCACGATGTGAGCGAGTACAAGAAGAGTGGCGATGCCAAGATAGGCGACCTGGTGGCCATAGACGATACCCGCTTCCTCTTGATTGAGCAGGGTAAGGACAAGAATAAGACCATGCGCAATGTGGTCTACCTGATAGACATCAAGGGCGCGCAGGACCTGACCGGCCTGACCTTGGCCGACGGTAAGGCGCTTGAGTATGCCGACGCTAAGACTCTCAGCCAGTTCCAGGCGGGGGGCGAGGTGACAGGCAGTGGCAATATCGTGTCGGCCAGTGCCAGCAGCAGCTTGAAGATGATCAGCAAGACCCGCCTGTTCGACCTGCGCGAACTGGGCTGGAATGCTGAGAAGGCCGAAGGCCTGGCGGTGGTGGGAGAGCTGGGCAAGTTTGCCGATGCCAGTGAGCTGGCGGTGATCAATGACAACGATTTTGGCCTGAAGGGCGATGTTGCCGCTGCCGAACGTGACCCGGAGGCCTACCTGGTGGACACCGATGGCAAGCTGGCGGATGCCAAGGGCAATGCGGTGGAGGCCAGCTACCGCGTTGCGCAGGGTGACGAGCGCGACACCCAGTTTTGGGTACTGCATCTGAAGAAGCCCTTGAAGGACTACTTCCCCAAATAATCATTGCCTCTCCGCCGTAGATTAGCCCCGTGCAAACGGGGCTTTTTTATGGCATCCGTGGCGTCGCATATAGAAATAGCCAATGCGGCTTTATGGCCGGGGTGGCTGCCTGGGTACAATGCGCGATACTCTGGAGTGTAAGCATGTACCCAACACTGGAAGACTTTGTCGGCAATACCCCCCTGGTCAGGCTCAAGCGCTTGCCGGGCACAAGCAGCAACGTGGTACTGGCCAAGCTGGAAGGCAATAACCCTGCCGGCTCAGTCAAGGACAGGCCGGCGCTGTCGATGATACGGCGGGCACAGGCGCGCGGTGATATCCAGCCCGGCGATACCTTGATCGAGGCCACCAGCGGTAACACCGGCATTGCCCTGGCCATGGCGGCGGCCATGATGGGGTACCGGATGCGGCTGATCATGCCGGAGCACCTCAGCATAGAACGGCGCCAGACCATGAAGGCCTTTGGCGCCGAGATCGTGCTGGTGACCCAGAAGCAAGGCATGGAGGGGGCACGCGATCTGGCGGAGCAGATGCGGGACGCGGGCGAGGGCATCATACTCGACCAGTTCGGCAACCCCGACAACCCGCTGGCCCATTATGAGGGCACCGGTCCCGAGATATGGCGCGACACACAGGGCCGCATTACCCATTTTGTCTCCAGCATGGGGACAACGGGCACCATCATGGGCACGGGGCGCTACTTGCGCGAGCAGAATCCCGCCGTGCAGATCATCGGTGTGCAGCCAGTGGATGGTGCTCAGATACCGGGCATACGCAAGTGGCCGGCCGAGTATGTGCCGGGTATCTGCGACTTTTCCAAGATAGATCGCATCATGGAAGTTACCCAGCAGGAAGCCGAGGCCATGACCCTAAGGCTGGCGGCAGAGGAGGGTATCTTCGCCGGTATCAGTTCTGGCGGGGCCATGGCGGCGGCGCTCAAGCTGTCGGCAGAGCTGGAGAACGCCACCATCGTCAGCATAGTCTGCGACCGGGGTGATCGTTACCTGTCTACTGGGGTGTTTCCCGCCTGAGTTCCTGGCTGGGGGAGGGAGGGGCTGTCGCCCCTCGCTCTGTCAGGCCAGGCCGATGCCAGCCAGAGCCAGCAGGCCCAAGACGGCAAATATCCCTGCGGCAACCTTGTGTACCAGGGCAACCGGCAGCGCTTTTGCCGCTTTGTCGCCCAGCCAGACCACGGGCGCATTGGCCAGCATCATACCGACGGTAGTACCGGCAATCACCCACCAATAGTCGCTAAAGCGTGCAGCCAGCGCCACCGTGGCCACCTGGGTCTTGTCGCCCATCTCGGCCAGAAAGAACGCGATCAGGGTGGTGCCGAACACCCCAAGGCGCTCGTTGAGGCGGGTGTCGTCGTCGAGCTTGTCCGGTATCAGCATCCAGCCGGCCATGGCGATGAACGAGATGCCCAGTATCCAGCGCATGGTAGTGGGGCCGATCAGTGCCATCAACCAACTGCCCACAGCACCGGCCAGCGCGTGGTTGACCAGGGTGGCGGCCAGTATGCCGAGTACGATGGGGATGGGCTTGCGAAACTTGGCCGCCAGCAGCAAGGCCAGGAGCTGGGTTTTGTCGCCAATTTCGGCCAACGCAACAATGCCGGTCGAGACGAGGAAAGCTTCCATGATTGATTTTCTCTGGGGCCGGCAACAAAAACCATAGACGCATGCCGCCGCGGCCCCTTGCCGGTCGGATGCGTCTGTGGTCTTGCCAGGTGGGATCGGGCGACCCCCTTGCCTACGCCATGGCCATGCGTGCCAAGTATGTTGACGTGGGCTTCCGCCAGGGCGGCGGAACGGCTACTCCCCAAAGACGGGACGATTATAACCGCAGCCCTGGCTCAAGTCATCGCTTCATTACACTTGCTCTGGGCGGTGTACGGCGGCCTTGGGCAGCAACAGGTTCAGCAATATCGCCAAGATGCCGCACAGACTTACGCCCGAGAGGCCAAAGCTGTCGCTGAAATTGACTGCCAGCCCGCCTATGCCGGTGACCAGTACGACAGAGATGATGCAGAGATTGCGCGGATCCCCCAGATCGACCTTGCCTTCCATCATGGTCTTGAGGCCGATGCTGGCAATGGAGCCAAACAGCAGCAGCATGATGCCACCCATGACAGGCAGGGGTATGGTGTTGAGGAAGGCGCCGAATTTGGCCACAAAGGCCAGCAGAATGGCAAAGCAGGCTGCCCAGGTCATGACGACCGGGTTGAAGTTGCGGGTGAGCATGACGGCACCGGTGACTTCGCCGTAGGTGGTCACTGGCGGGCCGCCGAACAGGCCCACCACGTTGACGGCCAGGCCGTCGCCCAGCAAGGTGCGATGCAGGCCGGGGCGCTCGGTAAAATCCTTGCCGGTCACTGAACCGATGGCCAGGATGCCGCCCACATGCTCGACGATGGGGGCGATGGCTACCGGTATCATGAACAGGATGGCGGCCAGGTTGAACTCCGGCTTGCCAAACTGGGGCAGGGCGAACCAGGGGGCGTCGATGACGGGCTGAAAATTGACCGCGCCAATGAATAGCGCTGCGATGTAGCCTGCTGCTACGCCAGCCAGAATGGGGACCAGCTTCATGATGCCACGCGCCTTGATGGCCACCAGCATGGTAGTGAACAGAGCAATGGCGGCCAGGCTGATCGCGGTGGCATAGGGCACTACCTGGTTGGCACCCGCCTTGCCGCTGGCCATGCCGACGGCGACTGGAGCGAGACCCAGGCCGATAACCATGACCACCGGGCCGATCACTACGGGCGGCAGGATGCGATGGATGAATTCCACCCCTCGCCATTTCACCAGCCCGGCGGCGACATAGTAGAAGAAGCTGGCGGCTGCCAGCGCACCCAGCGTGGCGGGCATGCCCCAGGTCTGTACCGAATAGGTAATGGGGGCGATAAAGGCAAAGCTCGAGCCCAGGTAGATGGGTACTTCACGGCGGGTGACCAACTGGAATATCAGTGTGCCGATACCCGCACCCAGCAGGGCCAGGCTGGGATTGAGCCCGGTCAGCAGCGGCACCAGCACGGTGGCGCCAAATGCCACAAAGAGTATCTGCGCGCCGCCTATGGCGGTCTTGAGCGTATCGTTCATCGTCTCCCCTAGGTAGTTAGCCGTGCTTGGTGCCGAATATCTTGTCGCCAGCGTCGCCCAGGCCAGGAATGATGTAGCCGTGTTCATTCAGGTGGCTGTCTATGGCGGCGGTGTAGATGTCCACGTCCGGGTGTTTTTCCGTCATCAACTTGATGCCCTCCGGCGCGGCGACCAGGACCAGGGCCTTGATGTGGCTGCAGCCGTTGCGCTTGAGCATCTCTACCGTGGCCACCATGGAACCGCCTGTCGCCAGCATGGGGTCGATGATCAGTGCGGTGCGCTCGGCCAGATCGCCGACGAACTTCTCGAAATAGGGCACGGGCTGCAGGGTTTCCTCATTGCGCGCCAAGCCCACCACGCTGATCTTGGCGTTGGGTACCATGTCCAGTACGCCGTCCAGCATGCCTATGCCGGCCCGCAGTATCGGCACCACGGTGACTTTCTTGCCTTTGATGCGCTCCACTTCCACTGGGCCGCACCAGCCGTCCAGCATGACTTTTTCCAGCGGGAAGTCCTGGCAGGCCTCGTAAGCCAGCAGGCGGCCTATCTCGGCTGTCAGCTCGCGGAACTTCTTGGTGCTCATATCGGCTTCGCGCGCCAAGCCTATCTTGTGGCGAACCAGCGGATGGCGAATCTCATGTACGGCCATGGTGTAACTCCCCCTTGTGCAAGGCAAATAACGGCGCGGAGCTTAGACGATAGGCAGGGTGATTGCACGGTGGTTTCGTCTATGCTGTCTGCAAGCCCTTGAAGTAAAGCAGTTTCATCGCTACCCTTCGCGCCTTTTCAAGCTTTGGGTAGGGTGCAGGAGATGGACATGAACATGAAAGATGAAATCATCAATGTGATGGCCGAGGCCGATTGCCTGCATAGCGATGCCGAGGTGAGCGCTGCGCTGGATCGTATGGCAGCAGACGTGACTGAGGTGCTCAAGCACGCCAATCCCTTGGTCTACGTGGTGCTCAACGGCGGCATCATTGCCGCTGGCCAGTTGTTGCCGCGCCTGCGTTTTCCGCTGGAGGTGAGCTATTTGCACGCTACCCGCTATGGCGACAAGACCCAAGGTGGGCGGCTGAACTGGAAGGTCAAGCCGACCGAGGACATGCAGGGCCGTACTGTGCTGATCGTCGACGACATCCTGGACGAAGGCAATACCCTGGCAGCCATCATCGAGTACTGCCGCGAGCAGGGGGCGACCGAAGTGCTGACGGCTGTGGTCGTCAACAAGTCGCATGACCGCAAGGCCTTCCCTGGCATGCATGCCGATTTCGTGGGCCTGGAGGTGGAAGACCGCTTCTTGTTTGGCTGCGGCATGGATTACAAGGGCTTCTGGCGCAACACCCTTGGCATCTATGCGGTGAAGGGGCTGTAGGGACTTCAGCCAGCTTGGCTGTTGGGGGGCAGTACGCCTGGGTTTTCGTGGCGCCTGCTACTCCCTCACCGCTGAGTTGATGACTGGCGCTCAGCGCGACTCCCGCAGCAACTGCGCGCATTGCCACAACCACCAGCCCATCCAGGCCCAGGCAGCCAGCATCAGCAATGCGCCGCTCCAGTGCGCCAGTGCTGCCAGGCCATGGTCCCATTCCAACAGGCCCAAGGGTTCCAGCAGGTTGTGCCAATCGTGGCGCTCGCTGCGGAACTCGACCATTTCCTCGTTCCATTCGCCTATCAGGGGCAGGTCCATGGCGCGGGCGTCGCCGATATACGGGGCAAGGTCGACAAAGTTCTGGCCCAGCCACCACAGGCAGGCTGCGGCAGCATAGGGCTTGCCCTCGCGCAGCAGGAAGGCCCCGCCCAGTATCACGGGCACCAGGCATTGGAACAGGCTGCCCCCGAGGAACAACATCCACTCGCCCAGGGGCCGGAACAGCAGGTGCCCGAATTCGTGAAAAGCCAGGTTGGCGCCGTGCAGCAAGGAGTTGCCGGCATCGCCGTTACGCCAGTCGCCAGCAATGAACCAAAGGCCCCAGACCACCAGGACCAGGGTCAGCAAGGCTTCACCCATAAGCACGGAAAGTTGCGCCTGCGCTGGTCGGTGAAACAATCGCGCCAGCAACAGGTGGCGCCAGCCTTCGTCTTCTGCCCCGGTGGTACTGGCTTGTTGCTGTGTGGGCAATTGGCCAGCCTGCCGTTCGATCAGGTACTGGGCATACTTGGCGAAGACCACACCGCAGCGCGGACAGGCGTTGCCAGTAGTCGCATCGGTGGCTTGGCGGGCATAGCCGCACTTGGGGCAGACGGGGCGTTCCATGGGCCTAGTTTATAAGATGAATGGGGCGCACGATGAATATGCAATCCATTCAACTGGTTCATGTCGTGCGACATGGTAAAATACCGGTCTTTACTCCCCCCACCTTCCTACGGAAGCCCCGCCATGTTCAAGCCGCTGTCCATCGCCCAATACGATTCCGAACTGTCTGCCGCCATTGAGAGCGAAGTCGTTCGCCAGCACGAGCACATCGAGCTGATCGCCTCGGAAAACTACACCAGCCCGGCCGTGATGGAGGCGCAGGGATCGCAACTGACCAACAAGTATGCCGAGGGTTACCCAGGTAAGCGCTTCTACGGTGGCTGTGAGTATGTGGACGTGGTGGAGCAACTGGCCATAGACCGCGTCAAGAAGCTGTTTGGCGCCGAGTATGCCAACGTGCAGCCCCATTCGGGCTCGCAGGCCAACCAGGCGGTGTACTTCAGCATCCTGAAGCCGGGCGACACCATCATGGGTATGAACCTGGGCCACGGCGGTCACCTGACTCACGGTTCGCCGGCCAACCTGTCGGGCAAGTTGTTCAAGATCGTGCCCTACGGCCTCAACGACAAGGAAGAGATCGACTACGACGAGATGGAGCGGATTGCGGTTGAAACCCAGCCCAAGCTGATCATCGGTGGCGCCTCGGCCTATGCCCTGCGCTTCGATTTCGAGCGCATGGCGGCCATCGCCAAGAAGGTAGGCGCCTACTTTATGGTGGACATGGCCCACTATGCCGGCCTGATTGCCGCAGGCGTGTACCCCAACCCGGTGCCGCATGCCGACTTTGTCACCTCGACCACCCACAAGACTCTGCGTGGCCCCCGTGGCGGCATCATCCTGGCCAAGGCAGAACACGAGAAGATGCTGAACAGCAATGTGTTCCCCAGCCTGCAAGGCGGCCCGCTGATGCATGTGATTGCGGGCAAGGCCGTGGCTTTCAAGGAAGCCCTGCAGCCGGAGTTCAAGAGCTATCAGGAGCAGGTGCTGAAGAACGCCGCCATCATGGCCAAGACCTTGGCCGAGCGTGGCCTGCGTATCATCTCTGGCCGTACCGAGAGCCATGTGTTCCTGGTGGATCTGCGGCCCAAGGGCCTGACTGGCAAGGCGGCCGATGCCTTGCTGGGCCAGGCGCACATTACCGTCAACAAGAACGCGATTCCCAACGATCCGGAAAGCCCCTTTGTCACTTCGGGCATCCGTATCGGCTCGCCGGCCATCACTACCCGTGGTTTCAAGGAAGAAGAGGCGATCATGGTGGCCAATTTGGTGGCCGATGTGCTCGACAAGCCCAATGACGAAGCCAATATCGCTGCGGTCAAGGCCAAGGTGCATGCACTGACCAGCCGCTTCCCGGTTTACGGCAAGTAAAGCTCGCTGGTGGTACAAAGAGAGGAGCGCTTCGGCGCTCCTTTTTCGTTTGGAGCACCTGCCCATCGCGCACTCTGCGCAGGCAGGCACATAATCAGGAAGCACCATGCCCTTGTTTCTGGACAGGATGGACGCGGCGGTAGATGAAGTATTGGCGCGCTTGCCAGGGGATATTGTCTTGGGGACACCCCTGGGCATAGGCAAGCCCAATCCCTTCATCAATCGGCTTTATCAGCGTATCAAGGCCACGCCTGCGCGCCGGCTCAAGATCATCACGGCCTTGTCACTGCAAAAGCCGGTGGGCGGCAGCGAGATAGAGCGGCATTTCTTGGCGCCGTTTGTTGAGCGGGTTTTCGGCGACTATCCCGATCTGGACTATGTGCTGGATTTGCGGGCGGGCAAGCTGCCGGCCAATGTCGAGGTGCTGGAGTTTTTCCTCAAGACGGGCGACTACCTGGGCAATGCCGAAGCCCAGCAGAGCTATATCTGTACCAACTACACCTTTGTGGCGAGGGACATGGCGCTGCATGGGGTCAATCTGCTGGCCCAGGCGGTTTCGGTGCAAGGCGATGGCGAGGGCATGCGCTTATCGTTGTCGAGCAACCCGGATCTGACCTTCGAAGTATTGGAACGTCTGCGGGCGGCGGGAGAAAACAAGGTTCTGACAGTAGCGGTCTTGAACCAGCACCTGCCTTTCATGCCGCGTCAGGCTGCAGTGGCGCCGGACTTTTTCGATATGGTGGTGACGGACGCAGTGGGCACCCACGCGCTCTTTGCGCCACCCAATATGAAAGTCAGCCCCCAGGACTACGCCATAGGCCTGCATGCAAGCAGCCTGATCAGCGATGGCGGCACTTTGCAGATAGGCATAGGCGCCTTGGGGGACGCCATTGCCCAGGCTTTGATACTGCGCGAGCAGCATAACGATGCCTACCGACGTTTGCTGGCGACATTGAGCCGTGGACAGTTGGGCGAGCGCCATCTGGGCGAGTTCGAGCAGGGGCTCTATGGTTGTTCGGAGATGTTCGTCAATGGGCTATTGCGCTTGATTGATGCGGGTGTGGTCAAGCGTGAAGTCTATGACGACGCGGTACTGCAGCGTTTGCTCAATCACGGCCATATCAGCCAGGTAGTCAGCGGCCACACGCTACGCCGCCTGCACGAGGCCGGTCGTATTGGGAATGTCCTGTCGGCTGATGAGGTGGCGTTTCTCGTCCACTTCGGCATCTTTAAACCCGGTGTGCAATGGCGTGATGGGCAACTGCACCACGAGGGCCAGGTATTCTCAGCTAGGCTCGATGATGGCGACGCCTTCCTGCAGATCGAGCGAGCGCTGCTGGGTGAGCGCTTGCGCGGTGGTGTCTGCCTGCACGGCGGTTTCTTCCTGGGCCCCAATGACTTCTATCAGCGGCTAAGGCAGATGTCGGAGCAGGAACTGGACCGTATCGAGATGCACCGCATCGACTTCATCAATCAGCTGGATGTACAGCATGCGCTCGCCAGCGTGCAGCGGCAGCGTGCCTGCTTTATGAACACCACCATGATGGTCACCCTGTTGGGGGCAGCGGTGTCGGACGGCTTGGAGAACGGTCAGCTGGTATCTGGTGTCGGTGGGCAGTACAACTTTGTCGCCATGGCACATGCCTTGCCTTGTGCCCGGTCCATCCTGATGTTGCGGGCGACGCGCGAAAGCCGGGGCAAGGTGAGTTCCAATATTGTCTGGAACTACGGCCACACTACCATCCCTCGACATTTACGTGACATGGTGGTGACTGAGTATGGCGTGGCTGATCTGCGCGGCCAACCCGACGCCGAAGTGATCAAGCGTTTGCTGGCAGTAGCAGACAGCCGCTTCCAGGACGAGCTGATGGAAACCGCCAAGGCCAATGGCAAACTGGAGCAGGCCTATCAGCTGCCGGATACGGTACGTCAAAACCTGCCCGAGGTACTGGCGGCGGGATTGTTGCCCTGGCAGCAGCCCTACCTGCCGGACTTTCCTTTTGGTACAGATTTCACTGCCGAGGAGCTGGCGATCATCGAGGCGCTGCAGAGAATGCGGCAAGCCAGTGAAAATCCGCTCGAACTGGTGGCAGCGGCGCTCAAAGGCCTGTTCACCGACAAAGAGGCACCGCCGGCCTGGCTGGCTCGCCTGGGGCTGGATGAGGCCAGCGATCTGAAGAATCTGCTGCTGCGCAAACTGTTTGTCGGAAATTTGTAAGCTGCGAGCGCCAGTTCAAGGTCTTTTCGCCTCGCGAACGACGGGGCGAAAAACCTTGAAACGACGCTTGGGTGCGTACTCAGATCAGCCGCATGGCGGCCAACGCCACGTGGGGTGTGCTGATCTTTTCGGGATAGGTGCTTCAGCGCTCCTTGGCGGGTGCTGCCATGCACGCTAGGCAGCTTGTGCTGGCTATGCGAATCGGGTTTCCAAAGGATATAATCCTATCCCCTGATTTTATTGAATTCTAATTATTCATTTTAATATCAGTTAGATAGGCTGCTTGTTCAATCAGCTGACCGGCAGTTTTTGTATATAAGACGATGGAAATAAGTATGGAAAACCTCTATCCAGCCGGCCCGGCCTCGGTGCCTGCTGATCTGACTGCGCCGACAGCGCGTTACAAGCGTAGTGCATGGCTGGCCGTCGCTGGCCTGATGTTTTTTGTCCTGCTTTACCTGTCACTTTCCGCATGGTTTGTCTGGCAGTCCTGGCGCCTTTGGATGGCAAGCGTGAATACCGATGCCGGCCTACAGTCTGTGGTGACTGCCGCCGCATCGGCGTTCCTTGCGGTATTCATGCTCAAGGCGCTGTTTTTCGTCAAGCAAGGTGGCGAGCCTGACGATATCGAGGTTACCGCCAAGGACGAGCCCACGCTGTTTGCCTTTCTGTACAAGCTTGCCGACGAGGCAGGCGCGCCCAGGCCGCATCGGGTATTTCTTTCGCCGCGTGTGAATGCCGCGGTGTTTTACGACCTATCCATCCTCAATCTGCTGTTCCCCTCGCGCAAGAACCTTGAAATTGGCTTGCCGCTGGTCAACGTACTGACGTTGGGCGAACTGAAGGCTGTATTGGCGCACGAGTTCGGCCATTTTGCCCAGCGCACCATGGCGGTGGGGCGTTGGGTCTATATCTCCCAGCAGATTGCCGGCCACATCATTGCCAAGCGCGACATGCTTGATGGCTTCCTTTCCGGTTTGTCACGGTTTGACATTCGTGTGGCCTGGATAGGTTGGATACTGTCGTTAATCGTTTGGTCTATCCGATCACTGCTGGAATCAGCTTTTCATCTGGTGGTGCTGGCACAGCGTGCGCTCTCGCGCGAGATGGAAATGCAGGCCGATCTGGTCGCGGTGTCGCTGACGGGCAGCGATGAGCTGGTGCATGCGTTGCATCGCCTTGGGGCGGCTGACGATGCCTGGGATCGCGCTGTGGGGTTTGCTGCAAGCGAGTTCGATGCTGGCCAGCGAGTGACTGATCTGTTTGCGGTGCAATCGCGGGTTATTGCCCATATGCGCACCATCCTGAACGAGCCGGACTATTGCCGACCTCCGGCCATTCCGGCCAGACAGCCGCAGGATCACCGCTTGTTCACGGCTGATCTCGCACAACCGCCCAGGATGTGGTCGACGCACCCGTTCAATCATGAGCGTGAAGCCAACGCCAAGCGCGTTTACCTGCCGGTGCCCGGCGAGAGCCGTAGTGCCTGGCTGCTGTTCCGTGATGCCGCCAAGTTGCGAGAAGACATGTCTGTCCATGTCTTCCGCTTGGCGGATGGCAAACCCACACCCATCGCCATGGAAGAAGCGCTGGAGAAGCTGGACAAGCAATTCCAGCGCGAGGATCTGAATCGCTTTTACCGTGGCGCATATCTGGGGCGTTCGGTGGTGCGGCATGTCGGTAAGCCGGGCGACCTTTATGGCCACATTGGTGCGCCTGCCCAGGCTGATATCGACGCACTGTATCCGGACAGCCTGGGGCACGAGCTGGATCGCTGGCGCAGCCTGGGTAAGGAGCTGGCGTTGCTTGAAGGCCTGAAGCAAGGCAGCATGACGGCGACCGATGGTGAGATACGCCATCGTGGCCGATTGCTGCGTCGGCGAGAATTGCCGGTGGTCATTGAAGAGGTAAAGAAAGAGTTTGAGCTTGTCGAGCAGCTTCTGCAGCAGCACGACAAGCAGTGCCGTACTGCACATCTGGCCATCGCCCGGCAGATGGGGCAGGGGTGGGAAGCGTATTTGCGCGGGTTGGCTGCGCTGATCCATTTTGCCGAGCATAGCCAGGCAGATGTACGCGATGCCCAGGGTGCCTTGGGCAATGTGCTCGCCATCGAAACGGCTGGCGGTAAAGTGGATTCGGCCGCAGCCGGGCGCATCGTGGCAGCGGCAAATCGCTTGCACACCATCATGAGCTTGCAGTACGGGCAACGCGCTACGTCCGTCTTGCCGGGGGATGCGGTGCTGGCGCGCATGCAGGCCACCGGCTGGTCACAGGCGCTGGGTGTGCTTGAGCTGCCCATGGCCAGCCTGGAAAACATCAATCAATGGCTAAAGGTCATTGATGGTTGGGTGAATGCCTACGCCAATGTACTGAGTGCATTGCGCGACGCAGCGCTGGGACAGTTGCTGAGTGTAGAAGGGCAACTGGCTAAGCAGTTCCGTGAAGGGCTCGTCGCTGAACCGGCACCCATCGCGCCGGTGGTGCCAGATGACTATCCGGTGTTGTTGCCTGGCAATGAACGACCCCGGCAAACCAAGCTGAAGTGGTGGGTGCGCTTCCAGATTGCGGATGGCCCTGTTGCCTTGGTTGCGCGCCTGCTGGTGGCGGGGGGCATTATTGGCCTTGTGCTGGGTTTTGGTGGCGGTGCGGCGCAAACAGATGTGACTGTCTACAACGGCTTTGGCGCACCGGTGCTGGTGAATGCCGCCGGCAGGCAAATCACGCTTGAATCGGGTACATATGAGTTGGTCGACCTGCCTAGCTTTGGCGATGTGAAGCTAGAGGCGCACACGCTGGATGGCCGCCTGATAGAGAGTTTTGAGCCAGAGCTGCAGGCGACCGCATTGCATTACGTCTACAACGTGGCGGGCGCAAGCCCCATGGTGGAGTGGACCGCCGTATATGGCAGCTACGCTGAGGAGGAGCCACGCTTCAAAGGTGCACCGCGCTGGTTTGCCACCGAGGCTGAGTACCGCTTCTCGCAGCCACCAGCTAGCATCGAAAGCAAGGGAAATGGCGGCAGGCGTGTTGCACTGGCGGGAGGGGGCAACGCAGGCCCCTATACCGAGCTGGGCATGCTGCCCGACGATGAGGGCGCACGCAAAGCCCTTGTGCTGCAACGGGCGCGCTGGGAAGGTGCAGAGTCTATCTATGCCATGCATTGGCTCATGCTGGCGCAGCCCTATCCGGAATACGCCGGCTTACTATCCGCACGCTTGAAGGAAGACCCGGAGGAAGTCATCAGCTTGCGGGCAGAACAGGATGCCAGTGGGGTGCATCATGCGGCTGTCTGCGCACGGCACAAGCAGCTTGCCCTGGCCAAGCCGGAGTCTCCTCAATTGCAGTATCTGGCTGTCCGTTGCCAGGAGAAAACCACTGCACGCGATAGCGCGATGATAGCGGGCGCCAAGCGTTGGCCTGAGCTTGGCTGGTTCTCACTAGGCGCTGCTTACGCAGAGGGTAGCCATCAGCGCTGGGCGGCGGCCGAGACCTACTTTCTGGGGGCGCATAAACGCCTACCGGCCATGCGCGATAGCATAGGTGTGGAGCTGGCCCGTATTTATCGCCTTAACAAGCAAAGGGTGCCCGACAACATTGTGGAATCGTCCAGCCAGTTGCGCTTGCAACAGGCCATTGAAGCTGCCGACCCGACACTGCAAGGTACGTTGAAGGCGACCTCACTGCTCGCGGGCGGGCAGCTAGATGCCGCACTGGAACTGGTGCGTGGTACACCGTCGGAAAGTTATATGGTGCGCATGGCTGCGGGCTCGGATGGTGCCGATGCGAAGCTGGTGCAACAGGCGCTGGCACTGGGCAAGGACGCTGGGCTGAGCCAGGACTCGGCTTGGGTGATGCTGGCATTGGCCGCCAGGGAGCGGGTGGATGGCAGCGTATATGCGGCAGCAATGACCGATATGGAACCGCAGGAGCGAGCGAGCCTGCTGGCTTTCCGCGATGCCTTGCTGGCCGGCCGCAATACTGCACAGGCCGAACGACTGCTGGATGGGTTGATGCCCAGTTTGCGTGGCGCAGCTTATGGCATGGGCGCCATCATGCTCGGCCCACAGGCGCCCAAGCATTGGCGCGAGGATAGCAAGCGCCTGCTGATGCCTTCTGAGCGGCCATATCTGGGGTGAGCTTCGTCACCTGTCTCATTTCATCGGGTTTTTTTGCGTTTCGTCGCAAGACCTCGGCTGTGGGCATGGGCTATGGCAACATGCCGCGCCGGTCAGCGCATGATCTGTCCCCTTGCCGTATGCGCAGGCGGCGAGTCCTGGGCGCGGCAAGATAGCCATATAAAGGAGCAATAACAATGAAGTGGAAAACCCTGCTCGCGGCCGGAGGCTTGGTGTTTGGCCTGACGGTTGCGCCGGCCCACGCCCTGACGGCCGATGAGGTGAAGACCTTTACGCTGGGCAATGGCATGAAGTTCCTGGTGCTGGAGAACAGTGCCATCCCCAATGCGAACTTCTACACCTTCTGGAAGGTGGGATCGCGCAATGAGGCACCCGGCATTACCGGGCTGTCGCACTTCTTCGAGCACATGATGTTCAATGGTGCCAAGGTCTATGGCCCCAAGCAGTTCGACCGCGTGATGGAATCCAAGGGTGGTTCCAACAACGCTTACACCTCCAATGATCTGACGGTTTACCAGGATTGGTTCCCCGCCTCATCGCTGGAAACCATATTTGCGCTGGAAGGCGACCGTATTGGCAATCTGGCCATCGACCCCAAGATGGTCGAGAGCGAGCGTGGTGTGGTGGCGTCCGAGCGCATCACGGGGCTGGAGAATTCCAACTGGCGCATGCTGAGCGAGGTGGTAGAAGCTGCCGCTTTCCGTGCGCATCCTTATTCCTGGCCGGTCATCGGGCATGAGTCCGATATCAAGGCCTGGACCCAGGAAGACCTGCGTCGTTACTTCGATACCTACTACGCCCCCAATAATGCAGTGGCCGTGATCGTGGGCGATGTGAAGTTCGACGAGGTGAAGCGTCTGGCTGAGCAATACATTGGGCCGGTACCCGCTCGCGCAGCGCCACCCGCAGTCCGCACGGTGGAGCCAGAACAGGTGGGCGAGCGCCGTGTGTTCGTGCGCAAGGAGTCGGTGACCACGCCCAATCTGATGGTGGCGTACAAGGTGCCGCAAACCAACCATCCCGATCACTACGCGCTGGATGTATTGCAAAGCCTGCTGGTCAGCGGCAAGACCTCGCGTCTCTACAAGGCGCTGGTGGACAAGCGCCTGGCCAGTGATGTGGATGCCGGGCAAGGCGATACGTTTGATCCCGGCCTGATGCAATTCTACGCTGTGGCTGCCGATGGCGTTGCTGCGGGCAAGCTGGAACAGGCCTTTACTGCCGAGCTGGATCGCGTGGTAAAGCAGGGCGTGACCGAGCAGGAGTTGCAGAAGGTCAAGAACCAGAAGGTGGTGGAGTTCTATCGCAGCCTGGAGACCATCAACGGCCAGGCGGCCAGCATAGGGCACTATGAGGTGTTCGGCGGCGACTACCGCAAGCTGTTTGATGTACCTGCTGCCTACAAGCGGCTCACGGTTGCCGATATCAAGACGGTTGCTGCCAAATACCTGAAGAAGTCGCAACGCACGGTTGGCGTGCTCGCGGCCAAGGAGGATTGATGATGCTGAAGATAACCTTCCTGGCTGGCTTGATTGCGCTGGCCGGTTCTGCCCTGGCAGGCGAATTCCGCCTGCCGGCCTATGCCACGGCCAAGCTGCCCAATGGCCTCAATGTCTACCTGATGGAGCGCCATGACGTCCCGCTGGTGGCCGTACGCGTGATCAGCCGTGCTGGTGGTGCGTTGGATGGCACCCAGGCTGGCCTGGCCAATTTGACGGCAGATGGCGTGCTGCTGGGCAGCAAGAAATACAGCAAGCAGGCACTGGATGATGCCTTTGATTTCCGTGGCGCCAATATCGGTGGTGGCAGCGGTGTCGAGTTCAGCATGGTGGCCGCCAGTTTTGCCCGCGATGATGTGGCGACCCTGCTGCCCATGCTGGCCGATATCGTCCAGCAGCCGAGTTTTCCGGAGCATGAGTTCGGCAAGCTGCGCGCACGCACCATGGATGAGTTGAAGCAGGCCAAGGAAAGCCCGCGCAACGTCATACGCAGTTATTACGCCAAGTTGCTTTATGGTGAAGGGGTTTATGGTAATCCGATAGAGGGGACGGGCAGCAGCCTGGCCAAGCTCAAGCGCAGCGATCTGGCGGCTTTCCACCGTCGCTACTATCGTCCTGACACCTCGGCCGTGGTGGTGGTAGGTGATTTCAAGACTGCTGAAATGCGTGGCCAGATAGAGCAGCTGTTCGGCGGCTGGCGCGCCGAGGGTGCGGCACCGGCGGCATTGCCGGCCAGCCCCACCCAGGCCAGCAAGGCGCGGGTGTTGCTGGTGAACAAGGAGGATGCGCGGGAAACCACCTTCTTGTTTGGCGGTGCGGGTATCTCGCGCGGCGACCCGGACTACGTACCCTTGCAGGTGATCAATACGGTGCTGGGAGGACGCTTCACTTCCTGGCTCAATGATGAGCTACGGGTGAACTCCGGCCTGACCTATGGGGCTGGCAGTGGCTTTACCACCTATGGCCAGAACGGCACATTTGCGGTATCCAGCTTTACCGCACTGCCCAAGACCGAAGCGGCGTTGGCGCTGGCCACCGAAACCTATCAGCGCCTGTGGACGCGCGGCATTGATGCCGAGACGCTGGAATCAGCCAAGGCCTATGTGAAGGGACAGTTCCCGCCCCGGTATGAGACGGGCGCGCAGCTTGCCGGTTTGCTGGGCGAGATGTTCATCTATGGTTTTGGCGATGAGCAGGTCAATCAGTTCAGCCAGAAGGTAGATAGCCTGACGCCGGAGCAGGCTCGTGTCCTGATAGACAAGCATTTCCCCAAGGACAAGCTGCAAATGGTGCTGGTCGGTAAGGCCGAGGCCATACGGCCCATCGCTGCCAAGTATGGCGAGGTGCTGGAGGTGGATATCAAGGCTGATGGTTTTGCCGCCAAGGCAACCAAGTAAGTCGTTGCTGCACGCTTGTTGTTAGTCAAGAGGAGTACCCAGAACGCCACGGTCAGCCGTGGCGTTTTGCTGGGTAGGTGGGGCGACTGTGTCGGCCACTGGCCATCAGGTGTACCGGGCTTGCGCTACATGGGCTAGTCTATTGTCTGGCTGTCCCTTATTGCTGGCGCCTTCTGACATGTACAAGCTGATCCCCCTGCCGTCACTTGCTGCCGGTTTCATTACCGTATTGGTGGGCTATACCAGCTCGGCGGCGATTATCTTCCAGGCGGCCCGGGCGGCTGGTGCCACCCCGGCTGAACTGGCTTCCTGGTTGATGGTGCTGGGTTTTGCCATGGGGCTGACCTGCATAGGTCTGTCCTTACGCTACCGCATTCCTGTTTCTACCGCCTGGTCCACGCCGGGTGCCGCCTTGCTGACTACCAGCCTGGCAGGCTACGGCATGGGTGAGGCCATTGGTGCGTTTGTCTTCTCGGCGGCCTTGATTACGTTGTGCGGTATCACGGGCTGGTTTGAACGGGCGATGAAATACATTCCGCTCTCCATTGCGGCGGCCATGTTGGCAGGGGTGTTGCTGAAATTCGGCATCAATGCCTTTACCGCCATGCAGGGGCAGTTCTGGATAGTGCTGCCCATGTTCCTGGCATATCTGTTGTTCAAGCGTTTTCTGCCCCGCTATGCCGTGGTGGCCGTGCTGCTGGTGGGGAGCTTGCTGGCTGCCTGGTTCGGCCTGATCAAGCTGGATGGGGTGAGCTTTGCCTTTGCCGCGCCAGTCTGGACCACACCGCAGTTCAGCTGGACTGCCATGATGGGCATAGGCCTGCCGCTGTTTATCGTGACCATGGCCTCGCAGAACATCCCCGGTGTTGCCGTGCTACGCTCCTCTGGCTACGAGCCCCCGGTTTCGGCCCTGGTGGGCTGGACAGGCTTCACCAACCTGCTGCTGGCGCCGTTCGGCTGTTTTGCCCTCAACCTGGCGGCCATCACTGCCGCCATCTGTGCCGGCAAGGAGGCGCACGAGGACCCTGCACAGCGTTATCGCGCCAGCGTGGCTGCTGGTGGCTTCTACCTGCTGCTGGGTTTGCTGGGGGGCTCGGTCGGGGCCTTGTTTGCGGCCTTCCCCACGGAGTTGGTCTTGGCCATTGCCGGCATTGCCTTGTTCGGGGCGCTCTCCAGCGGACTGGCCTTGGCCATGCGCGAGGACAATCAGCGTGAGCCCGCCTTGATCACTTTTCTGGTGACGGCATCGGGCGTCAGCCTGGGCGGTATAGGCTCTGCTTTCTGGGGCTTGGTGGCTGGCGTGCTGGCATTGGTGGTACTGAATCTGCGGGCTGCCAAGCCCAAGGTGGCCTGATGGCTGCATGGCTGGGACGGCTGCTGGGTTTGTTGTTCTGCCTGGGTGTAACGGGCTGTGCCAGCGTGGCGTTTGTTGGCCAGGCGGCAACCGGGCAGGCCGAGGTCATGAGTAAAGCCAGAGCCATAGACGAGGTACTGGCCGACCCGGCGACCACGCCTGAGACGGCGAACAAGCTGAGGCTGGCGCAACGGTTGCGTGAGTTCGCCATACGCGAGCTGAAGCTGCCCGATAATGCCAGCTACACCCGCTATGCTGATCTGGGCCGGCCCTATGCGCTGTGGAACATCGTCAGCACACCGCCGCTGTCGCTCAAACCCCAGGAAAGCTGCTTTCCTATTGCCGGTTGCCTGAGCTATAGGGGCTATTACAGCGAGGCCGAAGCCCAGCAATATGCAGAATCACGCAAGGCCCTGGGCGAGGATGTATTCCTTTACGGTGTTCCGGCTTATTCCACCCTGGGCTGGTTTTCGGACCCGCTGCTTAATACCACCCTACGCTACGACAAGGCTGTGCTTGCCAGGCTGATCTTTCACGAACTGGCCCATCAGCAGCTGTATATCAAGGACGACAGTGGTTTCAACGAGGCCTTCGCCACGGCCGTGGAGCTGGAGGGCTACGAGCGTTGGCTGGCACTGGAGGGCGATGCCGCAGCGCGTGAGGCTTATCCCAGGGCGGAGCAGCGGCGGCAGGCCTTCAGGCGGCTGATGGAGCAGGGCAGGGCGTTGCTGGAGGCTGTCTATACCAGCGAGCAGGCCGATGACGCCAAGCGTGCTGCCAAAGTCGAGATACAGGCTGAGCTGGAGCGCGGCTACCAAGCGCTGAAGGCGGAGTGGGGAGGCTATCTGGGCTATGACGCTTGGTTCCAGCCCCATCCCAACAATGCCCATATGGCGTCTCTGGCGACCTACCACGAGAAGGTACCGGCATTTCGGGCTTTGTTCAGGCAGTTGGGGGGCGATTTTTCGGCGTTTTATCTGGCGGTGCGCCAGTTGGCAGAAAAAAATCGGGCCGCCCGCGATGAAGCGCTGGCGGCCCTGAGAAGCGCTGCTGTCATAGGGGAGACGCAGCACGGAGCAACAACACCGTCCACAGCAGCGCCCTGAGCGTATGGTCAACATCAGGACGCTGCCCACCCCCCATGCCCTCGGGGAGAGGAGGAAGGGGGAGGGCACAAGAGGGCTTTCTGTCCCGGAACAGCCATCCTGTTGCGAACCCATTCATCATGCTGCGCTGCGGCAAGCCTAGCCATTGGCGGTTTCGGCATTCGGGAAAGCCGCAGTGCGGGGCTTTCCCTGGCACCCGCGCAGCCTGTTACAACCATCGATGACTTGCGTCCACCAACAGGCGCTCAGTCGTCCACGGTGGCGCAACGCCAGGCCATGGCCAGCAGGGCAAGCAGCAGCAGGCCTAGCACGTCAATCAGTCGAATACGCAGGCTCGGCTGGCGCGGTGGCGCGGCAATCAGTGGCTCAGCCAGCATGGCGGGTACCTGCTTGGGCCAGCACCGGCGAATCTGGCTGGGTAGGGGCGGCGGGCCGGGGGTCGGACACCAGTGCGTAGGTAAACAGCACGGTGACGGCGATGGTCAGCAGCGGCTCGGCAAAAAAGGTAGACGGTTTCGGATGGCGCGGTGAGTAAGGCATGGTCAGCTCTGTGAGGTGATTTGTGCGTTGCAGCATAAGTGGCGTTTGTTACGTCTGATCGAAATCGGCATGACAGACGTGTTTCTGTGCTGGCCGTGACCCTGTGCCAGTTGACTGGTTTTAGCCCGCTGCAGGCCGCGCCACGGTTAGAATGCCGGCTATTCAAGTAGCGGAGCAGCGAGATGAAATGCCCGTTCTGTGGCTCGGCCGATACCCAAGTGGTCGATACCCGCCTTTCGGAAGAAGGCGATAGCATCAGGCGACGGCGCAAATGTGCCGGGTGCGACAAGCGCTTTACCACTTTCGAGACGGCCGAGGTCAGGCCGCCACAAGTGGTTAAGGCCAATGGCAGCCGTGCCGACTACGACAGCAACAAGGTGAGGGTGAGCTTTCACCGTGCCCTGCATAAGCGGCCAGTGCCTACCCAACTGGTGGATGAAGCCATAGCCCGGATAGACCAGAAAGTGCTGTCGCTGGGCGAGCGCGAGGTGGAGTCACGGCGTATAGGCGAGATGGTGATGGCCGAACTGGCCAAGCTGGACAAGGTGGCGTATATCCGCTTTGCCTCGGTTTACCGCAGCTTCCAGGATGTGGATGACTTCCGCGACTTGATACGAGAGGTGAGCAAGAAATGAAGTTAAGCCGCCAAGATCTGACGCATGCCGAGACACAGGGCGTACTGCAGGCAGGCCAGGCAGATGCCTTGTGGCAGTTCCTGACCCAAGCCAATCCGGACGACCATGCGCAGTTCCGGTTTGCCCACGTGCTGTATTACCTGGGTGGTGCAATCGCCATCGCGGCCATGAGCCTGTTCATGACCGTGGGCTACGCCACCTGGGGGCCGGTTTCGCTGACGGTTTTCGCCCTTGCCTATGGTTTTCTGGCCTGGCGCCTGGGTGTCTGGTTTCTGGAGTCAAAGCAGCTGCGCATCCCCGCTGGCATCCTGCTGACGCTGAGCATTGTGCTGGTTCCCCTGGCGGTTTACGGCGTGGAGGCTGCCATGGGCCACTGGGACGATGGTGGCCAATACAGTGATTTCCATGTCTGGATAGACTGGCGCTGGCTGATCATGGAGCTGGCCACGCTGGTCGCCGCTGCCGTCATGCTGTGGCGCTACAGGCTGCCGTTCATGACCATGCCCGTGGCTGTCACTCTCTGGTATATGAGCATGGACGTGGCGGCCTGGATCGCCATGGGTCTGGCCAATTCAGACGACTATAGCGGCTATTACGCATCGGTGTGGGACCTGCGCAAGTTTGTCTCGCTCGGGTTTGGCTTGCTGATGCTGGCCTTGGCGCTGGTGATAGACCTGCGTACCCGGATGTTGAAGCAAGATTATGCGTTCTGGCTCTATCTGTTCGGGCTGCTGGCCTTCTGGGGGGCGCTGTCAGCCATGGATTCGGGCAGCCAGTTCGGCAAGCTTATCTATTGCGGCATCAATCTGGGCCTGATCTTTGTCGGCGCAGTGCTGTCGCGCCGTGCCTTTGCCGTTTTCGGCGGGTTGGGTGTGGCGGGTTATCTGGGCTATCTGGCCTACGATGTCTTTGAGGATAGCCTGCTGTTTGCCTTTACCTTGAGCCTGATCGGTTTGGCCATTGTGTTCGCTGGGGTGTGGTGGAACAAGCATGGCGCTGCGCTGGGTAGCCGCTGGCGGCGCCGCATTTCTCCCCAGTTGGCGGAGCTGATCGAGGCACGGCAGGCATGAGTTTCAGTGCAGCTGACCACGGTTTTATGGCGCAGGCCTTGCGGGTGGCGGAGGGGGGGCGGAGCATCACCACGCCCAATCCCAGCGTGGGCTGCGTGCTGGTGCGTGATGGCAGGCTGATCGGCCAGGGCCACACCCAGATTGCCGGTGGCCCGCACGCCGAGGTCATGGCCTTGCGTGATGCGATCGCCAGGGGCGAGACCCCGGTGGGCGCCACGGCTTATGTCACCCTTGAGCCCTGTGCCCATTATGGCCGCACGCCACCTTGCGCCAAGGGCCTGATCGAGGCGGGTGTTGCCAGGGTAGTGGCTGCCCTGGTTGACCCGCATACCTTGGTGGCTGGCAAGGGCTTGGCCATGCTGCGAGAGGCAGGTATTGCGGCCGAAGTTGGCCTGATGGCGCCGGAGGCACGCGAGTCGCTGAAGGGGTTTTTGTCCCGCATTGAGCGGCAGCGGCCTTGGTTGCGGCTAAAACTGGCAGCCAGCCTGGATGGCAAGACAGCACTGGCCAACGGCGAATCGCAATGGATTACCGGGCCGGCGGCCAGGGCGGATGTGCAAAGGCTGCGTGCCCGCTCCTGCGCCATGTTGACCGGTAGCGGTACGGTATTGAAGGACGACCCACTGCTGACGGTGCGTGAGCTGGATGGACTTGCCTGGGATGGCCGGCAGCCGCTACGCGTGGTGCTCGATAGCCGCGCCCAGCTACCGATCAATGCCCGCATGTTGACAGCGCCGGGCAAGACGCTGGTGATTACCGCCGATGCGCCGTCCAGCCATGCCGATGCCTTGCGGGAAGCCGGGGCCGAGGTGGTGGCGCTGCCGGATGGTGCCGGGCGGGTTGATTTAGCAGCTACGCTGGCCTTGCTGGGGCAGCGCGGGATGAATGAGGTGACGGTGGAATCGGGTGGGCGCTTGAATGGCGCCTGGCTGCAAAGCGGCCTGGTGGATGAACTGGTGCTGTATCAGGCGCCTGTCCTGCTGGGGAGTGCCGCTGCCCATATGGCAGATTTCAGTCTGGCACGACTGGCCGACAAGTTGGCGCCAAGGCTGGTGGATAGCCGCCAGGTGGGGCCAGATATGCGCTACACCCTGCGCTTTGATTGAGGAGCGTGCTGCATGCGCATCGCCATTGTTACGTTTGACGGTTTCAACGAGCTGGACTCATTTATTGCGCTGGGTATGCTCAATCGCCTGCGTGGGCTGGGTTGGCAGGCGGAGATTGCAGGGTCGGCGCCGCAACTGACTTCCATGAATGGCGTCGGCATCAGCAGCCAACAGCCGCTGGAGTTTGCCAACGAAGCCGAGGTGGTGCTGTTTGGTAGTGGTATCAAGACCCGGGAGGTCGCTGCCGATGCAGCCACCTTGGCCAGGTTGAAGCTGGACCCAGCGCGGCAGCTGATCGGCGCCCAGTGCTCGGGCACCTTGTTGATGGCTCGCCTGGGTCTCTTGAGCAGCTTGCCGGCCTGTACGGATTTGATCACCAAACCCTGGGTGCAGGAGGCCGGTGTCCAGGTGGTGGACGCACCTTTCCATGCGGAAGGCAATCTGGCGACTGCAGGGGGCTGCCTGGCCTCGCAGTACCTGGCCAGTTGGGTGATGCTGCGACTGGCTGGCGAGGCCGCAGCAAAGGAGGCGCTGCACTATGTGGCGCCGGTAGGCGAGAAGGATAGCTATGCGGCTCGACTGCTGAGCGTGGTGCGGCCTTTTGTGACGCAGCCGCAAGGAACAACGATTTGAGCCACCCCCCGATAATACGCCCACGCAAATTACGCCGTGGCGATCGCATTGCGGTCGTGGCATCGTCCTGGGGTGGGCCGGCAACCTGCCCCGAGCGCTATGAGCAGGGCAAGCGGCAACTGGCTGCGGCATTTGGCCTGGACGTGGTGGAAATGCCGCATGCGCTGAAGCCGGCCAACTGGCTGGCGCGCAATCCCCAGGCGCGGGCCGATGATCTGATGCAGGCTTTTGCCGACCCTGCCATCGCCGGCATCATTTCCGCCATCGGTGGCGAGGATTCGATACGGCTGCTGCGACATCTGGATTTCGAGGCGATACGCAAGCACCCCAAGGTGTATATGGGCTACTCCGACAGCACGGTCAGCCATCTGGCCTGCTACAAGGCGGGCCTGGGCAGCTTTTACGGCCCCAGCATCATGTCCGGTTTTGCGGAAAACGGCGGGCTGCATGATTACCTGCGTCTGTCGGTGCAGCGCCTGTTGTTTGAAGATGGCCCAGCAGGGGAGATACGCCCCAACCCGGACGGCTGGGTGGTAGAGCAGTATGACTGGTCTGATGTGGCCAGCCTGACCCGGCCGCGTCCGCTTAACGCCCCCTTGCCGTGGCGCTACCTGCGTGGGCAGGGGGTGGTGCGGGGCCATCTGCTGGGCGGCTGCCTGGAGGTGCTGGACATGCTGCGCGGTAGTCGCTGCTGGCCCTCGCTGGCGCAGTGGCAGGGTGCCATTCTGTTCCTGGAAACTTCTGAAGATGCACCAGCCCCCAGCATGCTGCGCTACTTTCTGCGCAATCTGGCTGAGCAAGGCGTGCTGCAGGGCTTGCAGGGCATATTGCTGGGGCGTCCGGGCGGCAAGCTGGCGCCCAGCCGCTTTGTCGAATACGACGAGGCCCTGTTGCAGGTGCTGGATGAGGAGGGGCTGACAGAACTGGCCGTGGTGACTCATATGGATTTTGGCCATACTGATCCCATGTGTGTGTTGCCCTATGGTGTGATGGTCGAGATAGACTGTGATGCCCAGCGTATCAGCCTGGTGGAGTCGGCAACCCTGCCATGAGCTTCCAGGACCACTTCTCGAACCAGTCTGCCGCCTACGCACAGTTCCGGCCCCACTACCCGGCCAGCCTGTTTACTTGGCTGGCCCAGGTGGTGCACAACACCGGGCTGGCCTGGGACGTCGCCACCGGCAATGGACAGGCGGCGCTGGCACTGGCAGAGCACTTCCAGCAGGTTGTTGCGACCGAACCCTCAGCCGGGCAGCTTGCAAATGCACCCTCCCACCCCCATATCGTCTACCGGCAGGAGGCAGCCGAACGCAGTTCGCTGGCCGCCGGCAGCGCGGACTTGATCACGGTGGCGCAGGCGCTGCATTGGTTTGATCTGGACGCCTTCATGGCCGAGGCCGATCGTGTGCTCAAGCCCGGTGGCGTGCTGGCTATCTGGTGTTATGAGGTGTTCGCCACCGAGCCTGCCATCGATGCCATCGTGGCCGACTACTATCACCATGTGGTTGGGGCGTATTGGCCACCAGAACGGCGTTGGCTGGAACAGGGCTATGCCAGCTTGGCCATGCCTTACCCCCGGTTACCTGTACCTGAACTGAATATGGTGTTGATGTGGACCTTGGATGCACTGATCGGATATCTGGGCACCTGGTCGGCTACCCAGCGCTATAAAGAAGATAAACAGCATGACCCCCTGCCGGCGTTGCGCAAGCAGCTTGCGCCGCTCTGGGGGGATGCGCCCAGGCGTGTGAGCTGGCCATTGCGGCTGCATGCCTGCCAAAAACCGGCATGACGCATGCGTCGGCGCCCTCTATCGAGAAAGGATAGCCATGTTCACTGGCATCATTGAAGCCACCGGCAAGATTGCCACCGTACAACCGCTGGAAGGCGAAGGCCTGCGTGTGATGGTGGTCAGCGAGCACCTGGACCTGCGTGACGTTGCCATAGGCGACAGCATCGCGGTCAACGGCGGCTGTATGACGGTGATTGCCAAGACGGAGCACAGCTTCAAGTACGATATCTCGGCCGAATCGCTACGTTGCACGGTAGGATTGGAAGACCCTGGCCGCGAGGTGAATCTGGAGAAGGCGCTGCGGCTGGGTGATCGCCTTGGCGGGCACCTGGTGTCCGGCCATGTAGATGGCCTGGGTGAGGTGCTCAAGTTTGTCGAGGTGGGTGAGAGCTGGCAACTGGTGGTACAGGCGGACAAGTCGCTGGCCAAATTCATTGCCATCAAGGGCTCGGTGGTGATCAATGGCGTGTCGTTGACCACCAATCAGGTCAAGGACGTCAACGATCGCTGCATCTTCTCGGTCAACCTGATACCCCATACGGTGGCAGTCACCTCGCTCAAGCACCTGAAGGCCGGTGACAAGGTCAATCTGGAGATAGACCTGATCGCCCGCTATCTTGAGCGCATGCTGCCCGAAACCGATCCGTTTGAAGCGCTGAAAAAGCGCAAGGGTTGAGCCGCTGGCTTACCCGCTTCCCTTTGAATTCTGAAAGTACCCGTTACATGTCCATTGCCATTTCTCCCATACCCGACCTGATTGCCGAGCTGGCTGCCGGCCGCATGATCATCCTGATGGATGACGAGGACCGCGAGAATGAGGGGGATCTCGTCATGGCGGCCGAGCATGTCACCCCGGAGGCCATCAACTTCATGGCCAAGCACGCGCGTGGCCTGATCTGCCTGACCCTGACCGAGCAGCGCTGCCGGCAGTTGGAGCTGCCCTTGATGGTGACCAAGAATGGCGCCTCGCATGGCACCAATTTCACGCTCAGCATTGAGGCCGCCGAAGGGGTGAGTACCGGCATCTCTGCCGCAGACCGTGCACGGACGGTGCGGGCTGCCGTGGCACGCGATGCCAGGCCGTCTGATATCGTCCAGCCTGGCCATATTTTTCCGCTGATGGCGCGCGAGGGCGGGGTGCTGGCGCGTGCGGGCCACACCGAGGCAGGTTGCGACCTGGCGCGCATGGCGGGCTGCCTGCCGGCATCGGTGATCTGCGAAGTCATGAATGACGACGGCACCATGGCACGCTTGCCCGAGCTGCTACCCTTTGCTGCCCAGCATGGGCTCAAGATAGGCACCATCGCTGATCTCATCCAGTATCGTAGCCGTACCGAATCGCTGGTGGAGCGTGCTGGCGAGCGCATGGTGCAGACGCCAGCGGGTGAGTTCAAGCTGGTGGCATTCCGGGAGCAGGGTTGCACCAGTACCCATCTGGCCTTGGTCAAGGGCGATTTCACGGCCAGCGATGAAGTGCTGGTACGGGTGCATGAGCCACTGAGCGTGATGGACTGGATGGACGCAGGCCAGACCCGCCATAGCTGGGGCATCTATCAAAGCCTGGCCGCGATCAGCGAGGCGGGCCGTGGGGTGGCAGTACTACTGCATCGCGAAGAAAGCGGTGAGGATCTGCTGGCCCGTGCCTTGCCGGAATTGAAACTCAACAACCCCACCAAATGGGATCTACGCACATATGGCGTAGGTGCCCAGATGCTCAAGTCCTTGGGCGTGGGCAAGATGCGCCTGCTGTCTCCCGCCCGCAAGATGCCCAGTATGGCCGGCTTTGGCTTGGAAGTGACGGGCTTTGTCGAGCCTTGATTCGTAAGGCTTTTTGACCGCCATGGCGGCTTGGTGCTAAGATATACGGCTGTATATACGAAATACGGAGCACGCCATGAGCCAGGTCTCGCTACGCAAGGTCGGTTCCAGCTTTGTTACCACCATACCCGCCGAGCTGGTCAGCAGCCTGCATCTGGCGGAGGGGCAAAAGTTCGAGATCACCAGCGAGAATGGACGCTTGCTGTTGACGCCGGTGGATGAGGCCTTTTCCGAGGGCTGGCGTGCCTATCAGGAGGTGCTGGAGCAGTATCGCCCGGCCTTCCAGAAACTGGCCGACCTTTGATGGTGGTGCGTTTTCTGCCTGAGTCGCTGGTGCTATTGATGCACGAAGACCAGATACGCGCCTTTGGCGGCATGCAGGGCATCAGGGATATTGAACTGATGCGCTCGGCGCTGGGCCAGGCACAGCAGACCCATGAGTACACCGGCGACCTGTTCGAGGCCGCGGCAGCCTACGCGCATTCGCTGGCGAAGAACCATCCCTTTCTGGATGGCAACAAGCGCACCGCTGCTGCCACCATGACCACCTTTCTGGTACAGAACGGTTGGCGGCTCTGCTTCAGCCAGGTGGATCTGGTGGACTGGATAGTACGTATTGCTGTCAGCGAGCTGGATAGACCGGCACTGGCAGCCTTGTTGCGACAACATACTGAATTGAAAGCATGAACATGGCCCGTTTTGAATCCATACCGGAAATCGAATCCAACTTTGACGGCAAGGGCTTGCGCATCGGCATCGTCACCGCCCGTTTCAACAACGATGTGTGTGGCGGCCTGTTGCTGGCCTGTCGCGACGAACTCAAACGCCTGGGTGTGCAGGATGCCGACGTGCTGCTGACCAGTGTGCCGGGTGCCCTGGAAGTGCCCCTGGTACTACAGACCATGGCCAAGTCTGGCCGTTTTGATGCCCTGATCGCCCTGGGTGCCATCATTCGCGGCGAGACCTACCATTTTGAACTGGTCTCCAATGAATCGGGCTCGGGTGTGACCCAGGTAGGCCTGGACTTTGGCATTCCCATCGCCAATGCCATCCTGACCACTGAGAACGACGACCAGGCACTGGTGCGTATGCAGGAAAAGGGTAGCGATGCGGCCAAGGTGGCCGTGGAGATGGCCCGCTTGCAGGCAGCGTTGCGCGAGCGCTTCAAGATGTAAAGGCCTTGCTGCCTGACGTGTAGCGAGTAGGCAGTAAGTACTAAGCCGGCTGCGGGCGAGCCCCAGCCGTCAAGAAACCCCCAAGAGCGCGGCTTGCAAGCCGCGCCTGCTCTTTGAACAGGACACACCATGAGCCAAGCTGAACAACCCCAAGAAGCCAAGAAGACCCCGCAGAAATCCTCTCGCCGTCGCTCGCGTGAGTTTGCCGTACAGGGGCTGTACCAGTGGCAGCTTACTGGCGACGGCGTGGCCAATATCGAGCGTTTCCTGCGCGATAGCAGTACCAGCTTTGTCCGGGCCGATGAGACCCTGTTCCGCGAGCTGTTCTACAACGCCCTGCGCGATGCCGAGGCACTGAAGACGGCCCTGGCACCCCATCTGGACCGTGATGAAATCGATGTCAGCCCGGTGGAGCGGGCTGTGCTGCTGGTGGCCGCATTCGAGTTGATCCACAAGCCGGAAACCCCCTACGCGGTGGTGATCAATGAGGCCATCGAGATAGCCAAGACCTTTGGCGGTACCGACGGTCATCGCTTTGTTAACGGCGTGCTGGACAAGCTGGCCGCCGAAGTGCGCACTGCTGAGGTTGAAGCTGGCCGTAACCGCCGTCGCTGATACGGATAGTGCTTGGCCATGCGCTTCGATATCTTTGGCAGATACCAGCTGGAAATACGCCGTGTCGGTACTGAGTGGGTGGCCTATCGCCCAGGTGCCGGCACCTTGCTGGCCCTGCCTGATTTTGTGATTCCGCCTGAGCTGACGGAAGCGCAGCTTGCGGGTTATCTCTACGACCTGCTGCACGAGTTGAGCGAGCCCGGCCGCAGTCTGCGCCGGGTAGACTGACGCTTCATCATGCCCCTCGATGAATTTGATCTGATACAGCGTTACTTCACTCGGCCGGTTGGCAACACCGTACTGGGCGTGGGGGATGATGCTGCGCTGATCGCGCCGACACCGGGCATGCAGCTGGCAGTCTCCGCCGATACGTTGGTGGAGGGACGCCATTTCTTTGCCGGCTGCGATGCTGAGGCGCTGGGCTGGAAGTGCCTGGCCGTCAATCTGTCGGACATGGCGGCCATGGGTGCCCGGCCGCGCTGGTTTACGCTGTGCCTGAGCCTGCCCCAGGCTGACCCGGACTGGCTGGCGGCGTTTTCGCGCGGCATGTTTGCCTTGGCCGACGAGCACGACGTGGCCTTGATCGGGGGGGATACGACAGCTGGCCCCTTGACCATCTCCATCCAGATCATGGGCGAAGTCGCGCCCGGCTTGGCGCTGCGGCGCGATGCGGGCCAGGTGGGTGACGATATCTGGCTTTCAGGTTGTACCGGTGCTGCCGCCATGGCGGTGGCGCAGCGCTATGGCAAGCTCCAGCTGGGGGCGAGCGATCTTGCCTATTGTGCGGAGCGGCTGGACAAGCCGCAGCCCAGGGTGGCACTGGGCTTGGCCCTTTCAGGGCTCGCCCATGCTGCCATTGATGTGTCCGATGGCTTATTGGCCGATCTCGGGCATATTGCAGCCCGCTCGCAGTTGGCGGCGGAACTGCGGCTGATGTCGTTGCCGCTACCGCCGCTGAGCGACGAGGCCATGGCCCTGCCTGCGTTGGATCGCTGCCTGCTGGCTGGCGGTGACGATTACGAGCTGTGCTTTACCGCCGCGCCTGCTGTGCGTGCACAGATTGAGCAACTGGCAACAGCGCTGGCGCTGCGCTTGAGCCATATTGGTCAACTGAAGGCAGGGCAGGGCGTGACGGTGCTGGACGCCAACGATCAGCCTGTTAGGCTGCCTTACACCGGCTTCAACCATTTCGCCTGACTTATGCCCGCACAGCGCCAACCCGATATCAAACTGCTGTTGTCTCACCCTGCGCACTTTCTCGCCTTGGGCTTTGGTAGTGGTCTTGCCCCCAAAGCGCCGGGGACATTTGGGTCGCTGGCTGCGATCCCGCTGTATCTGTTGCTGGCCCAGGTGCTGTTGCCATGGCATATCGCCCTGCTGGCTATTCCCTTGTTTGTGCTGGGTATCTGGGCGTGCGGCAAAACCGGGCAGGCGCTGGGTGTGTCGGATCACGGCGGCATAGTCTGGGATGAAATCGTGGCAATGCTGCCCTTGCTGGCCATGGTGCCGCAGACGCTGTTGGGTTGGAGTGCCGCGTTCCTGCTGTTCCGCCTGTTCGATATCAGCAAGCCCTGGCCTATCAGCTGGTTTGACGCACGCATCAAAGGCGGCTTCGGTGTCATGCTCGACGACGCGCTGGCGGCGCTGCCGGCAGCCGGCCTGCTTTATCTGCTGTATCCCTGGCTGTCCTAGCTTGCGCATCGATCATGCTGTGAGCCTGGTGGAGTCGGGTCATGGCAGCATGGCCTGAGCCAGCGGGTTTTTCGCATGCCAGGCAAGCTCATTCTGTTTTTTTGATCAAACTACTCAGATCATTCCGCTATCAGCAAGCCAGTTCAAGACATAGCATGGCAATTGTTCATTCAGACTTTTGCAAGGAGTTACCATGCTTACGCTACGTCGCAGTGCAGACCGGGGTTATGCCGACCACGGCTGGCTGAAGTCCTTTCATAGTTTTTCCTTCGCCGATTACTACGACCCCAAGCACATGGGCTTCGGCCCCTTGCGCGTCATCAACGAGGACAGGGTTGCGCCTGGCGCGGGATTCGGTACCCATGGCCATCGTGATATGGAAATCATCAGCTATGTGCTGGAAGGGGGCCTGGAGCACCGGGACAGCATGGGCAATGGCTCGGTCATTCGGCCGGGTGATGTACAGCGCATGAGTGCTGGCAAGGGGGTCATGCACTCCGAGTACAACGGCTCGGTGGATCACAGTGTGCATTTTCTGCAGATATGGATTATGCCCAGTGTGACCGGTGTTACACCGGGCTACGAGGAGAAGCATTTTGATGCAGCCAAGAAGCGGGGTCGGCTGTGCCTGATTGCCAGTCCAGGCGGGGATGAAGGTTCGGTGTCCGTGCATCAGGATACACGGCTGTATGCGGGCTTGTTCGATGCCGAGGAGCAGGCTGCGTTGACCATCGCCCCTGGCCGCCTGGCCTATGTACACCTGGCGCGGGGCAGCCTGCAGGTGAACGGGCAAGCGCTTGGAGCGGGCGATGCCTTGCTGCTGCAAGGCGAACCCCTTGTTACCTTGGCGCAGGGGCAGGGTGCTGAAGTGCTGGTGTTTGACATGTTGGCTTGAGCGAACGCCCAGGAACCGCCATGCTCGCGCCAGGGGCGCTATGGAAGCTGCGGGTTTTGCCGGCCCGCGAGTACGCCGGCTAGTGGAAACAAAGTACAGGAGAGAAAAGATGACCGTCGTAGCAAGCAAGGCCGAGCAAGGCCATTATCTGACGCAGTTGGTAGCAGACCAGGCCCGCTGGCTGGCCGATGCGGACGGCGCGCAAGGCGAGGGGGCTGCACCCGACCCCCACCAGTTGCTGGATGCGGCTTTGGCCGCATGTACGGCCATTACCGTGCGTATGTACGCTGAGCGCAAGGGCATGGCACTGCAGGACGTGGTGGTGACCATACGCCACAAGGAAGAGGGCGGTGTTTACCAGATGGAGCGGCAGTTGCAGTTTGTCGGCGACCTGACCGAGCAGGAGCGTGCCAGACTGACTGAGATAGCCGGTAAGTGTCCGGTACACAAGACGCTATCTGGTCGGTTCGAGATCACGACCCAGGCGCAATGACGGCGGCAAAGGAGAAGGCGATGAGTGCACGCATACTGGTTTTTGCCGGCAGTGCCCGGCGGGCCTCGCTTAACAAGCGCTTGGCTGCGGTCCTGTCGGCATCGATTGTTACGGCAGGTGGCGAGGCCACCTTGATTGATCTGGCCGATTATGAAATGCCGCTGTATCACGGTGATTGGGAGGCGGATAACGGTGCCCCGGAGTCCGCCAGGCGATTGAACGCGTTGCTGGCGCAACACGATGGCTTGGCACTGGCTTCGCCGGAGAACAATGCGTCGGTTTCGGCCCTGATGAAAAACACGCTGGATTGGCTATCGCGCATCGATGGCGGTGCTACGCTGCAAGGCAAGGCTGCCTTGCTGACGGCTGCCTCGCCTGGGGCGCTGGGTGGCTTGCGCGGTTTGAGCCATCTGCGTGACATCCTGCATACCCTGGGCGTGACCACCTTGCCGCAAACACTGGCGGTCAGCCGCGCGCATGAGGCGTTTGCGGAGGATGGCAGCCTGGTCAACGAGCGGCAGCGCGGGCAGCTTGATCAACTGGCTACTCGTTTGATCCAACTGACCTTGGCACTCAAGGGCTGATGGCACTTTCCGGCTTGGGCATGGTCTATAACGCAGACGGAAGAGCCTGTTCACGATCTTTTCGCCTCGGCGTTCCGGGCAGTGCCGGATAGCGGACAAGGCGCAAGCCGCGCCGCGGTACCGGTACCGCAAGCGGCTTGTAACGCCGGTCGCTACCGGCAATGCCCGGAACCGAACCGGAACCCGTAGGGCTGGACCGGAAAAGGGTCATGTACTGCGTTGGACTCCTTGGTAATAACCGGTTATTGCCTGCGTCGCCCGCCTGGTACCTAACCCTTTTCCGGTCCTGCGACGGGGTGAAAAGATCGTGAAGAGGCTCTAAGGACGAAGACCGGCCGTGATCGGGCGCTTCGCCTGGAGAGTGTTCTGTACTGGGAGATACATCATGCGTCGTCTGACTTGTGTGTGGCTGGCGGGGGCCTTGTTGCTGTCCGCCTGCGCCACGCTACCGCCGCAGGTTTCGGTGGATGAGGCACTCAAGCTGAGCCGTGATGGCGTCAGTGCCGATGCCATCATCGCCATGATGCGGGAGAGCCGATCCAGCTACCAGCTGACGGCCAGCGATATCGTCCGCCTGAGCAAGCAGGGACTGCCTGATCCGGTGCTGGACTATATGCAGCAGACCCAGCTGGATGAGGTGCGCAAGCAGGAGCGCATGAACGACTGGGCCAGCCGCCCACCGGTCTTCTGGCATGCGTGGATACGCTGGCGCTAGGGTAGCTAGGGAATAGAACCCATGAGCTGAACCAGGCTGCAGCTATCTGCTGCAGTCTCTGGTAAAGGCATGGACAGGCCGCCCAGGAGGGCGGCCTTGCCGTTTTCAGGTACGGAAGCGCTGTACCAGTGATTCTAGTTCGGCTGCTAGGCTGGCAATCTGCTGGCTGGTGTTGGAGGCCTGTTGGAGCGCGACATCATTCTGGGCGATGGCTGAGGTGATCTGTTCCACATTGTTGGCCATCAGGTTGGAGGCTTCGGATTGCTCGCGGGTGGCGATGGCGATATCACGCATGCCCATGGCGGTGATGCGTGTCGTATCTGCGATACCAGCTATTTGCTCGGCTGCACTGCGTGAGCGTGCCACGCCGGCTTCGACCTGACCAAGTGTCGTACCTATGCCGCTGACGGCCGTATCCGTCTCCTGCTGGATGCTGCTGATGGTCTGGCTGATCTCCAGCGTGGCGGCGGCGGTGCGCTCTGCCAGCTTGCTTACCTCGTCGGCCACCACGGCAAAACCGCGCCCCTGTTCACCAGCGCGGGCGGCCTCGATGGCGGCATTGAGTGCCAGCAGATTGGTCTGCTCGGCTACTTCGCGTATGGTGGCGACCACACTGCTGACGGCCTGGGCACGTTGTGCCAGTTGCGCCATGGTCGAGGCCTGCTGCCTGACGGCCTGATCCACCTTGCCTATCTCGGCGGCCGTCTGCTTTACCTCTTCCACCGCACTCAATGCATCGCGCTCGGCTTGTTCGCTGGTCTTGCCGGCATCGCTGGCATTCTGCGCAATCAGGCTGATGCTGGTGGACATTTCTTCCAGTGAGGCGGCCGACGACGCCGCAGCCGAAGATTGCTGCGCCGAGCTGTCTGATATGTGCCGGGTATGTCCCGCCAGCTCGTTGATACGACCATTGAGATCGACGGCGTTGTCTTTTACCGCCCGCACGATATCGGCAAGGCTGTCTATAAAGCGGTTGAAGGCCTGTGAGGTTTGGCCAATCTCGTCCTGGCTGGCTACCTGCAGGCGCCGGGTCAAATCAGCCTCGCCACCCGCCAGTTCACGCATGGCATCGCGCAGACGCGCCAGCGGTTGGGCCACCTTGCCGATGGCGATACCCAGCACGATGGCCAGCAAGGCCAACGCCACCGCACCGATGGCGATATTGACCAGCAGCATATGGTTGGTCGGAGCCATGATACGGGCAATCGGGATATTGACTGCCAGCACCCATTGGGTGGCGCTGCTACCGATGGCGACGGGCACCAGGAAACGTACGTAGTCATCCTGTTCCACCACCACTGCCTTGCCGCTGCGGGCGGCCTCAAAGGCGTCCTTGGGAATTTCCTTTGGGTCGAAGGGCTTGTTGATGCGGCCGGCATCGGGGTGGCTGGCATACACGCCGGCATGGCTGATCAGGCTAAGAAAGCCGGTTTCATAGGGTTTCTGGGCATTCAGGGTGGCTTGCAGGTCGCGCATGGGTACGTCAGAGCCGATGACGCCGATAAACTGGCCATCGGCCAGCACGGGCGCCACGTAAGACATCATCAGTACATTGGTGTCGGGATCCAGGTAGGGCTCTACCGCTGTATCACGCTTGGTGTTCTTGGGTTCGACGTAATAGGGCTGGCCATAGTAGTCCACATCCCATTTTTGCTGTTCCTCCGGCGTCATCTCCTTGTCGGCATGGTCGTACTCGAAGAATTTGGTGGCCGCAGGCTGCTTGGCATCAGGCCGCAACAGCCAGGGGGCATAGGCACCGCTGGCGTAATAGAGCTTGTTCTTGGTGTACTCGGCATCGCGCCCATCCAGGGCATTGGGCTCGAAAATCACCCACAGGTCGTAGAGCTTTTCCTGCCGCAGGAAGGTGGCCTCCAGCATGCCATCCATAATTTTGCGGTCTGGTGGGCCATGCTTCTTGAAACCGGCGAATACACCGGCCATATCGCGCGCCGTATTGGCTGGCGCACCAAACGCGGCACTGGCATAGCCAGCATAGTAATCCGCCAGGGAGCGGGCGCTGTCGTAGGCTTGCTGGCGCGACAGCGCGCGCGTCTGCAGTGATACCGCCGTCACAACGGCTGCCAGTGCAAGCGTGGCGCAGGCCAAGGCCACGATCAGTATCTTGGTGCGGAAGCTGAGTGCTGCGGACATAACCATCCTTTAAGCAAGGGTTAAATCGGTATAGCACTTGTACTGGGCTGCCACGCTACAAGGAGGGCTGGCGGGCAAGATATATTGTCGCCCGTGTTGACCTGGGTCAAAGCCGGTTCAAGGGAATGCGCAAATAGCGGTGGCCGTCAGCTTCTGCTGGGGGCATCTCGCCCGCCCGTATATTGATCTGCACCGATGGCAGCAGCAGGTTGGGCATGTCCAGAGTGCGGTCACGGGCCTCGCGCAGGGCGACGAATTCGTCCTGGCTGATGCCTTGGCGGATATGGATATTGGCGGCGCGCTGCTCGGCCACGGTGGTCTCCCACTGCACCTTGCGCGAGGCAGGTGGATAGTCGTGGCACATGAACAAACGGGTGCTGTCGGGCAGGGAGAGCAATCGCTGCGCGGATTGGTACAGCGTGGCTGCATTGCCGCCGGGAAAGTCGCACCGTGCGGTACCCAGATCCGGCATGAAGAGGGTATCGCCCACGAAAACGGCATCACCAACCAGATAGGCCATATCTGCCGGTGTATGGCCCGGTACGAAGAGGGCCTGGGCGGATAGTGTACCGATCTGGAATGTTTCGCCATCGCGGAACAGATGGTCGAACTGACTGCCATCGGCCTCGAAGCCGGACTCGAAATGGAATATGCCGGAAAAAATCGCCTGCACCTGCCGTATATGCTCACCAATGGCCACGGTGCCGCCGCATTGCTGCTTTAGATAGGCCGCTGCGGACAGATGGTCGGCATGGGCGTGGGTTTCCAGTATCCATTCCAGCCTCAGTTGCTGCGCGTGAAGAAACGCAATCAGTTGATCGGCATTGCGCGTGCTGGTGCGGCCTGCCTTGGGGTCGTAGTCCAATACGGGGTCGATGATGGCAGCGTGGCCGCCGCTATGGTCATACACCACGTAGCTGATAGTACCGGTGACGGGCTCATGGAAGGCTTGAATCTGGGCGCTGGCGGAACTCATGGGTATGCTCCTAATCAATATGCTTGAAAACATAATGTAAAAACGTATAATGTGTCAACTATCAGACGGTCACCAGAGGTAGAAACGATGACACCAGAACAGCTGGAAGGCTTGCGTGGCGCGGCAAGCCAAGCTGCCGCGCTGCTCAAGGCGCTGGCTAATGAAGACCGCTTGCTGCTGCTCTGCCAACTAGTGGAGGGTGAGCGAACCGTGTCCGAACTCGAATCCATGACCGGTATACGCCAGCCTACCTTGAGCCAGCAACTGGGCGTGCTTCGCAACGAGCAATTGGTCAGCACCCGGCGTGAAGGCAAATATATCTATTACAGCTTGGCCAGTACCGAAGTCAGCCGGGTGCTGGGTTTGATGTACGAACTGTACTGTCCGCCAAATCAGAAGGAGACTTCGCATGCAGCTTGATACCTTGCACTTCACACCGCTGGCTTCATTGTTTGGGGGCGTGCTGATAGGCCTGGCCGCAGGCGGTTTTGCCTTGCTGCTGGGGCGTATCATGGGCGTCTCCGGCATCGTGGGTGGGTTGTTGAGCCGAGGTGGCCAGGGCGACCGTGCCTGGCGCCTGAGCTTTATAGTGGGTCTGCTGGCGGCACCGCTAGTGTGGCAGCTCGGGTGGCGTCTCCCCGATATCCAGGTGGCTGCCGGCCCGGTCACTTTGGTGCTTGCTGGTCTGCTGGTCGGGTTCGGTACACGCCTGGGGTCGGGATGCACCAGCGGTCACGGCGTCTGCGGCCTGGCGCGAGGAACCCTGCGCTCACTGATTGCCACCATGACCTTTATGCTGGTCGCTGTGGTGACGGTGTACATCATGCGTCATGCACTGGGAGCTTGAGATGAAATCGTCACTGACTGCTGGCCTCTTGGGGCTCTTGTTTGGTTTGGGTTTATTGCTGGCGGGGATGGCAAACCCGGCAAAGGTATCTGGCTTTCTGGATATTGCCGGGCTTTGGGATCCCAGCCTTGCCCTGGTGATGGTCGGCGGGATTTGTGCAGCGACCGGATTGCTGGCCTGGGCTGGGCATCGACAGCGCAGCCTGCTGGGCTTGCCCATGCAATTGCCCAAGCCCGGCAAGCCGGATGCGCGCCTGCTGCTGGGTGCCGCCTTGTTTGGGCTGGGCTGGGGGCTGGCCGGTATTTGCCCTGGGCCGGCATTGCTGGGCCTGGCAACCGGTGAGGCGGCTTTTGTGCCATTTGTACTCGCCATGCTGGCCGGTATGGGCTTATACAATCTGCTGCCCCCACCTCGCTCCTGAGTGCCGCCATGCCTGATTGGCTTAGACATTATCGCCGTGGCGATCTCCCGCACGATCTGCTGGCCAGCCTGACGCTGTTGGTGCTGTTGATTCCGCAGGGGCTGGCCTACGCCCTGTTGGCCGGCTTGCCACCACAGGCGGGCTTGTACGCCAGCATCGTACCGGTGGTGGTGTATGCCTTGCTGGGCTCCAGTGCCACCTTATCGGTCGGGCCTGCTGCCTTGCCCTCGCTGATGACCGCTACCGCCTTGGCGGGCATGGCTGCACCGGGCAGTGCCGCCTGGATGGCGCTGGCGGGTATGGTTGCACTGCTGTCGGGTGTCTTGCGCATGGGCCTGGCCTGGCTGCGTTTCGGCTTTATCGCCAACTTTCTGTCGCACTCGGTGGTGGGGGGCTTTGTCAGTGGCTCGGCGCTGTTGATCGTACTGAGCCAGCTGCCACAACTGCTGGGCATCAGCGCCCATGGCGCTACGGCCTGGCAGATTGCCACCGAACTGGTGCGGGCATTGCCACAGACCAATCTGCACGCACTGATGCTGTCCGGGGCGGCGCTAGTCTTGTTGCTGGCTGGCCGGCGCTGGATCAAGCCCGGCCTGCAGAAGCTGGGTCTGAGTGCACAGGCGGCCGATCTGTGGGGCAAGGCTTTTCCCATCGTGGTGGTGGTGGCAGGTGCCGTTGCCAGTAGCCTGCTGGCCTTGCCGGTGCGCTCGGTGGGTGTGCTGCCGGCCGGGTTACCGCCATTGGCCTGGCCCGCCATGGATATCGCCACTGCAGGAGCCATCGTGCCGGCCATACTGGCCATTGCCCTGGTAGGTTTTGTCGATAGCTATTCGATTGCCCAGTCCCTTGCACTCAAGCGCCGCGAAAGTGTGGACCCAAATCGGGAGCTGCTGGCGCTGGGTGCCGCCAATACGGCGGCAGGACTGACTGGGGGTTTCCCTGTTTCTGCCAGTTTTGGCCGCTCTGCTGCCAATGAACTGGCAGGCGCCCGTACCCAGTTGGCGGGGGTGCTGACTGCGGCCTGGATAGCCCTGATATTGCTGGTATTTACCGATTTGTTCGCCAGCATGCCGCTGGCTGTATTGTCGGCCACCATCGTGGTCGCCGTCTCGCAGATGATTGATCTGTCCATCTTTAGGCTGGCATGGCGCTACGACAGGCGGGATGCCTTAGTCTATCTGGCAACCTTGGTTGGGGTGCTGGTGCTGGGGGTGGTCGATGCCATCCTGCTGGGCGTCGGGCTGTCGCTGGCGCTGTTTATCTGGCGCACCAGCCAACCCCACCTGGCTGTGCTGGGACGGGTGGCTGGGACGGAACATTACCGCAATGTGCTGCGCTACGAAGTCGATACCGAACCCGAGATACTGGCGGTGCGGATAGACGAAAGCCTGTACTTTGCCAATATCCGCTTCGTGCGGGCCGGTCTGGTGACCATGCTGGGGCAGCGACCCAAAACACGGGAGCTATTACTGGTGCTGTCGGCCGTCAATGCCATCGATGTTTCGGCGCTGCAAGGTTTGCGTGAATTGAACCGGGTATTGCTGGAGCAGGGGGTGAGGCTGCATTTTGCGGTGGTGAAGGGGCCGGTGATGGACCAGCTCAAGCAGAGCGGTTTTCTCGACGAGCTGTCCGGGCAGGTGCATCTGTCCACCCATGCGGCCATGCAGGCACTCAAGGCCAGCCATGGCCAGGACTATGTCATCTAGCTTTGATGGCTGTGCCCGCTTGTACGTGTTGGTGATAGCTTTATTGCTATCGTTATGTGAGAAACGTTTGATTTTTTCTTGTTGTGGCAGGGGGCTATGATAGGGCCATCGACTTAAGCGCAGTAGCACCTAGGAGCCCATCATGGCCAAGACCGCGACATTTGCCCTTACCCACTTTGGGGTGGCCTTCAGTGTGGCCTATATGCTGACTGGCAGCATAGGTATCAGCAGCACGCTGGCCTTGGTGGAGCCCGCCGTGAATACCGTAGCCTACTACTTTCACGAGAAAGCCTGGCTGCGGTTTGGCCGAGGGCCGGATGCTGCCAAGCCAGTGCAGCACTTCGGCCATGCTCATGCGGGGTAGATGGCACCCAGTACCCTGGGGCCTGCTGCACCCGTCACGGCAGGCAGGTTGCCCGGCAGCCCAGCCAGGCATTGCTTAGCCAGCCAGGCAAAGGCCACGGCTTCAACCCAGTCGGGGTGCAGACCCAATACCTCGGTGCTATCCAATCTGCGCGGGGCCAGCAAGTCAGCCAGCCGGCGCATCAGCAGGCTGTTGCGTGCGCCGCCGCCGCATACATAGACCTCACTGGCTTGCGCAGCGTGCCGGCTGATTTCATCAGCGATGCTGCGCGCTGTGAATTCCAGCAGGCTGGCCTGTACATCTTGTGGCGGAATGGCCGGCAGTTGCGCCAGGATGGCATCCAGCCAGCGTAGATGGAACAGATCTCGCCCGGTACTCTTGGGTGGATGCTGGGCCAGATAAGGCTGGGCCAGCAGGGCCGCGAGCAAATCGTCATTGACTGCGCCCGTGGCGGCCCAGCCGCCATCGGCATCATAGGCCCAGCCCTGGTGGCGGGTCGTCCAACCATCCATCAGCACATTGCCGGGGCCGGTATCCCAACCGCGTACTTCACCGTGGCTGGGTAGATCGGTCACATTGCCGATACCGCCTATGTTGATGATGGCACGATGCGCGGCAGCGCCAAACAAGCCACGATGGAAGGCGGGCACCAACGGTGCACCCTGGCCCCCGGCGGCGACGTCGCGGCTGCGGAAATCACTGACCACCGTAATGCCGGTCTGCTCCGCCAGTCGCGCTGCATTGCCTATTTGCAGCGTATAGGCCAGCTCGGGCCTATGTCGTATGGTCTGGCCATGCATGCCGATGGCGCGTACCTGCACGGGCGCGACATCGGCCTGGGCCAGGGTATCGGTGATCGCGGCGGCATAGGCATCTGCCAGGGCATTGGCTGCCAGCGCGGCCTGGTGTAGTTCATCCGTCTGCGGGCTTTGCAGGGCCAGCAACTCAGTACGCAGGGCAGGTGTGAACGGCTGCAGCGTGGCATGCAGCAGGCGGGGGGCGGTGTCCGCATAGTCCACCAAGGCACAGTCAATACCATCCAGGCTGGTGCCGGACATCAGGCCGATATAGAGCTGGGGAGTGGGCATGGCGCTTGGAGGCGAAGTCGGGAGGGCAATAGCCTACCAGTCTGGGCGCCTGTTCAGGATCTTTTCCCGACAGGTGCGAAGGCGAAAAAACTTTGAACAGGCTTTTCGATCCTGCGCCAGGTTTACTCCCACACCCGACAGGCCGGCCAGCGCTCATCCATGCCTTGAACTCATGACAAGCGCTGACGCGACGACAGCATTGATGACTGCATAGGATGTGGGTAGTACCCCGGTTTGCGCTAGAATCACCGGTTCCGATTTTTACGGCGCCGTGTCGGTGCCCTGTTTGCCCTGTGGAGAGTTCCTACATGTCCCAATCCAGCCTTATCCAGGATCTGCAAGATCGTGGCCTGATCGCACAAGCGACAGATGCTGCGGCGCTCGACGAACTGCTGGCCAAGGAATCGGTGACCCTCTATTGCGGCTTTGACCCGACGGCGGACAGCCTGCACATAGGCAGCCTGGTGCCCATCCTGGTGCTCAAGCGCTTCCAGCAGGCTGGTCACAAGCCGATTGCCCTGGTAGGTGGCGCCACCGGCATGATAGGCGACCCCAGCTTCAAGTCGGCAGAGCGCAAGCTCAATACGCCCGATGTGATCGAGGGCTGGGTTGCCAAGATACGTGCCCAGGTGGAGCCTTTCCTCCAGTTCGACGGTGCTAATGCCGCCATCATGGCCAACAACCACGATTGGTTCGGCCCCATGAGCGTGCTGGATTTCCTGCGCGATATCGGCAAGCATTTCTCGGTCAATGCCATGATCAAGAAGGAGTCGGTACAGCAGCGTATCAACCGCGACGACCAGGGCATCTCCTTCACCGAGTTTGCCTATAGCCTGCTGCAAGGTTACGACTTCACCGAGCTGAACCGCCGTCACGGTTGCCGCCTGCAAATAGGTGGGTCTGATCAGTGGGGCAATATCACGGCGGGTACCGACCTGACCCGGCGCCTGAACCAGCAGCAGGTGTTTGGCCTGACACTACCGCTGGTGACCAAGTCCGATGGCACCAAGTTTGGCAAGACCGAGACCGGCACCATCTGGCTCGATGCCAAGAAGACCTCGCCTTATGCTTTCTACCAGTTCTGGCTGGGCACGGCCGATGCCGATGTGTACACCTTCCTGCGTTACTTTACCTTCCTGTCACCTGCCGAGATCAATGCCATCGAGGCGGCCGACAAGGCTCGTGAAGGCAAGCCTGAGGCACAGCGCATCCTGGCAGAGCAGGTGACGGCCATCGTCCACGGCCCTGGTGCAGTCGAGGCGGCGCAACGTATCAGCCAAAGCCTGTTCAGCGACAGCCTTGCGGCCCTGACCGAATCGGACTTCGAGCAACTGGCCCAGGATGGCATGCCCGGTGTTGTGCTGGAGCGATCGGTGACCGGCCTGATCGATGCACTGGTGGCCGCCAATCTGGCCAAGTCCAAGAGCGAGGCGCGTACCTTTATCCAGAGCGGTGCGGTCAGCATCAACGGCAGCCGCGCTGATACGCTAGAGCATAGTTTTGGCGATGCGGAGCGTCTGTTCGGCCGCTTTACACTGCTCAAGCGTGGCAAGAAGAACTATGGTTTGATCAGCTGGCAGTGATGCGGGCCTAAAGAAAAACGGCGCACGATGCGCCGTTTTTTTTGCGTCCCGCCAGCCTCTCGGTCAGCGATCCCGTTTCCCCGATTGTGTCCCATCCGGTATGGGCTCGCTGGTTTCTTCCGGCTCGCCTTCCTCGGTTGGGATTTCCTCTCCCTCCAGCAGCTCGGCTTCTTCTTCGGGCTCGGGCATGGCGACACCGCGCATGCCTATGCCGGCGACAAAGCCATTGCCCCGGGTGAACTCGTCAAAATACCACTCGCCACCTTGCTGGCTAACGCCGGCAGGCTGCGGCATGGTGTATGTGGGCAGGCCCTTGAGCATAGGCGTCATGAAGCGCATCCACTGCGGCAGGGCCAGCTGGCTACCGGCCGAGCTGGTGCCCAGTGAGCGTGGCTGGTCGAAGCCCATCCAGCTGACGGCAACCAGGCTGTTGTGATAACCGGCAAACCAGGCGTCGCGCGCCTCGTTGGTGGTGCCGGTCTTGCCGGCAAGGTCGGTACGGCCCATATCGTTGCTGCGGTAGGCAGTGCCGTGCTGGGCCACGCCTTGCAGCAGATTGTTCATCAGGAAGGCATTGCGCGGTGAAATGGCGCGGATAGCGTTCTGATCGGCAATTTTGGGCTGCGCCTGCAGCAACAGCTTGCCTTTGCCGTCGCGTACTTCGCGTATCAGGTAGGGGTCGACACGGAAGCCGCCGTTGGCGAACACGGTATAGCCCCGTGCCAGTTGCAACGGGGTGACCTGGCCTGCGCCCAGGGCCATGGGCAGATAGGGGGGTACCTGGCGTTTTTCAAAGCCGAAGCGGGTGACGTAATCACGCGCATAGGGCACGCCGATATAGTCCAGCACCCGCACGGCCACGAGATTCTTGGATTTTTGCAGGCCACGCCGCAAGGTAATGGGGCCGGATTGGCTGTAGTCGTCGTTCTTGGGCTCCCAGGCTTTCTCGTCTTTGGGGTCTAGCTTGATCGACAAGGGGGCGTCGTTGACGATGGTGGCGGGGCCGACACCGCGCTCCAGTGCGGCCGAATAGACAAAGGGCTTGAAGGTGGAGCCGGGTTGACGCCAGGCCTGGGCGGCACGGTTAAAGTGCTGCACCTTGAAGTCGAAGCCACCGACCAGCGCCCGTATGGCGCCATCCTGGGGGGCCAAAGCCACCAGCGCGCCCTGTACTTCGGGTAGTTGGGCGATTTCGGGCTTGCCCTGGGTATTCTGTATGACGCGTACTATGCTGCCCGGCTTGATGCGTAAGGCCTCGTTGGCACTGCTGCGCAAGCCGGCGGCGGCAAAGCGCAGGCCGTTGCTGTTGATGACCAGTGCTTCGCCCTCGCGGGTCTGCACGGTCACTTCACGCGGGCTGGCTTTCAGCACCACTGCAGCGATCATTTCCTCCGCATCGGGGTGGCTCTCCAGTGCCTCTTCTATTGCGTCATTGCGATCTTCGTCCGCCGTGGGCAATACCATTTGCCCTTCTGGGCCGCGATAGTTGCGACGCCGGTCGTAGTCGAGCAGGCTGGTGCGCACGGCATCCCAGGCCGCCAGTTGGGCGGTGTAGTTGATGGTGGTGTGTACCACCAGCCCCATGCCATAGGCTTTCTCGCCATACTGGGCGACCATCTGCTGGCGCGCCATCTCGGCGGCGTATTCCGCCTTGGGCCGGGGCTGGTAGGTTTGCATCTCGCCTTCGGCCAGCTTGAGTGGCTCGGCCAAGGCCTGCTCGTAGCTGGCCTTGTCGATTAGCTTTAGTTCCAGCATGCGCTTGAGGATATACGCCTGGCGTATCCGTGCCCGCTTGGGATTGACCACAGGGTTATAGGCGGCAGGCGCCTTGGGCAGGCCGGCCAGCATGGCGGCTTCAGCCAGGGTGATGTCCTTGAGTTCCTTGCCATAGTAGATACGGGCGGCACTGGCATACCCGTATGCGCGCTGACCCAGGTAGATCTGGTTCATGTACAGCTCGAGTACCTCGTCCTTGCTGCGGACGGATTCGATCTTGTAAGCCAGGAGTATCTCGCGCAGCTTGCGGGTGTAGGTCTTGTCCTTGGTCAGGAACATATTGCGGGCAAGCTGCATGGTGATCGTGCTGGCACCCTGGCCGCGGCCACCACTACCCAGGTTGGCGAGTCCGGCACGCAGTACGCCTTGCAGGTCAACAGCGCCGTGCTCATAAAAACGGGCATCTTCAATGGCCAGGACGGCATGCTTGAGCTGTGCCGGCATATCGGCCAGCTTGACCAGGCTGCGCCGCTCCTTGCCAAATTCGCCTATCAATACGCCGTCGTCGGAGAATACCCGCAACGGCACCTTGGCTTGCAGGTTGTCCAGCTCGGCCAAGGAGGGAAGGTCGCGCAGTAGCCACCAACCGGCACCGATAAAGGCGGCGAGTATCAACCCTGCTGTGGCCCAAAGCAGTTTGCGATAGCGTCGTAGCAAGGCACGCAGCTTCTGCAGGCGTTTTTTGGGAGGGGCAGGCGTCTGGGTGTCGGTCACGTTGGTGGTAAACGGATAGAAGCGTTGAGGTGTGAAATCAGCCTAGCTCTTGCAGCGAGGCAGGGGTGGCGTTTGCAGCTACCGTCCATCGCGCGGCGCGTATTGTGCCCGTTTCAGGGCATCATGGCTTGCTTATACGCCGATGACAGGCAACAAAAAAGGCGAGCCGAGGCTCGCCTTCTGCTGCCGGGGTGAAAATCAACCCAGCAGATGTGCTACGCCTGCGCGCTCTTCCTCGAGCTCGGCCAGGGTGAAATCCATGCGTTCGCGCGAGAAGGCATCGACTTCCAGACCGGTAACGCGGGTGTATTCACCGTTGGCGCAGGTGACGGGGACGCCGTACATCACGCCTTCGGGGATGCCATAGGAGCCATCCGACGGAATGCCCATGGTCACCCACTTGCCATTGGTGCCCAGTACCCAGTCACGGATATGGTCAATGGCGGCATTGGCGGCCGAGGCAGCCGAGGACAGGCCACGGGCTTCAATGATGGCGGCACCGCGCTTGCCCACCTTGGGGATGAAGGTGTCTTTGTTCCAGGCTTCGTCGTTGATCTTGGCCTTGAGCGAAGCGCCGGCGGCGGTAGCAAAGCGATAGTCGGGGTACATGGTCGGGCTGTGGTTGCCCCAGACGATCAGGTTCTCGATATCGGCAACGGCTACGCCTGCCTTGTCGGCCAGTTGGCTCAGGGCGCGGTTGTGATCCAGGCGCAGCATGGCGGTGAAGTTCTTGGCTGGCAGGTCGGGGGCCGACTTCATGGCGATGTAGGCATTGGTGTTGGCTGGGTTGCCGACAACCAGCACCTTGACGTCACGGCTGGCAACCTTGTTCAGGGCGGCGCCTTGGGCGGTGAAGATCTTGGCGTTTTCGAGCAGCAGGTCCTTGCGCTCCATGCCGGGGCCGCGAGGACGGGCGCCAACCAGCAGGGCTACGTCAACGTCCTTGAAGGCAACTTCGGCGTCGTCGGTGCCGACCACACCGGCCAGCAGCGGGAAGGCGCAGTCTTCCAGCTCCATGATCACGCCCTTGAGCGCGGCCTGGGCTTTCTCCAGCGGCAGTTCCAGCAGTTGCAGAATGACGGGCTGATCCTTGCCCAGCATCTCGCCAGAGGCAATGCGGAACAAGAGGCTGTAACCGATCTGGCCGGCAGCGCCGGTAACGGCAACGCGAACGGGTTTCTTCATCGTTGGAACTCCTGGAGAGCTTTAAGTAGGGAGAGGCGAGTGTGGCCACCAGTTGCAGCAATCGTTCACTTCAGGTGTCAGTGAGCGATAGAGGCAAGGGTTTTCATGTGGCAGCACAGCAATCAGGACGAGTCTAGCATCTCAAGCTGCTGAAATCACCCGGAATACGGTTGAAGGGCGACTTTGTTGCAATGCAATCTTGTGTCTTATATAAGACTGGGATGGACAGCGGCGCGGCGGTGGCGTATAAAGCGCGAAATCCCGCTTCCCGCGAGCCTTTCAATGTCTGCAGCATCCGGCCGCCACCCGGCCGAACTCCCAGGTCGCCAGCCTTTGTACACGCAAGTGCGCGGGCGCATCCTTGCGGGTATAGAGCAGGGCGAGTGGGATGCTGGGTCGGCCTTGCCCAGTGAGTTTGAATTGGCTGACCGCTTTGGCGTCAGCCAGGGGACTGTGCGCAAGGGGCTCGACAGCCTGGTGGGTGAGGGCGTGCTGGTGCGCCGCCAAGGGCTGGGAACCTTTATCGCCCAGGCGCAGGACGACTGGGGACGGGCGGAGCTGCCGGGTTCGGATCGGGCGCTCGAAACCTCGGTGGAATTGCTTGCCTGCGCCCGCAGCAATGCTGGTGATGAGCCTGCTGCTGCATTGGGATTGCGGCGCGGTGCCATCCTGATCGCGGTCAAGCGACTGGTCAGGGTGTCGGGCGAGCCCTATGCGGTGATTGAAAGTTTTGTGCCGGCAGAGCGCTTCGAAGGTCTGGACGCTCGCCGTATCAAGCAGGCCAATTGCAATCTGCGTACCGTCTGGTGGCGTGAATTCGGCTTGCGCGTGGTATCCAACCCGCCGCAGTTCAGGGCGGGGCTGGCAGGGCGCGAAGAGGCCAGGTTGCTGGGGGTCGAGGTCGATAGCCCTGTTCTGGAAGTGGCAAGGACCGCAGGCGGTTTGAGTAGCACGCCAGTGGAATGGTCGGTGTTGCGTTGCCGCACCGATCATTACGTCTATCGTGTCTGATATGACACGGTAATGTAGTCGGGACGGTTTTATAAAGGCCAAGCTGGACGGTAATGGCAAATCCGTTTGCTACAATCGAAAGGCTTTGCCACGGGCGTTGCTGTACTGGCTGGTTTGCCGGTGCCGACAGCGCCACCTGCGGGTACTGCCGCGGGGCAACGGTGCAGCGGCTTGCACTGTGACTCAAACAAAATAAGGAATCGCGTCATGGAGAAAAAACGGCCCAAGCATCTTGATCTCCCGAAGATCAGGCTGCCTATCCCGGGCATCATCTCGATCCTGCATCGTATCAGCGGTGTGGTCCTGTTCCTCGCCATCCCGGTGGTGCTCTGGCTACTGCATGGCTCGCTCTCCAGCGAGACGCAGTTCGATGCCTTCAAGTCCTTTATCGCCTATCCGGTGGTCAAGCTTGCCTTGATAGGTCTGCTGTGGGCCTATCTGCATCATGCCTGCGCTGGCATCCGTTTTCTCTTCCTGGACGTGCACAAGGGCCTGGAGCTCGAGACTGCGCGTAACACTGCCAAGGCTGTGCTGGTTGTCAGCCTGGCGCTTACCGCCATCATCGGAGGTGTCCTGTGGTAAATCGCCATGTTGTCGGCGCGCACTATGGTTTGCGCGACTGGTTGTTGCAACGCGTTACCGCCGTGGTGATGCTGGTTTACACCGTGGGCCTGCTGGCCTTCCTGATCCTGGCCGCGGGTGCCAGCTACGATAGCTGGAAAGCGCTGTTCGCCTGCACCTGGGTGCAGGTGCTGAGCACGGTCACCATCCTCGCCTTGCTGCTGCACGCCTGGGTTGGCGTGCGTGATATCTGGATGGACTACGTCCAGCCCCTGGGTCTGAGGCTGACCCTGCATGTGCTGACCATCCTGTATCTGATCGGTAGCTTTGTTTACGCAGTTAAAGTGGTGTGGGGTGTCTAATGGCGAACGTCGCTAAACGTCAATTCGATGCAGTGATCGTGGGTGCTGGCGGAGCCGGCATGCGCGCAGCATTGCAGCTTTCCGAGGCAGGCCTCAAGACGGCTGTGCTATCCAAGGTTTTCCCTACCCGCTCGCACACCGTGGCGGCGCAGGGGGGCATTTCCGCTTCGCTGGGCAACGTCCAGGAAGACAAGTGGGAATGGCATATGTACGACACGGTCAAGGGTTCCGATTGGCTGGGTGACCAGGATGCCATCGAATTCATGTGCAAGACTGCACCTGAGGCCGTGATCGAGCTGGAACACTTTGGCATGCCGTTTGACCGGGTGGAGTCGGGCCGCATCTATCAGCGCCCCTTCGGTGGCCATACTGCCAACTTCGGCGAGAAGCCGGTGCAGCGTGCCTGTGCCGCTGCCGACCGTACTGGCCACGCGCTGCTGCATACCCTGTACCAACGCAATGTGCGCGCCAATACCCAGTTCTTCGTCGAATGGATGGCGCTGGACCTGATTCGCGATGCCGATGGCGATGTGGTGGGCGTGACCGCGCTGGAGATGGAAACCGGTGAAGTCTATGTGCTGCATGCCAAGGCGGTGCTGTTTGCCACCGGCGGGGCAGGGCGCATCTATGCGGCCTCCACCAATGCCTTTATCAATACCGGCGATGGCCTGGGTATGTGTGCCCGTGCCGGCATCCCGCTGGAAGACATGGAATTCTGGCAGTTCCACCCGACTGGCGTGGCCGGTGCGGGCGTGTTGATCACGGAAGGCGTGCGCGGCGAGGGCGGTATTCTGCTCAATGGCAATGGCGAGCGCTTTATGGAGCGCTACGCGCCCACGCTGAAGGATCTGGCACCGCGCGACTTCGTGTCGCGCTGTATGGCGCTGGAAGTGCTGGAGGGGCGTGGTGCCGGCAAGAACAAGGATCACGTACTGCTCAAGCTGGATCATCTGGGCCCGGAGGTGATCAATCACCGCTTGCCGTCCATCCGCGAAATTGCCATCAAGTTCGCAGGTGTTGATCCCATCAAGGAACCGATCCCGGTTATTCCGACCACTCACTACCAGATGGGTGGTATCCCCACCAATTACCTCGGTGAGGTGATGGTGCCCGAGGGCGATAACCCGGAAGTGCGCGTCAATGGCTTCTATGCGGCAGGCGAGTGTGCCTGTGCATCGGTGCACGGCGCCAACCGCCTGGGTACCAATTCGCTGCTCGATCTGGTGGTGTTCGGCAAATCGGCCGGCGACAGCATGATCGACTTCATCAAGCGCGAGCGTCCGGTGCACAAGCCGCTCCCGGAGAACGCCGCCGACTACAGCCTGTCGCGCATTGCCCGCCTGGAGAACCAGACTGGTGGCGAAGAGGTGAACGATGTGCGCAGCGCCATGCAGAAGACCATCCAGCTGCGTGCCGGTGTGTTCCGCAATAGCGAGAACATGGCCTTGGGCGTGAAGGAGATCGCCGAAGTGGCCGAGCGTGCCAAGCGCACCCAGATCAAGGATAAGTCCAAGGTCTGGAACACTGCCCGTATCGAAGCGCTGGAATTGGACAACTTGATAGAGGCCGCCGTGGCGACCATGATCGCCGCCGATGCCCGCAAGGAATCCCGTGGCGCTCACTCGCACGATGACTTCCAGAAGCGTGATGACGACAACTGGATGAAGCACTCGCTGTTCTTCAGCCATGACCGTCACCTCGATTACAAGCCGGTGCATACCAAGCCGCTGACTGTCGACTACATTCCGCCCAAAGAACGTACCTTCTAAGCGCGCGCCGGAGAACCAACATGAAGATGCAATTCAAGATCTACCGTTACAACCCGGACGTCGACGCCAAGCCTTATATGCAGGATTGCGAAGTCGAGCTGGAGCCTACCGACAAGAAGCTGCTGGATGCGCTGGTACGCCTGAAGGTAGTGGACGACACGCTGTCGTTCCGCCGCTCCTGCCGCGAGGGCGTATGCGGTTCCGATGCCATGAACATCAATGGCAAGAACGGCCTGGCCTGCGTGACCGATGTGGTTGGCCTCAAGCAGCCGGTTGAAATCCGTCCCTTGCCTGGCCTGCCGGTCATCCGCGATCTGATCGTGGATATGACCCAGTTCTTCAAGCAATACAATTCCATCAAGCCCTATGTGATCAACGACACGCCGCCGCCTTCGCATGAGCGGCTGCAGAGCCCCAAGGATCGCGAAGAGCTGGATGGTCTGTACGAGTGCATCCTGTGTGCCTGCTGCTCGACCTCCTGCCCGTCGTTCTGGTGGAACCCGGACAAGTTCGTCGGCCCGGCTGGCCTGCTGGCTGCCTATCGCTTTATTGCCGATACCCGCGATACCGCCACCAACGAGCGGTTGGATAATCTGGAAGACCCGTACCGGCTGTTCCGTTGCCACTCCATCATGAATTGCGTGGATGTGTGCCCCAAGCACCTCAACCCCACCAAGGCCATAGGCAAGATCAAAGAGCTGATGGTGAAACGGATAGCCTAAGTGACCTATACCCAAGCGGACAAGAACCGACTCCGCTGGCGTTCCCGCCGGGGTCTGCTGGAACTTGATCTCGTGTTTGAACTCTTTCTCGAACACGATTTTGATCAGCTGACCCCTGCGGAGCTGGACGTCTACCAAGACTTGTTGATGCTGCCGGACATTGATCTGCTAGAACTGGTGGATGGCAAAACCGACACCACCGATGACCGCCTCGTTCCTATCCTGACGCGGTTGCGGCACTGGCAAGTCGCCAAGAAACAATAATAATGCGCTTAGTTCGAGGGCCGGGAAGGGCGTAATTAGCGGCCTTCTCTGCTTCACCCGATATTCAATCAGGAGCATTTTCCATGGCTGAAGCCTCCAAAGTAACGCTCTCTTACAACGACGGCCAAAACAGCGTCGAACTGCCCGTGCTCAAGGGCACCCTGGGCCCCGATGTGGTCGATATCCGCGCCTTCGGCAAGACCGGCATGTTTACCCATGACCCAGGCTTTCTGTCGACTTCCAGCTGCGAATCCAAGATCACCTTTATCGATGGTGACCTGGGCCAGCTCTACTACCGCGGCTACCCCATTGAACAGCTGGCAGAAAAGAGCGACTACCTGGAAGTCTGCTATCTGTTGCTGAACGGCGAACTGCCGACCAAGCAGCAGAAGGAGCAGTTCGACTACACCGTCATGCGCCACAATATGCTGCATGACCAGATCCACAATTTCTTCCGTGGTTTCCGTCGTGATGCCCACCCCATGGCCGTGATGGTCGGTGTGGTCGGCGCCTTGTCGGCCTTCTACCACGACTCGCTGGACATCAATGATCCGCGCCACCGCGAAGTGGCGGCCTTTCGCCTGATCGCCAAGGTGCCGACCATTGCTGCCCAGGCTTATCGTTACAACAAGGGTCTGCCGCTGAGCTACCCCAAGGCGGGGCTGAGCTACGCCGAGAACTTCCTGTACATGATGTTCTCGACCCCGGTCGCCGAGTACACGGTCAACCCGATCACCGCTCGTGCGCTGGATCGTATCTTCACCCTGCATGCTGATCACGAGCAGAACGCCTCCACCTCGACGGTGCGTCTGTCGGGCTCGTCGGGTGCCAACCCGTTTGCCTGTATTGCTGCCGGTATCGCCTGTCTGTGGGGCCCGTCGCACGGCGGCGCCAACGAGGCTGTGCTGAAGATGCTGGATGAAATCGGTGATGTCTCCAAGGTTGCCGACTTCATGCAAGGCGTGAAGGACAAGCGCTACAAGCTGATGGGCTTTGGCCATCGCGTGTACAAGAACATGGACCCGCGTGCAGCCATCATGCGCGAGACTTGCCATGAAGTGCTGAACGAACTGGGCCTGCATGATGACCCCAAGTTCAAGCTGGCCATGGCGCTGGAAAAGATCGCCCTGGAAGACCCGTACTTCATCGAGCGCAAGCTGTACCCGAATGTGGACTTCTACTCGGGCATCGTGCTGAGCGCCATCGGTATTCCGGTTTCCATGTTCACGCCGATCTTTGCCCTGGCACGTACCGTGGGCTGGATCTCGCACTGGAGCGAGATGATCGCCGATCCGACCATGAAGATCGGACGTCCGCGTCAGCTCTATACCGGTGCACCGCGTCGCGATTACATCGATATCGAGAAGCGCAGCTAAGTACCGCAATACGCGCCCGCTTCCCTGGAATCGGGCGCGTATTTGCAGCTCTACCGAATTACCCAGTTTGTCGAAATCGTCTCGCCCAAGCGAAAAGCAAAAAACGCCATAGGCCACATCACCATGATGCAAGCATTCCAAGCCCAGTCCCACTTGTTCGGCGGCAATGCGCCGTTCATCGAGGACCTGTATGAACAGTACCTCGCCGATCCACTCGCCGTGGAGCAGGAATGGCGGGACTATTTCGACAAACTGCAGCAACAGCCCGGCAATACCGATCGCGACATTCCTCGCGCCGCCATCGAAGAATCATTCGTACAGATGGCCAAGCAGCCGCGCGTTGGCGGTATCTCCGCCGCCGCCCAGCAGGAGGCCATGAAGAAGCAGGTGGCCGTGCTCAAGCTGATCTCGGCCTACCGCGTCCTGGGCGTGCGTTATGCCTCGCTCGACCCGCTCAAGCGCCTGGACCAGCAGCCTTTGGTCGAGCTGGATCCGGCCACCCATGGCTTGTCTGATGCCGACATGGCGCTGACCTTTGACTGTGGCAGCCTGATCGGCCCCGAGCGCGATACCCTCGCCAACATTCTGGCGCGCCTGAAGCAGACCTACTGCGGCAGCATAGGCCTGGAATACATGCACATCACCAACTCGACCGAGAAGCGCTGGATACAGGAGCGTTTTGAGTCGACACGCTCCACCCCCAGCTTCAACCGCGACAAGAAGCTGCGCATACTCAAGCAGATTACCGCCGCCGAGACGCTGGAACGTTATCTGCACACCAAGTATGTGGGCCAGAAGCGTTTCTCGCTGGAGGGCGGTGAAAGCATGATCGCTGCGCTGGACCACCTGGTGCAGACCTCGGGCGAGCATGGCGTGCAGGAGATGGTGATAGGCATGGCCCACCGTGGCCGCCTGAATGTGCTGGTCAACACCCTGGGCAAGCAGCCGCGCGACCTGTTCTCGGAGTTCGAGGGCAAGTACAGCTACGATCTGCCCTCGGGTGACGTGAAGTACCACATGGGCTTCAGCTCCGACATTCCCACGCCAGGCGGTGCTGTGCACGTCTCCCTGGCTTTCAATCCTTCGCACCTGGAGATCGTCAATCCGGTCGTGGTGGGGTCGGCTCGTGCCCGCCAGCAGCGCCGTGGCGACCGCACCGGCGGCCAGGTGATGCCGGTGCTGCTGCACGGCGATTCGGCCTTCATCGGCCTGGGTACCAACCAGGGTACCTTCAACCTGTCGCAGACCCGGGGCTACGGTGTGGGCGGCACGGTACACATCGTCATCAACAACCAGATCGGTTTCACCACCAGCGACACGCGTGATACCCGCTCCTCGCTGTACTGTACCGATATCGCCAAGATGATCGAAGCACCGATCTTCCACGTCAATTCCGACGATCCGGAGGCTGTCTGCTTTGTGGTGCAGGCCGCGCTGGACTTCCGCCGGCAGTTCCGCCGCGACGTGGTGATCGATCTGGTCTGCTTCCGCAAGCTGGGACACAACGAGGGCGATGACCCGATGTTGACCCAGCCCATGATGTACAAGAAGATCGCCAAGCACCCCGGCACCCGCAAGATGTACGCCGACCGCCTGGTGACCGAGGGCCTGCTGAGTGCAGATGAAGCCGATGGTTTGATCAAGGCCTATCGTGCCGCCCTGGACAAGGGTGAGCATGTGGAGCAGACCACGCTGACCGATTTCAAGCGCAGCTTTGCCATTGATTTTGGCGCGTTCAAGGGCACCCACTGGGCGCACCCGACCGATACCACTCTCAGCGCTGCCGAGATCGGCCGTCTGGCCGACAAGGCGACCAAGACCCCCGAGGGCTTCAAGCTGCACCCGACCGTGGACAAGGTGCTGGCTGCACGTCGTGACATGGCTGCTGGCAAGCAGAACATGGACTGGGGCATGTCTGAAATCCTGGCCTATGGCTCGCTGCTGGAAAAGGGCTATGGCGTACGTATTTCGGGCGAGGATTCGGGCCGGGGTACGTTCAGCCATCGCCATGCCGTGTTGCACGATCAGAACCGCGAGAAGTGGGATGACGGCGCCCATGTGCCACTGCGCAACCTGAGCGAGAACCAGGGCCACTTCCTGGTGATCGACTCCATCCTGAACGAAGAGGCCGTGCTGGCCTTTGAATATGGCTACAGCTCCTCGGCACCCGATGAGCTGGTGATCTGGGAAGCCCAGTTCGGCGACTTCGCCAACGGTGCGCAGGTGGTGATTGACCAGTTCATCACCTCGGGCGAGACCAAGTGGGGGCGCTACTGCGGCCTGACCATGATGCTGCCGCACGGTTACGATGGCCAGGGACCTGAGCATAGCTCGGCCCGCCTGGAGCGTTACCTGCAGATGTGTGCCGAGCACAATGTGCAGATTGTCATGCCGTCGGAAGCCAGCCAGATGTTCCATGTGCTGCGTCGTCAGCAACTGCGCCCGTACCGCAAGCCGCTGATCATCTTCATGTCCAAGCGCCTGTTGCGCTACAAGGACTCGATGAGCCCGCTGGAGGCTTATACCAATGGCACTTTCCGCCCGGTGATTGCCGATCCGGACAGCCCGGATGCCAAGAAGGTGAAGCGCGTGGTGGTGTGTTCCGGCCAGGTGTATTACGACCTCGCCAATGCCCGCAAGGAGCGCGAACAGAAGGATGTCGCCATCGTTCGCGTCGAGCAGCTCTATCCCTTCCCCACGGATGAACTCAAGGCCGAGCTGGGCAAGTACAGCGCTGCCAAGGAAATCATGTGGGTGCAGGAAGAGCCGAAGAACCAGGGCGCATGGCACCAGATTCGGCATCGGCTGGAAGCCTGTATGTCGGCCAAGCAAGCCTTGCTGTACGCTGGCCGTCCGTCGTCTGCCTCGCCAGCGGTGGGCTATATGAGCAAGCACACCGCGCAGCTCAAGGCCTTCCTGGACGAAGCCATGACGGTAAGCAAGTAAACCGATCTGTAGGGGCGGCCACCAGGGTGGCCGCCCATTGAATTCTCAACATCCCAAGCCAGGCTATTCCCAACGGAGCCGAAAAACATGCTGATCGAAGTCAAAGTCCCCCAACTGCCCGAGTCCGTCTCCGAAGCCACCCTGGTTTCCTGGAAGAAGAAGGTCGGCGATTACGTCGAGCGCGACGAAAACCTGATAGACCTCGAGACCGATAAGGTCGTGCTGGAACTGCCGGCACCGCAAGCCGGTGTGATCGTCAGCCTGGTGAAGGGCGATGGCGCCACCGTGGTGAGCCAGGAACTGATCGCCACCATCGATACCGAAGCCAAGGCCGGTGCTGCTGCGCCCGCAGCCACGGCAGCTGCGCCAGCCGCTCCTGAAACCAGCCGTGTTGCCGCTGCCGCTGCTGCCGCCGGTGTGCCAGAAAACGCCATCGGCTTTGGTACCGCTGTGATGCCGGCCGCCAAGAAGGCTGCTGCCGATGCCGGTATCGATGCCAGCAAGATTGCGGGTTCTGGCCGCGATGGCCGGGTGTTGAAGGAAGATGTGGTGGCAGCTGCCGCCAAGCCGGCAGCGCCGGCTGCCAAGGCTGCCGCACCGGCGGTTGCTGTACCTGCTGGCGATCGTTCCGAGCAACGCGTACCGATGAGCCGCCTGCGCCAGCGCGTGGCCGAGCGCCTGATTGAATCGCAATCGACTGCTGCCATCCTCACCACCTTCAATGAAGTGAACATGAAGCCGGTGATGGACCTGCGCAACCGCTACAAGGATCGTTTCGAGAAGGAGCACGGCATCAAGCTGGGCTTCATGGGCTTCTTCGTGAAGGCTGCCGTGCATGCGCTGAAGAAGTACCCCATCGTCAACGCCTCGGTAGATGGTAGCGATATCGTCTACCACGGCTATTACGACATCGGTGTGGCCGTGGGTAGCCCGCGTGGTCTGGTGGTGCCGGTGATACGCAATGCCGATCAGCTGAGCCTGGCTCAGATCGAGAAGCAGATCGCTGACTTTGGCAAGCGTGCGCAGGAAGGCAAGCTGACCATGGAGGAGCTGAGTGGCGGTACCTACACCATCTCCAATGGCGGCACCTTCGGCTCCATGATGTCCACCCCCATCATCAACCCGCCGCAATCGGCCATCCTGGGCATGCATGCCACCAAGGAGCGTGCCGTAGTGGAAGAGGGCGTCGTGGTGGTTCGCCCCATGATGTATCTGGCCCAGTCCTACGATCACCGCATCATCGACGGCCGTGAAGCCGTATTGAGCCTGGTGGCGATCAAGGAAGCCATCGAAGACCCGGCCCGCCTGCTGCTGGATATCTGATGCGCCAAGGCGAGGCGCAAGCGCAGGACACCCTCCTGCTTTGCTACTCGCAGTAATGCAACACAGCGCTGGGCATGGTGCGTATCCCATGCCCGGCGCCCAACACCTCACATAGGTTCTGAACCATGTCCCAACAATTCGACGTTGTCGTTATCGGTGGTGGCCCTGGCGGCTATGTGGCCGCCATTCGTGCCGCCCAACTGGGCTTCAAGACTGCATGTATCGATGCCACCAGCAGTGCTGATGGCAAGCCTAGCCTGGGCGGCACCTGCCTGAACGTAGGTTGCATCCCGTCCAAGGCGCTGCTGCAATCGTCCGAGAACTACCATCACGCAGTCCACAGCTTCGCCGATCACGGCATCAGCACGGGCGCGGTCAAGATGGATGTGACCCAGATGCTCAAGCGCAAAGAGGAAATCATCGCCAAGAATACCGGCGGTATTGCCTTCCTGTTCCGCAAGAACAAGGTCACCTCCTTCCACGGTACCGGCAGCTTCAAGGGCAAGAACGGCGACAAGTATGTGCTGGAAGCCAAGCTGGCCGACGGCAAGCTGGAAGCGATCGAGGCAACCCATGTGATCGTGGCAACCGGCTCCAGTGTGCGCCAGCTGCCCGGCGTGACCATAGACAACAAGCTGGTGCTCGATAACGAAGGCGCGCTGGCCATCCCGGCTGTGCCCAAGCGTCTTGGCGTGATAGGCGCTGGCGTGATCGGCCTGGAAATGGGTTCGGTCTGGAAGCGCCTGGGTGCTGATGTGACGGTGCTGGAAGCCATGCCCACCTTCCTGGGCGCGGCTGACGAGCAGGTGGCACGCGAAGCGCTGAAGTTCCTGACCAAGGAAACCGGCCTGGTCATCAATACCGGTGTCAAGATCGGCGAGATCAAGGCCAGCAAGAAGGACGTGACGGTGAACTACACCGACGCAGCCGGTGCTGAGCACAAGGCGGTATACGACAAGCTGATCGTCTCCATCGGTCGGGTGCCCAACACTGCAGGCCTGAATGCCGATACCGTTGGCCTCAAGTTGAACGAACGTGGCCAGGTGGAAGTGAACGATGACTGCCAGACCAATCTGCCCAATGTCTGGGCTATTGGTGACGTGGTACGCGGCCCCATGTTGGCCCACAAGGCGTCGGAAGAAGGCGTGGCCGTGGCCGAGCGCATTGCCGGCCAACATCCGCACGTCGATTTTGGCACTGTGCCCTGGGTGATCTACACCAGCCCCGAGATTGCCTGGGTAGGCAAGACCGAGCAACAGCTCAAGGCCGAAGGCGTGGAATACAAGAAGGGCCAGTTCCTGTTCTCGGCCAACGGCCGTGCGCTGGCGCTGGGCGAGGCCAAGGGCTTCGTGAAAATGCTGGCCGACAAGAAGACCGATCGTATCCTGGGCGTGCACATTGTTGGCCCCTACGCTTCCGAGTTGATTTCGGAAGCCGTGGTAGCCATGGAATTCTCGGCTAGTTCGGAAGATATCGCCCGTATCGTCCATGCCCATCCGTCGTTGTCCGAGGCCTTGCATGAGGCTGCTCTGGGCTGTGATGGCCGGACGCTGCATAGCTGATTACGTGTGAGGGGTGGGGAGCAAGGCGTGAGTTGTTGCACGCTGCGCTTTTCTCCTCACGCCTCACTCCTCACACCTTAGACAAAGGAAGTTGCAATGAACCTCCACGAATACCAAGCGAAAGACCTGCTGGCCAAATACGGCCTGCCGGTGCAAAAGGGCATCCTGGCCACCACGCCGGAAGAAACTGCCAACGCCTTCCGTTCCATGGCTGGCAAGTTTGCTGTTGTGAAGGCCCAGGTTCACGCTGGCGGCCGCGGCAAGGCCGGTGGCGTCAAGGTGGTCAAGAGCGCCGACGAAGCTGCCGATGTGGCCAAGTCGCTGCTGGGCAAGCGCCTGGTGACCTACCAGACCGATGCCAAGGGCCAGCCTGTCAACAGCCTGCTGGTATGTGAAGACATGTACCCTGTACAGCGCGAGCTGTACCTGGGCGCCGTGGTGGACCGCTCCACCCGTAGCATCGTGTTCATGGCCTCGACCGAAGGTGGTGTGGAGATCGAAGAAGTCGCCCACAACACTCCCGAGAAGATCATCAAGACCGTGGTTGACCCGCTGGTTGGCCTGCAGCCTTACCAGGCTCGCGAAACCGGTTTTGCCCTGGGCCTCGACGATACCCAGATCAAGCAGTTCACCGGTCTGATGATGGGTGCCTACAAGGCATTCGTTGAAAACGATTTCGCCTTGTTTGAAATCAATCCGTTGGCCATCCGTGGCAATGGCGAGCTGTGCTGCGTGGATGCCAAGATCGGCATCGACAGCAATGCCGCCTTCCGCCTGCCATCCATCGTGGCTCTGCGTGACAAGTCGCAAGAGAATGACCGTGAACTGAAGGCTTCTGAGTTCGACCTGAACTATGTGGCGCTGGAAGGCAATATCGGCTGCATGGTGAACGGCGCTGGCTTGGCTATGGCGACCATGGACATCATCAAGCTCAAGGGCGGTCAGCCAGCCAACTTCCTGGACGTGGGCGGCGGCGCCACCAAGGAGCGCGTGATCGAAGCCTTCAAGCTGATCCTGGCCGATGAGTCGGTCAAGGGCGTGCTGATCAATATCTTCGGTGGCATCGTCCGTTGCGACATGATTGCCGAGGCCATTATCGCTGCCGTGAAGGAAGTGAACGTGACCGTGCCGGTCGTGGTTCGCCTCGAAGGCAACAATGCGGAGCTGGGCGCCAAGATTCTGGATGAATCCGGCCTCAAGCTGACTTCGGCCCAAGGCCTGAATGATGCTGCCGAGAAGATCGTGGCTGCCGTCAAGGCCGTTGCCTAATCACCCGCACGAACAAAGGAAAAAACCATGAGCGTTTTGGTTAACAAAGATACAAAAGTGCTGGTGCAGGGCTTTACCGGCAAGAACGGTACCTTCCACGCCGAGCAGGCGCTGAAGGTAGGCACCAAGGTTGTTGGCGGTGTGACCCCGGGCAAGGGCGGCAGCAGCCACCTGGGCCTGCCGGTGTTCAACACCATGCGCGATGCCGTCCGTGAGACCCAGGCCGATGCCTCGGTGATCTACGTGCCGGCACCGTTTGCCAAGGATTCCATCCTGGAAGCCATCGACGCTGGCGTAAAGCTGGTGGTCTGCATCACCGAAGGCGTGCCGACGATAGATATGCTGTACGTCAAGCGTGCTGTGGATGAAGCCGGTATTCGTCTGATCGGCCCGAACTGCCCCGGTGTCATCACCCCAGGTGAGTGCAAGATCGGCATCATGCCTTGGCACATCCACAACCCCGGCCGCATCGGTATCGTGTCGCGCTCCGGCACCCTGACCTATGAAGCTGTGGCACAAACCACCGCCCTGGGCCTGGGCCAGTCCACCTGTATCGGTATTGGTGGCGACCCCATCCCCGGCACCAGCCATATCGATGCGCTGAAGCTGTTCCAGGACGATCCGGACACCGACGCCATCATCATGATCGGTGAAATCGGTGGTTCGGCTGAAGAAGAGGCCGCTGAATTTGCCAAGGCCTATGTGACCAAGCCCGTCGTGGGCTACATTGCCGGTGTGACTGCCCCCAAGGGCAAGCGCATGGGCCATGCTGGCGCCATCATCTCCGGCGGCAAGGGGACGGCAGAAGAGAAGTTCGCTGCCTTCGAGAAGGCGGGTATTGCCTACACCCGTAGCCCGGCCGAGATCGGCAAGACCATGTTCGAGCTGCTGAAGAGCAAGGGCATGATCAAGTAAGCCTGATTACGCTGCGGTAGACAGACGCCACCTTCGGGTGGCGTTTTGTTTTTGGTGGGGTGCTATCTTGTATCGTTGAGTTTGCGTTACGACCTGCCGTGCGCTAACAAAGAGCAGACCTATAACAACGGGGGAAGACACATGGGTGATTACAACTATGGCCTTGGCGCACCGCCACACCGCCGCTGGCCGGTGGCCTGGTATAACCCAGCCGTGTTGTTGCGCTCTGCCAGGGAGATGGTGTCCACGGCCGACCAGAACCGCAATCTGGACCGGCGCGAGCTATACAGTGGCGACTTCGCTGCCTTCGACGCCACGGGCCTGACAAAGGGCGACGCATTCTGGTGGGATTTTGTTTCCGATACCGGTGATGGCGGCAATGCCACCTACACGGTTGCCAGAGCGGTGCTGGCGCCGGAGTTGTCGCTGCCAGGGGCTGATGCATTGCGCTTGCCAGCCGGCGGGCTGTTGGTCCTGGGGGGCGACCTGGCCTACCCAGGCGCCAGCACCGAGGAGTACCAGTATCGCTTCAATGAGATGTGGGAAGCGGCGAGGCCTGCGCAGGACGAGGCGCAACGGACTGTGCTGGCGATCCCGCAAAACCATGACTGGTTCGACAATATCTCCAGTTTTCAGCGGCATTTCGTCGATGATCATGATGATCGCTTCCTCAACGCCCATACACCGCAGTCGCGTAGTTACTTTGTGGCACGGCTACCTCATGGCTGGTGGTTGTTTGGCCTGGATTTCGCTTTGCTGGGGGATCTGGATCGCGAACAGTTCGAGGTGCTGCGGGACCTGGTGCGTACCCAGGTACAAGCCGGGCAGAACGTGATACTGGTCTACCCGGAACCCTATTGGACCCGCCCTCTGGGAGATGCCGCCCGACCCGGCTATGCCAAGCGCTACCAGCGGCTGGAGGCGCTGCTGCTGGCACAGGGGGCACGCGTACGTCTGCGCCTAGCGGGGGACCTGCATCACTATGTCAGGGAAACCGCCGCGCAAGGCGAGGGTGGCTTGGACTTTGACGATGCGCTGATTACCTGCGGCAGCGGCGGCGCCTTTCTGCACCCCACGCATACACGCAAGACCTCGCAGGCCAAGCGCATGTGCCTGGAGGTGGACGAGCAGGCGATGACCGACGACCTGCGTCAGCGCGTCAGGGTAGGGACAGTAGATAAGCCAGATGCAGCGGCGCCGCGCGGCTATCAGGCTCAGTGCCGCTACCCCGATCCGGCCCAGAGTCGCTACCTGTCCTGGCGCAACTGGCGGGCCTTGTTCCAGTCTGCCGGTGGCCTGCACTGGTCAGAGTTGCTGGAGAGCCCGGCTGCGCTGTGGCAGAACATCGTACAAGGCAATATGCTGTTTCCCTTGCTGCTGGGCGTGCTGTACTGGGCTGCGGTCTATTGCAATGCCTTTGTTTTCTCCCATTCCTTCCATGCCGATGGCTTTCTGCCGCCTGCGGAGTTTGCCAGGCTGGACTATGGGTCGTTTCTGGCGCTATGGGTGAAGGCGCTGTTCTTCAGCCCGCTTGCCTTTGCCGTGCATGCCGTGCTGCTGGTGCTTTGCTGCGCCATTGCCAGAGAGGACGGGCCCAGGGTGGGGGTATTGACCGGTGTGCCCCATGCCCTGTTGCATATGTTCTGGGCGGCCAGCCTGTACTGGTTGCTTAGCCGCTATGGGCAATTCCACCTTCTGGCCGGCAGCGTGGCCGCGCCGCGCTACCCCTGGGCAGATGCGGCCAGCATGGGTACCGCCTTGTGCCATTATTTGCTGCCAGTCATGGCGGGCTTGCTCAAGGGCGCCATATTGATTGTGTTGGGTGCCGCCATAGGCGGGCTGACCTTTGGCTGCTACTTTGCCCTAATGGCACGCTGTGGCTATCTGGGCAACAATGCTTTTTCACCCCTGGCCTGGCAGGGCTACAAGGGTTTCCTGCGTTTCTGCATCGATGCCCAAGGCAACCTGCATGGTTATATGCTGGGCACGGATCGGGTACCGCAACGCTGGCAAGCTAACCCTGATACCACGGCAAAGCGACCAATCTGGATAGAGGCGGCGGGGCAGAGGGCACCTGAATGGCGCGTGCGTGACCAGTTCACCTTGCCTCGGTAGCGCTGGGCAAGTATCTGAATAGAAGCAATATTTGTGGTACTTGTGTGCTATTTACCTGCTGGCTGGTGTTGGATTGGTTTGTCTATGCCATACCATTTTTGCCAAGTGGTGTTGGCTATCCCTGCCGTTCGTCGGTTGCCTTGAAAATAGGCAGTCTTTCCATATCAGAAAATAAGATATTTCTGTAGCTTGCCGACTTTGCTAGGGAAAACCCGCATAGATGGGCTTTGCTAGCGTCGGCGGATGACTGGAGGACGCATACGCCCCTGGGGTACTGAATATCCATCTTGCCGTGTTGCGACGGTGGTGCTCCCAATAGCCTTGCTTTCGATGCCGTGCTGCGCCGATATTTTTCATCCGCGTCTTGCCTGGCCTGAAGGCTGAGGCTGTTGGAGGGTTCCGGCAAGGAGGACTTCAGCACCATGCAGAACAAGCCGCTTGCGAAGGATACGGCGTGGGGAATGCGCGAGTTCGGCCGTCCGATATACAGATCGGGCAGGCCTTGAAATGGGATGTTTGCGATAGCAATGGGCGCTTGCTGCTCAGCAAGGGCCATGTCATCAGCAGTGATGGTCAGCTAGACAGGCTGGTGCGGGTTGGGCTTTACGCTGATGCGGAAGCACTGGCCCGTACGCGGGCCGAGGGACCGGCCGAGCCTATCAAGCCACCCTCGGTGACGGCAACCCTGGCCGTGGCGCGCAAGAAGCTGGATTACCTGGTGGGCAATGTCGAGCAGGTGATACGGCAAGGCGTGTTCCTGCGAGGTATTGAAGAAATCACCCAGCATATTGATGCCGCCTGCAGCCATGACCAGAACGTGGCCATGGCCATGGTGCTGTTGCGCCAGGAAGGGCGCTATGCGACCCGCCACATGATCAATGTGGCAACGGTGGTGCGCCTGGTTGCCCGTGCCATGAATATGCCCAAGGAGAGGGAAGGCTCGGTGGTTGCAGCCGCGCTGACCATGAATCTGGCCATGGCGGACTACCAGGACGAACTCAAGCAGCAGGCAGAACCGCTGACGCCTACCCAGCGCGCCCGGCTAGACAGACACCCGCTGGAAGCACGGGAACTGCTGCTGCGTGCAGGGGTGACGGACCCGGTCTGGCTGACTGCGGTCGAACAGCATCATGAGCATTTTGATGGGTCGGGCTATCCAGGCAGATCACGTTGCATTGTCGAGGCACAGCTACTGTGCCTGGCCGACGTATTCTGTGCCCGCATTGTGCCCTGCGCCTATCGTCCCGCCGTTGCGTCCAATGTGGCGCTACGGGGCATCTTGCTGGAGCGTGGCAAGGCATTTGATCCCACCGTCGCTGCCGTCTTTATCAAGACCCTGGGCATATACCCACCAGGTATGCTGGTGCGCTTGGTCAGTGGTGAAGTCGGTGTGGTGTTGCAGCAGGGCAGCAATGCGCAGCAGCCGGCGGTGGCGACCTTCATCAGCCCCCAGGGCACGCCGACCAGTCTGATACTGCGCCGTGATACCAGCCAGGATGCCTATGCCATTGCTGCCGCCATCGACCCCAAGTCGTTCTCGGCCTATGTCAATATGGAAGCGATCTGGGGCGCGACGGCGGCGGCCCATGGTCCGGAAGCCCATAGTCGCGCCAAGCACGCGGTGCGTGTCGCCGCGGCATTGAGCGCCAATGCGGCCATGGAGCAGGGCCGTCCTGGGCTGGCGGCCTGATGCACTAGGCGGGATGCTGCGGGCCGGCATCCTTTACCAGAGCAATGAAGTCGCTCTGCGCCATCGGTTTATGGAAATAAAAGCCCTGGTACTCACCTATGCCCAGCTGGCTCAATACTGCCAGTTGGCTACGGCTCTCAAGCCCCTCGGCCACGGTCTCCATGTCCAATGCGCGGCACAGATCCACGATGCCAGCCAATAGCTTGGCCGAGCGCTCATCCCGATCGATGTCGTGCAGGAAGGCCCGGTCTATCTTGATCACGTCGAAAGGCAGGTCGCGCAGGTAGCTGAGCGAGGAATAGCCTGTGCCAAAGTCGTCCAGCGCCAGCACGAAGCCATGCGACTTGAGGGTATGCAGCAGCAGGCCGGTGACCTGCTTGCTGTCAAGAAAGGCGGATTCCGTCAGCTCTATCTGTATGCACATCGGCGAGATATCTGCTTCACGGCAGGCTGACAGTAGCACCTGCTCCAGTTGCGGATCCCGTATCTGCAGGGGTGAGAGATTGATGGCGACCGAGATTTGCTGGCCGGTCTGCTGCAACTGCCTGGCCAACAGGGCGGCTTCGCGTATGGCTTGATGGCCTATGGTGAGGATAATGCCAGTTTCCTCCGCAATGGGGATGAAGCTGACCGGTGAAACGGCACCAAACTCCTTGGTTGTCCAGCGCACCAGCAATTCGCACCCCACTACGCGGCCATCGGCTTTCACCTTGGGTTGGGCCACAAAGGTCAGCTGACTGCGTTCGGCAGCCTGTCGCAACAGGCTGGTGAGTTTGATGCGGCTCAGGGCATCGCTATCGAGCTCGGGCCGATAGCGATCTACCCGGTCACGCCCGCTTTGCTTGGCGGCATACATGGCCGAATCGGCATGGCGCAGCAAGGTGCCCGAGTCGTAGCCATCCTGAGGCGCCAGGGCTATGCCTATGCTGGCGCTTACGCTCACCTGATGCCCTCTGACAGATACCGGCATGCGCATGGCCTCAAGCAGGCGTGCTGTCAGTTCTTCCAATTGCCGCATGGATGCCGTATCACCCAGCATGGCGACAAACTCATCACCCCCCCAGCGTGCCAGTGTATCGGCGGGTGATAGCATGGTGAGCAGCCTGCCTGCCACAATCTGCAGCAATTCATCGCCCGCTTCATGTCCCAGCGAGTCGTTGATGCGCTTGAAGCCATCCAGGTCAATGAACAATACGGCCAGCGGGTTGTACTCGCTGGCATGGGGCAGTCGCTGTTCCAGTTCCTCCTGAAAGGCATTGCGATTGGGTAGCTGGGTCAGCGCATCCTGTCTGGCCATGCGCTCCAGCGCTTTGACTGCCTGCTTGCGCTCACGTATGTCACGCAAGGTGGCAATCAGGTAGGGAGCGCTGCCGTTACTTGAGGCAAAGCTGCTGATACTGATCTCTACCGGCAGCTGTTGTTCATGTGTCAGTTGCAGCAGGCTCTCTGCCTGGGCGTGCCCCAGGCGCTGCAGACGCCTGAGCATGATATCGGGCAGGTCAACAAAGCGACTCAGTGATTCGCCCACCAATTGGTGCAGCTTTAGCTTGATCAGGTCGGTAAAGGCGCTATTTGTCTCGATGATCTGCCATTGCTCGGTCAGCACCAGCATGGCGTCGCGCGAGCTGGCAAAGGCCGAGGCCATCAGGCGCAGTGACTCTTCGGCCTCGCGGTAGCGCGTAATATCCTTGACCGTACCGACCATTCGCAACGCTCGCCCCTCATCGCTGCGCGACACGGCTTGCCCGCGTATGCGCAGCCAGCGGGTATTGCCGTCCATGCAGGCCCTGACAGAGATATCGACAGCATCCGCATTGCCGAGCACATGCATACTCCAGGCGAGGCGCGCCTGTTCCAGGTCGTCTGCTTCCACGCGGGCAAAGCAATCCTGGCTATTGAGAACGACAATGTCGGGTGGGTGGTTGGCGACGATGAAGGTCCGGATGGTAACGGCGTCAGACGCGGCCTCCCATTCCCAAATGGATTCTCCACTGGCCCACAGTGCCAGTTCCAACTGGTGCTGTGCCTCAGAGGCTAGCCGTAATGCTTCATAAAGATGCTGGCTGCCGCCATTGCCATGCGGGCGATGCGCACCATGCTCGGTTGATAGCTGGTTTGCCAAGGGCTCGGGAATTATCGCGTCCTGATCATGCGGCGCTGACGGTAGGGTTGTCATATCCGCTGAATATTGCCAATGACATCAGCACACAGGCTTTGCGTGTACGCCAATATGGTTGCCTTGTACAACCCTTCGATAGCCAGCAACTGCATGGCAGTTTCCTTGTTCTTACTCCCTGTTTCTTGGTTATATGAGATAGGCAAGACACCTGCCAGTACGGGGCGACCAACGCACTGTGCAGGTTTGGTAGCAGGACAATCGCCGACGCGGTAATCTGTTCCGGTCTTCAATTTTTTATCTGGTTACGTCATGAAGAAACTCAGTCTGCTCCTTGGTCTTTTGTTTAGCCTGACCGCATACGCTGGAGAGCAACCCTATAACGAAGCCGCAGATGCCCGTGCCGATGTGAAGCAGGCGCTGATCGAGGCACGCAAGGCGCAGAAACCCGTGCTGCTGGTGTTCGGTGCCAACTGGTGCAAGGATTGTGTCGCACTGGATACAGCCTTGAAGACAGAAAAGAATGCGGCCTTGATCGCCAAGGAGTTCAAGGTGGTCAAGGTTGATGTGGGTCGCTTCGACAAGAATCTGGATATCGATACGGTTTATGGCAACCCGATCAAGAAGGGGATACCGGCTGTGGTGGTGCTGGCACCGGATCAGCGCGTGCTGTATGCCACCCGCGCGGGCGAACTGGCCAGTGCGCGCAGCATGAACGATGAGGGTGTGTATGGCTTTTTCCGCAATGTGGTGGAGCAGGCGGGCAAGCAGGGGAGCTAGGCCGCGAGAGCCGCGCCTGGCTGAGGGGGTGCTTCAAACACCCGGTACACGCCAGGTCGGCAATGTCCGGTGAGCATGGCAATGGCAAAGCAGCCAGTACAGCGTGGGACCGTGGTGGCCAGAGGGCTGCCTGCCACCCACTGCGCCTTGTGTGGCCGCTTGCTGCCGGAAGGCACGACGGTAGACGAGCATCATCTGATACCGCGCAGCCTGGGTGGCCGGGAGACGGTGCGCCTGCACAAGATCTGCCATCAGACGCTGCACGCTGTGTTTACCGAGCGCGAGCTTGCCGAGCATTTCCATACCGTGGAAAGGCTCCAGGCGCATGCGACGATTGCCAGCTTTCTTGCCTGGGTGCGCCGACGGCCACCTGAACTCTACGACAGACCGCGCTTTACCCAGGACCGTCGCAGGCGCTAAGCGCGGCTAGCCAGGCAATCGCGCTACGGTAAATCGAACCCGGCTGGCGGCAAGCCAGCCAGCTGGCGTGCCCACATGGCCTCATAAGCGCGCTCCAGCGCGGCAATACTGGCCTGGCTGTCGAACAGGGGCCAGTCTGCCCTGTTGTCCGCCAGCCTGCTTCGCAATGCTGCCAATTGTGCTGGCTCGGTCGCGAGCTGGCGGGCCAGCGCCTGGTAGGCGGGCAGGGAGGTGGTGACCAGTTCCGGCAGGCCAATGGCATGCAGGCAGCTGGCGGCAACCCGGCTGGCAAAACTGTCAGCTACACAGGTCAGCAAGGGCACACCGGCCCACAGGGCATCGCTGGCCGTGGTGTGAGCATTGCAGGGTAGGGTATCCAAGGCCAGGTCTGCCAATGCCAAGCGTGCCAGGTGTTCGGCTTGGGCAAGGGGTGGAGCAAACACCAAACGGTTGGGGGCAATGCCGCGCTTGTGGGCCTCCTGCTGCAGTCTCTCGCAATTGTGGGGCGAGGTGGCCAGTAGCCATAGCACGCTGCCGGGTACTTGCTGCAGCAACTGCATCCACAAGTCGAACATCGCCGGCAACAATTTGTAGTGCTGGTTGAAGCAGCAGAAAACAAAACCGGTTTCAGGCAGGCCTACCGCTTGCCGGCTAGGGGTGGGGCTGGCGTTGGCCAGCCTTGCGTTGATCTGATAGCAGTGGGGCAGCCGGACTACGGCTTCGTTGTAGTATTGCTCGGCGCCGGGTGGGATCACCTGCTTGTCGGCGATCAGGTAGTCGCACCAATCTGCGCCCAGCGTACCGGGATAGGCCAGGTAGTGTACCTGCACCGGCGCGGGTCGCCAGGCCATGACCTGGCTGCGACTGTTGCGGGTCCAGCCTTTCAGGTCGATCAGGATATCGATCTCATCGTCTCGCAGGCGTTGCGCCAGCTGTTCTGCATCCAGCGCGTGTACCGAGGTGAAGCGGTCGAAGCTGTTGCCGATCTGGCTACGGACGGCGGAGTTGTCATCCAGGCCATAGTCATAGCCCCATACCTCGAAGCGCGTGCGGTCGTGTGCAGCAAACATGCCGGCAGTGAGCCAACTGGTGGCATGGGCAAAAAAATCGGCCCCCACATAGCCCAGTCTGATGCGTTTGCCCTGGGTTATGGTGCGGCTAGGCAAAGGCTGGGGCGTATAGTGGCCGGCCCATCGCTGGGATATCTGCTGCTGCGTGGCTGGGTTGCTATCCACGGCCATATGCACGAATGGCGAGATGCGTGCGGTCTTGTCATGCTGCAAGGCGGTGCTCAGACTGCCCAGTTGCTGTGACAATCCATCCCACTCCAGCAGGTGCAGCCGCATATACAGGCTGCCCGAGATGGCGTCGGCGTAGTGCAGGCGGTGCCGTGCAGCCTGGTCGTAGGCATGCATGGCCTCGGCATGGCGCCCTTGCTCCTGCAGAATGCTGCCATAGTTTTTCCAGGCGACGGCGTAGCCGGGATCCAGCTCTATGGCCAGCCTATAGTGTTGGCTGGCTGCGTTCAGGTCACCCGCCAGGTGGCGCAATGCGGCGTAATTGTTATGTGCCAGTGCCAGGTCGGGCGCCAGTGCCAAGGCATGTAGATAGGCTGCCTCGGCCGCCGCATTGTCACCACGCTCATGCGCATTGACGCCCAGGTTGTTCCAGCCCTGGGCATAGTCTGGCTGTGTTTCAACGGCACGCCGATAGGCCTTGCCAGCCTCTGCGTGCTGACGCTGGCTACGGTAGAGGTTGCCCATATCGGTCAGGTAGGCGGCAGAGGCGCCTAGGCTATGCCGTTCGACCTTTGCCAGCGCAGTTGCCAACTCCTCAGCCTTGCCCTCCAGCTCTGCCAGCTGAGCCTTGAACAGCCAGGCTTCGCGGTAGTCGGGATGCTTCTCCAGCACCATATTGCTGAAGTTCTCGGCAGCCAGTAGATCGCCGGCCTGACGGCGCTGGTGGGCAATGGCAAGCAGGGCTTGTGGTGTCAGCTGGGTCATGCAGGGGATTCTAGGGCTTCCAGGGTGTGATTTCACCTGCTGTAGTACGCTGCGTCGTTGGCGATGGCCCGGCGGCAGGGCCGCAAGCAACAAAAAGCCCCCGACGCATCGGGGGCTTTTGCTTGGCTGATCGAACGATCAATCCACGTGGTAGTTCGGTGCTTCCTTGGTGATCTGCACATCGTGGACATGCGATTCGCGGATGCCGGCCGAGGTGATCTCGACGAATTCGGCCTTCTCGTGCACATCGTTGATGGTGGCGCAGCCCAGGTAACCCATGGAGGAGCGCAGGCCGCCAACCAGTTGGTGTATCACGGCGGTCAGCGGGCCCTTGTAGGGGACGCGGCCTTCGATGCCTTCGGGTACCAGCTTGTCGGCATTGTTGACGTTGTCCTGGAAGTAGCGATCGCTGGAGCCTTGCTGCATGGCACCGAGCGAACCCATGCCGCGGTAGCTCTTGTAGGAGCGGCCCTGGAACAGCTCGACTTCACCGGGTGCCTCTTCGGTACCGGCAAACAAGCCACCCAGCATGACCAGGTTGGCGCCCGCTGCAATCGCCTTGGAAATATCGCCGGAGAAGCGGATGCCACCGTCGGCAATCAGCGGAACGCCCGTACCCTTGAGGGCTTCGGCCACATTGGCCACGGCGCTGATTTGCGGTACGCCGACACCGGCGACAATACGGGTCGTGCAGATGGAGCCTGGGCCGATACCGACCTTGACCCCGTCGGCGCCAGCCTTGACCAGTGCCAGTGCCGCTGCAGCGGTGGCGATGTTGCCGCCGATGACCTGGACCTGCGGGAAGTTCCGCTTGACCCAGCTCACGCGGTCCAGCACGCCTTGGCTGTGACCGTGGGCGGTATCGACCACCAGCACGTCCACACCTGCTTCGACCAGCAGGGTAATCCGCTCATCGGTGTCGCCACCCACGCCTACGGCAGCGCCGACACGCAGCCGGCCCAGGTTGTCCTTGGAGGCATTGGGGTGTTCTTTGGTCTTGATGATGTCCTTGACCGTTACCAGGCCACGCAGCTGGAAGCTGTCGTTCACCACCAGCACGCGCTCCAGGCGGTGGGTATGCATCAGCTCGCGGGCTTCGTCTATGCTGGCGCCTTCGCGCACGGTCACCAAACGATCCTTGGGAGTCATGATGCTGGACACTTTGGCGTCCAGGCGTGTTTCAAAACGCAGATCGCGGTTGGTGACAATGCCGACGACCTGACCATCGGCTTCCACGACCGGCAGGCCGGAGATGCGATGTTGCCGGGTCAGCACCAGTACATCACGCACCAGCATGTCGGGGGTGATGGTAACCGGATCCTTGACCACGCCACTTTCATAGCGCTTTACCTTGCTGACTTCCTGTGCCTGTGCCTGCGGGTTCATGTTCTTGTGCACGATGCCGATGCCGCCTTCCTGTGCCATGGCAATGGCAAGGCGGGCTTCGGTAACCGTATCCATGGCGGCCGAGACGAGCGGAAGATTGAGGCGAATATCGCGCGTGAACTGCGTCGAGAGATCGACATCGCGCGGCAGGACGTTGGAATGAGCGGGGACGAGCAGGACGTCGTCGAAGGTCAGCGCTTTTTGAATGACACGCATGGCTAAGTCCTTGGCGGCAAAAATCGATTATACCCTAGTTCAACCAAACTTCCGATAGCGAGAGGGTGTTTGGTATATGCAGCTTTGCTGCAACGGTCTGTTTACGCTTTGTTGCGGCAACGCATACCGATGCGCTTGTCTTGCTCTATGCTTCAAATAGCCGGGTTAGCCCCGTGCCTATAAGAACGAGGAGACCATGTCTGATACCCGCTCTCCATTGATTGGACTCATCATGTCCGGCGGCGGTGCCCGTGCTGCATACCAGGTTGGGGTACTGCGTGCGATCGCCAAGATGTTGCCGCACAACGCGCCCAATCCTTTCCAGATCATCTCCGGCACCTCGGCCGGCGGCATCAATGCAGCGTCGCTTGCGTCGGGTAGCCATAATTTCCGCAAGGCGGTCTGCAAGCTGGAATTCGTCTGGAAGAATCTCAGCGTGGAGCATGTCTACCGCACCGATCTGCGGACCATGATAGGTAACTTCTTCCATTGGGTTGGGCCGCTGTTTACCGGCGGTTTTGGCAAGTTCAATCCCAGATCGTTTCTGGATAACGCTCCATTGAATGATCTCTTGGGCAAGCTGATTGATTTCAACGGTATCCAGACTGCCATTGAAGGTGGTCACCTGCGGGCGCTCAGTATCACGGCATCTGGCTACAACTCGGGCCAGTCTGTGTCTTTCTTCCAGGCAGCTGAAGACATCAAGGGGTGGAACCGGGTGCAAAGGGTGGGGACGCGTGCCCGCATCGAACTTCGCCATCTGCTGGCATCTGCTGCGATTCCCTTTGTCTTTCCGGCGGTGCAGATCAATCGGGAGTGGTTTGGTGATGGATCGGTACGCCAGGTGGCGCCGATCAGCCCGGCGCTGCACCTGGGGGCGGAGAAGATATTGGTGATCGGTGTATCGCCGGCACGGGAAGAGCCGCTGGAGCGGCTGTACGCACCGGATTACCCCACACTGGCGCAAGTGGCCGGGCATTTAATGAACAGCATTTTCATTGATGGCATGGAGGTGGACCTGGAGCGTATCGCCCGGGTCAACCGCACCCTCAGCTTTGTACCGGAGGAGGTAAAGGGCCGCCAGGACGTGCAGCTGAGGGAGGTGGAGATGCTGATCATTTCACCCTCCAAGCCCCTTGAAACCATTGCATCGCGCCATACCGCGCGGTTTCCCTGGACCATGCGCTTTGTTCTGGGGGGGCTGGGGGCGCTCAAGCGGCAGGGCTCGGTATTGGCGTCCTATTTGCTGTTCCATCGTCGCTACGCCCGCGATCTGATTGAACTGGGCTACACCGATGCCATGCGGCGGCGCGGCGACATCATCCGCTTTCTCGGCTATGATCCAGCGGCGTTGCCGCCCACAGAGGATTGATGCCGTGCCGAGGAGAGTTGCCGTGTTACGCCGCCCTTTGCTGTTGAGTCTGGTCCTGCTGCTGGCTGGCTGCTCCTTGATGCAGCGTCTGCGCGAGTCCATGCCCACACGGGCGCCAACCTTTGGCTCCGAAGAAGTTGCCCAGCCAGGCAAGACGGCCAAGCCTGTGGATCCGGTTGCCAATGTGAAACTGCTTCGGGCCCCGGCAGACTGGGGTGAGCTGGCCCGTGAGGCGGCCTTGCGCATGTCGCAGCGTGCTTCACAGATCAAGGAACTAGGCAGCCGTACCGTGTATGTGAACGAGCCTGTGTTGCCGACGCCGTTTGCCCGCGCCCTGCGGCAGTTCCTGCAGAGTGATCTGACCCAAATGGGCTTGAACGTGGCGCAGCGCAAGGAGAAGGGTGAAGTCTGGCTGGATGCGGAAGTACAATCCGTGCGCATGAGCAGCGGCCTGCAGATCGTGGTGACGACGGCCATTAGTGACGGCAATCGCTTCCTGTTCCGGGAGACCGATGTCTATATGGTGAACCAGTCTGATGTCCGTCTCTATGATGAATCGATGCTGCCGCCCCCCCCGCAGCCACCCGCACCCCCTACGCCCACCAAGACCATGTCGGTGACAGGAGGGTGAGCATGCGCAGGCTGTATCCACTTATGCTGGCGCTGCTGCTGGCCGGTTGTGCCCAGTACCAGGCAGGTAGCCGCAACCCCTTGATACGTACCAGCTATGATGCGGCGGACCAGCTGGTACAACTGACCCAGCCGACGCTGCCCAAGGATGCGCCGCTGATCGTTGCCACCTTTGTGCATCTGGATCACCTGACCGAGGCGGCGACGCTGGGCCGCGTATTGTCCGAGCAGGTGGCAACGCGCTTTACGCAAATGGGTTACCCTGTGGTCGAGCTGAAGCTGCGGGGCAGTGTGTTTGTGCGTGAGGGCAAGGGTGAGCTGTTGCTATCGCGGGAGGTCAAGGACATCAGCCTCGCCCATAATGTACAAGCCGTGGTGGTGGGTACCTACGCCACTTCACCCGACAAGATTTTCCTCAACCTCAAGATCGTACGCCCGCAGGACAACCGCGTGCTGTCGGCCCATAGCGTGGCTATCGATCTTAATGAAACCACCCAGGCGCTGCTGTTGTCCGAGCCATCCTGATACAAACTTCGCTACCCTGATATGAACTGGTTATTTACTCGACGCATGGGCTTCTTCGCCCTGGCGCTGGCTTGCGCCGGCATGATGGCCTTTGCCCTCTACCTGCAGTACTACAAGTATCTCAATCCTTGTCCCCTGTGCATGTTCCAGCGCGTCTTCGTGGTGGGCGTAGGCGTTGTGGCCTTGCTGGCTGCGCTGCATGGCCCAGGGCAGGGGCGTTATCGCTACTACGGTATGGCTACCGGCGTCATCGGTCTGGTCGGACTAGGCGTGGCCGTACGACATACCCTGCTGCAGTATTTTCCGCCTGCCGATCTAGGCAGCTGCGGCGCCGGGCTGATGCAGATGTTTGAAACCATGAATGTCATGGAAGTCATCATCCAGGTGATGGCCGGCGGCAGCGAATGCGCAGCCATAGACTGGAGCCTGCTGGGCCTGTCGCTGCCCGGATGGTCGGCCTTGGGTTTTGCCGGCTTGACTGCAGTGGCATTTGCACTGGCATTCAGGCGCCAGCGCTGACATAGGGCTTGCTTTGCTGGTTGCGTGCAACAAAACAGGGCGCCATGGCGCCCTGTTTTGTTAATCCACTATTAGTTGGCGACCAGATTCAGCAAGTCTGCGGTGCCTATTTGCTTCTGTAGCTTGCTGGCGGCTTCTGGGTCGTTTGCCAGAAAGTAGAAGAATTCCCGTGCCAGGCTGACGAATACATGCCAGCGTTCCTGGTGGGGGAACAGGGTCAGTACCTGGTCTACGCCGGTGCGATAGCTGTCGGTGTTCTGCGCTACGTCGCGGATGGTGAACAGCAGCAGCTTGATCAGCCGGAGGCGGGCGTTGATGTTGCTCTCTTCCATGCCGGCCTTGCGCAGCTCTTCCACGTATTTGTTCATGCTCTTGATCTGGTGCGCCTGCCGCTCCAGCTGTATCAGGGTGGCTTGCGACCAGGGGTCGGCATGCATGCGGCTGAGGGCGTCCTGCAAGGCCGTATTGTCGCCGCCCAGGCTGCTGGCGCCAGGTATGGGCGCGGCTGCCGGGGGCGCTGCGGGGCGCCAGGGTGGCGTTGCGGTGACGGCCTCGCCGTTCCAGTGCGGAAAGAACTCCCGTATCAGTTCGACAAACTGGCCGTCTTCGGGGAAGTTGCGCAAGGTCAGCTCAGCGGCCTTGCGATAGCCCGCCCCATCCTGCGGCAGGTCTCGCAAGGTGGAGAGCAAGTGGCGCAAGAAATGGCGCGACAGCGTCATCTGCTTGTTCGCTATACCTCGCCGTTTCAGTTCTTCCAGGTATTGTTCCAGTGCTTGATCAGGCTGGGGACGGCTCATGGTCGGCTGTGGGTTGGGTTAGGCAGCGTGGGCTAGCGGTTTGGGCTCGCCATGGTTGAAGCCATTCCAGAAATAGAAGAATTCCCGCGCCATCTCTATGAACAGGCGGCGGGTATCTTCCTTGGAAAACAGGGTCAGCATGGCATCCACGCCGGCTCTATAGGCGGTGGGCGTGGGTTCGGCGTGACGTATGACATACAGCAGCAAGGTCAGCAAACGCTCCCGGATATCGACCCCGGCATCATGGGTGCCCTGTTCGGCCAGCCGCACTAGGTATTCCTTGAGGCAGGGCTGTTCGTTCTGCGACCAGGCATCGGCATCGAGGCGCTCGAACATCTCCACCAGGCTCCCGCGCAAATCTACCGGCGAGTGCTCTAGTGACAGGGCATCGGCCGCATTCAAACGGGCAATGGTCTTCAGATCGCCTATCCAGAATGGGTAGAATTCACGCGAAGTGGTGATGATTTCCACTTGCTGATCATCGGGAAACTTGGCAACGGTACTGTCGACACCCGAACGGTAGCCGGCGTCGTCGTCGGTCAGATGGGTATCAGCCTGCGACTCCAGTGCGCTCAGCAAATGGCGCAGGAAGTGCTTTCTGCGCGTGATGATGCTGGTTGCAGCCCCTTTGTTTTTCAACAAATTGAGGTAGGCGGTCAACGCAGTATCGGCGTGTTGTGCATCAAAGGGTGGCATGAGCGGGAGGCTGTAGGACCGTCAGTTCATTCTAGTCGATTTCAGGCAAAGCAGAATGCCCCTCGGCGTCTGGTAAAATTGCGGCATGATCCGTTTATCCTCCCTTACCTTAAGACGCGGCACCAAGGTGCTGCTTGATCGAGTCGATCTCATCCTTCACCGTGGCCAGCGTGTTGGCATAGTTGGCCCCAATGGCGCTGGCAAATCCAGTTTCTTTGGACTATTGCGCGGCGAATTGCACCCGGATGCAGGTGATATAGATTACCCCAGCAATCTGGTGGTGGCATCCGTGCGCCAGGAAACACCGGCCCTGACGTCCAGCGCGCTGGATTATGTGCTTGATGGTGATGCCGAGTTGCGGCATATCCAAGCTCAGTTGGCCAATCCCGACCAGGATGGCAACCAATTGGCCGAATGGCTGGGCCAGCTCGAAGCCGTGGATGGCTACTCGGCCGAGGCCCGCGCCAGCAAGATGCTGTTTGGCCTGGGTTTCAGCGCGGCAGATCTGCAGCGCCCGGTGGCCAGTTTCTCGGGTGGTTGGCGCATGCGGCTCAACCTGGCGCAGGCCTTGATGTGCCGGTCCGATCTGTTGCTGCTGGATGAGCCCACCAACCATTTAGATCTCGACGCGGTGATCTGGATGGAAAACTGGCTGGCCAGCTATCCAGGTACGTTGCTGCTGATCTCGCATGACCGGGATTTTCTGGATGCCACGGTCAATGCCATCGCCCATCTGGCCAATAGCCAGATCACCATCTACACCGGTAATTACGCGGATTTCGAGAACCAGAAGGCCGAGAAGCTGGCTCAGCAGCAGCAGGCTTTTGAAAAGCAGCAGCGTGAGATGGCCCACTTGCAGAAGTATGTGGATCGCTTCCGCGCCCAGGCTACCAAGGCGAGACAAGCGCAGTCGCGTATCAAGGCACTGGAGCGGATGGAAATCATCTCGGCCGCGCATGTTGATTCGCCATTCGATTTCAGCTTCCGCGAGCCGGTGAGCAGCCCCAACCAGTTGCTGAGCATAGAGGAAGGCGCGGTAGGCTATGGCGGCAACCGTCTGCTCGATGGGCTGGACCTTGCCGTGGAAGCCGGTGCGCGTATCGGCTTGCTGGGCCGCAATGGTGCTGGCAAGTCCACCCTCGTCAAGTTGCTGGCAGGCGAGCTATCCCTGGTAGCTGGGCACCGGGTGGAAGGCAAGGGCTTGGAGATAGGCTACTTTGCCCAGCATCAGCTGGAGCACCTGCGGCTGGATGAAAGCCCGCTCTGGCATCTGCAGAAACTGAGCCCGCAGGTGCGTGAGCAGGAGCTGCTTAATTTCCTTGGCGGGTTTGATTTCCGTGGCGATATGGCCCGTAGCCCTGTGGCGCCTTTCTCGGGCGGTGAGAAAGCCCGTTTGGCCTTGGCAATGATAGTCTGGCAGCGCCCGAACCTGCTGCTGCTGGATGAGCCGACCAACCACCTGGATCTGGAGATGCGCCACGCGCTGACCATGGCCTTGCAGGACTATGTCGGTGCCATGATTGTGGTATCGCATGATCGCCATCTGCTGCGTGCCACGACCGATCGTTTCCTGCTGGTTGAGGGTGGGCGGGTCAGCTACTTTGACGGCGATCTGGATGACTACAAGCGCTACCGCAAGGAAACCGAAAGCAAGCCTGCGGTGGCGGCCAATGCCGGTGTGGTGGTGGAGTCGGATCGCAAGCAGCAGAAGCGGCAGGAGGCTGGTGATCGCAGGCGCATGTCGCAGTTGAAGAAGCCGCTGGAGAAGGAACTGGGCCTGCTAGAGAAGCAGATGGCTGCCCTGACCGAAGAGAAGGCGGCCTTGGTGGCCGAGTTGGCAGGCGAAGCCATTTACGCGGCAGAGGCCAAGGAGCAGTTGAAGGACAAGGTAAGGCGCCAAGCCGAGCTTGAACTGACCCTGGGTGAGCTGGAGGTGCGCTGGTTGGAGTTGCAGGAAGAGCTGGAAGTGCTGGCGGACGACGCGAGCTGAGTTGGCCTACACCGCCCCATGCGACCTGCTGGGGCGGTAGTTTTATATTTGTAATTTTCGTGCAAGTTTTGCGCTGGTATCCATTAGAGTAGCGCTAGTGCTTTCTACTGTGCCTTTCGCTTATTTGTTGTTCCTGGTGTCTGTATGTCATCCGATTTAGCGCTTACTTCCCCCCCCGAGAGCACGGGCCGCTGGCAACAGGCGGCCATCCCGGTACTGTTCCTGCTCCTGGGTATGGTGTATGCCAGCTGGGCTTCACGCATCCCGGCGGTACGTGATGCCCTGCAACTGGATGCCGCCACGCTGGGGACTGTCCTGCTGGGTGGTGGCCTTGGTGCGGTGCTGTCGTTCCCTCTGGCTGCCTGGCTGATAGGCCATTACGGCGCACGTAAGGCGGCACTGTTCTCCGGTGTGGGCTTGTTGACGATACTGCCTTGCCTGGGTTTGCTGCCAAGCTGGCCACTGCTGATGCTGGGGGTGACCTTGATCGGGGTCGGTAGCAGCTGCTTTGATGTTGCCATCAATGCCCTGGGCGCGGAGGCGGAGCGTGCTGCTGGTCGCTCCATTATGTCCATGCTGCATGCCTGGTTCTGTGTGGGCACGTTTGGTGGCGCCTTGCTGGGGAGTGGTGCAGCCAAGCTGGGCTTGTCGCCTGCCATGCACTTTGCCCTGGCTGCGCTGCTGCTGGGGCTGCCGCTGTGGCAGGCCTACCGCGTGCTGCCGTGCGACCGACCCGACCCGGAGGTCGGACGCAAGCATTTTGCGCTACCCCACGGTGCACTGATTTGGCTGGGCATGATTGCCTTTCTCGGTGCGGTATCCGAGGGGTCGCTCACCAGCTGGATTGCGCTGTACCTGCACGACCATCTGCACGCCAGCGAGGCAGTGGCACCATTGGGCTATGCCGCGTTTGCCGGTGCCATGCTGGTGGCACGCATTGTGGGCGACCGCTTGAAGGAGCGCCTCGGTGCCCGTGTGCTGGTGGCGGGCAGCAGCATGCTGGCAGTGGTGGGGCTGTTGATCGCCATCTTCGCACCTACCATACCGGTGGCCACGGTGGGGTTCGCCCTGACGGGGCTGGGTGTGGCGGCAGTGTTTCCCTGCCTGTTCAGTGCTGCTGGCCGCGAGGGCGCGACTGCACTGGCTGGGGTGGCCACGCTGGGCTATAGCGGATCATTGATGGGGCCACCCATCATGGGCTATGTCGTACACGGCATGGGCTTGCAGGCAGGCCTGGGTTTTCTGGTGCTGGCTAGCCTGGGGGTCTGCGTGGCAGCCATGAGCGCGCGCTTGTTGCGTTAGGCCATACGCGTCTGGTTCTTCAAGCTCATGATTTATAATGAAAAAGCCCGTCGCTATGGTGACGGGCTTTTTCTTGCGACAAGCGAAACCAAGCTTACAGCTTGGCAGCATGCTCCCGGGTGGCATGGAACGCCACCTTGGGCCAGCGCTCCTGCGCCAGTTGCAGGTTGACACGGTTGGGTGCCAGATAGGTCAGGTTGTCGGCGGCATCGCGGGCCAGGTTCAGGATCAGGCCCTTTTCGAAGTCGGCCAGCATGCGATGGTCTTCGCAGCTGACCCAGCGTGCGGTATGGATGGCGCAGTTCTCGAATACGGCATCGACGCCGTATTCATTTTCCAACCGGCTCTTGACCACTTCGAACTGCAGCACACCCACGGCGCCCAAGATCATGTCGGCACCCGACAGCGGCTTGAACACCTGTACGGCACCTTCTTCCCCCAACTGTTGCAGGCCTTTCTGCAGCTGCTTGAGCTTGAGTGGGTTCTTGATGCGCACGCTGCGGAACAGCTCGGGCGCAAAGTAGGGGATGCCGGTGAAGGCCAGCTTTTCACCTTCGCTGAAGCTGTCGCCTATCTGGATATTGCCGTGGTTGGGCACACCGATGATATCGCCAGCGTAGGCTTCTTCTACCTGCTCGCGGGAGGAAGCCATGAAGGTCACCACCGAGTTGGCGGCCACATCACGCTCCAGGCGCAGATGCTTCATCTTCATGCCACGCTCGAACTTGCCCGAGCAGACGCGCAGGAAGGCGATACGGTCGCGGTGCTTGGGATCCATATTGGCCTGGATCTTGAACACGAAGCCGGAGAACTTCTCTTCGTCCGGCTTGACGTCGCGTACCGTCGCATCCCGGTGCTGGGGAGAGGGGGCCCAGTCGATCAAGGCATTCAGAATCTCGCGTACGCCGAAGTTGTTGATGGCCGAACCAAAGAATACCGGTGTTTGGGTACCGGCCAGGAAGGCCTCAAGGTCAAACGGATGCGAGGCGCCACGTACCAGCTCCAACTCCATCCGGGTCTGTTCGATTTCCAGCGGGAACAGCTCATCCAGGCGGGCGTTGTCTATGCCCTTGATGACCTCGACATCCTCGATATTCCTATCCTCGCCGGGCGAGAACAGCAGGATTTCGTCCTTGAGGATGTGATACACGCCACGGAAGGTCTTGCCCATGCCTATGGGCCAGGTGATGGGTGCGCACTGTATCTTCAGCACGCTTTCCACTTCGTCCAGCAGCTCCAGCGAATCGCGCACTTCACGGTCGTACTTGTTCATGAAGGTGACGATGGGCGTATCACGCAGGCGGCAGACATTGAGCAGCTTGATGGTCTGCTCCTCCACGCCCTTGGCGGCATCGATCACCATCAGCGCGCTATCCACGGCGGTCAGCACGCGGTAGGTATCTTCCGAGAAGTCCTGGTGGCCAGGCGTATCGAGCAAATTGATCACATGCTCGCGGTAATCGAACTGCATCACGCTAGAGGCGACCGAAATACCGCGCTGCTTTTCGATTTCCATCCAGTCGGAGGTGGCGAACTTGCCGGTCTTCTTGCCCTTGACGGTACCCGCCATCTGAATGGCGCCCGAGAAGTACAGCAGCTTCTCGGTCAGCGTGGTCTTGCCGGCATCGGGGTGGGAGATGATGCCGAAGGTGCGCCGACGGGCGACTTCCTGAGCGATGGGCGACATGGTCAAGCGCCTTGAATTCTTTGAGAAAAGGGCGCGATTGTAGGCCAGTAGGGCATGAAAGTCGATGTGCCGTGGATGGCCGGGCCAAGCCCCCAACATTTGGGCGCTTGTTGCAGCGGGTATCAGCCCCAGATGCTGTCTATGTCTACATAGGCATTGAAGGTGGCCGGATCGATGGTTTCACCCACACCATAAAGCGGGTTATGGGTGTCGCGCTGCACCGGAGGCGAGAGCGGTAGGCCATCGCCGCCAATCAGGCTGACCACCAAGGGGTGGTTGGGTGAGCTGCCGGGCCGCACCACCACGCCTTTCTCGCCATTGGCCAGACGGAGCTGTAGTCCGGGTGGGAAGATGCCGACCGCCCGTATGAACTGGGCCGCCAGGGTCTGGTCCACCGTCTTGCCGCGTTCCAGCAGGATGCCGCGCAATGCAACGGTCAGCGGCACAGCGGAGCGATACTCGCGGAAGGTGATACGGGCGCAATAGATGTCCGCCAGCCGCAGTATCTGTCCTTCCGGGCTCAGTTCATGACCGGCCGTGCCATTGGGGTAGCCGGTGCCGTCAAAGTGCTCATGATGCTCCAGTACGGCGCGCAACCAGATGGGATCATTCACGCCCATGCTCTTGAGCCGGGTCGTGGCTTCCTCTGGGTGCTTGTGCAGACGTTCTTTCTGTTCGTCGGTCAGCGGTGTGCTCTGGGCCTTGATTTCATCCTGGAAGCAAGTGGTGCCCAGATTCATGGTCAAGGCCGCGCAGATCAGGCCGAACTCGCGGGCCGGGGTCAGCTTGAGATCGCGCGCGGCCAGGCGTGCGATGGTGGCGCTATCCAACAGGTGGCGGCTGCTGTAGCGGCCATCCTGGCGCAGGCTGATGATGGCCTGGGCCAGCTCGGGCTTAGCCCCGCACAGGCTGTCGACACAGCGGGCAATCTCCGTAATGCGGGAGATGAACTGACCGCTTTGTATGGTCAGCTCCACATTCTCGTACAGCAGCTCCATTTTCTTGCGTAGATCCAGCCACTCCTGCGCGGGGCTGGCTTCTGGTTCGCTGTCCTCGGCTTCGACCTGTGCGATACGTGATTGCCGCAGGGCGTTGCTGTCGGCAAACACGCCGACCGCAACCAGCCGGTCTACCTGTCCTTCGCTATTGATGAGATAGCCCTTGCGCAGCAGCAGGGTGCCTTTCTCATCGTAGACATCCCAAGGCAGTGCCTTGCCCACCTCGATATCCGAGTGCCGAACCCGTGATTGGCTCATGATCTACCCCGTTGTCGCCGGTTTCAGATCGTGGCTTTGAGCAGGAAAATCACGGTGCCGGGTCGGGCCGCATCCTCTATCAGACGGTAAGTCAGCGCTGCCTGGGCGTCCCGGGCTATGGTCAACAGGCCCAAGCCCGCGCCTTTGCTGCCGTCTGGCGTGTCCTGCCGGATGGCTTGGGCATAGGCTTCCTTGATTTCGGCATGGGTCATCAGGCGTAGGGGTTCTATACGCTCGCGCAGGGTGTGAGCCTGGGCGGCATCAACCCGGTTGGCGCACTCCAGCAGGTAGTGGCCCTGTGTGAGGGTGACGGAAATGCTGCCCCAGCGCAGCTGATGGTCGTCCTGTTCGCTGGGGGTCAGGGTGTCCTGGGCGTAGTGGATGATGTTCTGCGTCATCTCGACCAGGGAGGACAGTAGCCGGCGACGGATAGGGTTGCTGACGCCATCCCTGTCCAGCTTGACCTTGAAGCCCTCCACCATGGCTGTCAGCAGCGGCTGCGACAGGTAGCCACTGTAGAAGAAGCAGACATTGCCGGCGGTAAACAACTCGCCATATTCCTCAAATACATCGTCGAGCATGGGGCTGTGCTCCCAGTAGTAGCCGCCTGGGTGGCCAGGCGGCAGAAAGAGATATGGCTAATCGGTATTCACCGGAACATCGGTAAACCTGAGGGCAGGGTAATCCTGGTGGATCTCCTGACCGAACTCGAACAGTGTTTCGTCGTCCTCATCATGAAACCAGTTGAGGCTGACCTCATTGCCTGCCAAAGCGGCTTGGTTGAAGGCATCGAACATGGAAAACAGCAGCTTGGTACTGGAGCTGTTGAAATAGGCTAGGGAGACGTTGATGCGAATCTCGGTGCCTTTGCAGCCGGCCAGATACTGCCGCACCCGTTCCAGCACGCCACCATAGAAGGATGCTGCGTTCTCGGGATAGGACTCACCCTTCAGGCTCAGTGTGTGCTGATCGAAACGGAAGTCCACCTCGGGTGTGCTGGGGGTGGCGGCAATGAACAGGTTTTCCATCTTTTCATCCTCGGGTACGGGAGGGGCTCAGGGTCTGAAGCACAAAAAAGTCAGGTCATCGCGGCGGGGCTGGTCTGCCTGCCAAAGGCTATAGGCATTGAGCACCGACATGCTGATTACATCGGCACGTTCATTGCGCTGGGCGATGATGGATTCCCGGATGCGGCGCTTGCCGAAGGCGGTTTGCTTGGGGCCGCCTATCTGGTCTACCAGGCCATCGGTGGTTACGAACATCAGCGTGCCCTGTGGCGCCGCAATTACCTGATTGGTCCAGCAGAAGTCCATGGGTGTATCGACATAGCCTACGCCCATGCGATCACCATCCAGCTGTACAAAGTCCTCGCTGGTTTGATCCAGCACGAACAGCGGTGTCTTGGCTGCGGCATAGGTCAAGGTCCGCTTGGCTTCGTCGAACCAGAAGAAGGCACCGTCGAGTCCATCGTCCGACTGCCCAAAACCGGCCCTGGGCCCGGTCTGCCCCAGCAGGAGCTTGATGGCGCGGTTGAGTTCGGACAGTACGGCGGCAGGGTCACGCGGATTGCTCTGTTCTATGGCCTGCACCAGTAGCGACGAGGTAATCAGGGTCATGAAGGCACCCGGCACGCCGTGGCCGGTACAGTCGGCAACCGCACCGAACCAGCCATCCTGGAACCGCGCAAAATGATAGAAGTCGCCGCCTACCACGTCACGCGGCTCCCAGACCAGCTCGCTATCCTGCAGGGTGTGGGCCAGTGCCTCGCGTGCTGCGCGCATCATGGCTTGCTGTATCACCCCGGCGTATTCGATGGAGTGGCGTATCTGGCGGTTCTTTTCGGCCTGCAGATTGGCAATCATGCGCATCAGCCGCAAGCAGGAGCCCACACCGGCATAGAGGCCATCACGCGTGACGATAAAACCGGCCGCCAGGGTCTGCTCGCCGTGTTCCACCACCCTGAAGGAGAGCGCCTCCAGGTTGAGTTTCTCGTCAACGATCAACGGGTCTCTGTCCATGAAAGCGGTGCAGCCCTGCGGCCCGTAGCGCTCCTGGTTCTGCGGCGAGGACATCTCGGACATGAAGGCATTGCGATTGATCAGGCCTATGGGCACGCCGCTTTCCACGACAGGCAGGCTGACCAGATCACGATCACGGGCAAAGCGGCTCAGCACCGTGACATTGGTGGTGTCGGGTGCAACTGGATCAACCTCGCTGGAGATACCACCTGCAGAGGGGAGCCGATGTACGGTCTGTCGCCTGAAATGATCGACGCTGAGGAGATCCATGCTGGCCCAAGGGTCTGGTGCGTTTGCAACAACTGCGGCATCTTGCTGGCATGACGCCAGTAACGCGTGTGTCGGCGCTGTCTATTCCGTATAGCCCAGGCGAGGCTCAAACGCCAAGCCCAGATACCAGCAGCGGCAAAAGCGGGCTGACGGCGATGGCTGGCTGCACTACCCTATAGCCATGCGTATATTCCCAGGCCTGCTGCCCATACTGTTGCTGCTGAGCGGACTTTTGCTTGCGCCCACCTGGGCAGCGACGCGGCTGCAACTGATTACGACTGACTACCCACCCTATTGCGCAGCTGATCTGCCTGAGCAAGGGGTATTCACGGCCCTTACGCAGGCAGCGTTTAGGGCGGGTGGCTATGAGACCGATGTGGTGTTCAAACCATGGGCGCGTGCGCTGGCCGAGATCAAGGCGGGCAAGCACGATGCCATCCTGGCGGTTTGGTTTCAGAGCGAGCGCAATAAATTCCTCGCCTTTACCGATCCACTTTGGCTTAACCGCATCGGCTTCATGGGAAGGGCGGGGGAGCTTGTCGATACGCAGCATCTATCCACGTTGAAGGGGCGCAAGATAGGCGTGGTGAGGGGATATGCCAATCCGCCCGAGTTCGAGGCCGCCAACCTGACGGTGGACGAGGCGGTGGACGATGAAACCAACTTGAAGAAACTGCTGGGGGGGCGGGTGGACCTGGCCTTGGTGGACAAGGCGCTGGCGGAACACCTGATACGCAACCGCATACCTGAGGCGGATGGCAGGTTGGCGTGGCAAGATCCACCTATCGCCACCATGCCGCTCTATGTGGCCTTGTCACGTAGCAAGCCGGGCTATGAACAGCGCCTGCTCGCATTCAATCGGGGGCTGGCCGAGATACGCCGTACCGGTGAGTATGAACGCATACTCAAGCGGCACGGCATAACACAGTAGCCGGTAGCGGCAAGGCCGGTGGCTTGCTCCGCGCCACCCGCCAGTCGGTCAGCTATCGCCCAGCTGCTTCTTTTCCAGGGCTTCCCAGCGTTCCATCTTGCTGAGGACCAGCATGTCGATCTCGTCGATGCGTGCCTGCCAGGTGGCGGCATCGGTGGGGGCATTGCGGTAGATATTGGGGTCTAGCAACTGCTCTTGCAGGGTAGCCTGTTCGGTCTCCAGTGCTTCAATCTCGGCCGGCAAGCGTTCCAGTTCGCGGGTTTCGTTGTAACTCATCTTGGAGGCGCGGGCTGCACGGGCCGGTGCAGCAGCGGCGACCGGTTTCTCCTCGGGCTTGGCCGGAGGGTTTTTGGCAGCGGCCTGCATACGGGCCTTGGTCGCCATCCAGTCGTCAAACCCGCCGGGGTTTTCTATCAGTTTGCCGTCGCCTTCAAAGGCAATCACCTGCGTGACCACGTTGTCGAGGAAGGTTCGATCGTGGCTGACCAGGAACACGGTGCCACTGTAATTGGCCAGCAGCTCTTCCAGCAGTTCCAGCGTGTCGATGTCCAGATCGTTGGTGGGTTCATCCAGTACCAGGATATTGGCAGGCTGGGTGAACAGCCGGGCCAGCAGCAGGCGGGCACGTTCGCCGCCGCTCAATGACTTTACCGGGCTGCGCGCGCGTTCGGGGGCAAACAGGAAGTCTTCCAGGTAGCTGATGACATGCTTCTTCTCGTTGCCGATCTGCACGAAGTCGCTACCGGGGCTGATGACATCGCAGATGGGGGTGTCTTCAGGTAGGGCGGTACGGAACTGATCGAAGTAGGCGATTTCCTGCTTGGTGCCCTGGCGGACCTCGCCGCTGTCTGGCGCCAGTTCGCCCAGTATGAGTTTGAGCAGGGTAGTCTTGCCGGCGCCATTGGGGCCGATCAGGCCTATCTTGTCGCCACGCAGTATACGGGTGGTGAAGTCACGTACCAGGGTGCGGCCATCGTAGCCCTTGCTGACATGCTCCAGTTCGGCCACCAGTTTGCCCGAGCGTTCACCAGCGTCCAGGGCAAACTGTACATTGCCCACCCGATCACGCCTTGCCGCCCGGTCGCGCCGCAGTTGCTCAAGCCGGCGCACCCGGCCTTCATTGCGGGTACGGCGTGCCTCCACGCCTTTGCGTATCCAGACCTCTTCCTGGGCCAGGAACTTGTCGAACTTGCGATTCTCGGTGGCTTCCTGCGCCAGCATGTCTGCCTTGCGGGTCTGGTAGGTGCTGAAATTGCCAGGGAAGCTATTGATATGGCCACGGTCCAGTTCAATGATGCGGGTAGCGACATTGTCCAGAAAGCGCCGATCATGGGTGATCAGCAGCACGGCACCGGCAAAATTGCGTATCAGGCCTTCCAGCCATTCGATGGCGGACAGGTCCAGATGGTTGGTGGGTTCGTCCAGCAGCAGCAGTTCCGGCTCGGAGACCAGGGCGCGGGCCAGCGCCACGCGTTTCTTCCAGCCACCAGATAGTTCGCCGACTTTCTTTTCGGCAGGCAGGCCCAGATTGCTCAGGGTGCTGGAAACCAGGCTATCCAGCCGCCAGCCATCGCGTGCCTCCAGATCGTGCTGCAGCGCCATCATGCGGTCCAGCGCCGCTGGGTCGTGCTCTGCGGCCACGGCTGCTGCATGGTAGTCGGTCAGCAACTGCTTTACCTCACCCAGGCCCTCTGCAACGGCCTCGAAAACCGTCGTGTCGGGATCGAAAGGCGGTTCCTGCGGCACATAGGCCACGCGGGATTCATTGGCGATGCGGATATAGCCGTCATCGAGCTTGGCTGTACCTGCCACTGCCTTGAGCAGAGATGACTTGCCTGCACCGTTGCGGCCGATCAGCCCGACGCGCTCACCGGGTTCCAGTACGAAATCGGCATGATCCAACAAGGCCACATGGCCAAAGGCAAGGCAGGCATTCTCTACTATCAGGACAGGCATGAGACTTATCTATGAAGGCGCGTAACCCGCCATTATACCGGTCAGTCCTGGCGGCTTAGGGGTCTATCTTGTCACAGGGGGGTGAAGTCACTTGAATTTGTGTCGATAAGAGGTTGAAGCAGCAGATACATAAGCGGTCTATGATGTAATTAATATAAGTTCGCCCTTCAGGCGTGGCTTGGGCTGGCGGGCGAGATACGAGAGGCAGGGATATGAGCGAAACGGGTACTGGGCTGACGATCAGCCTGGATGCAGCGAGCCGTAACTTGTGTGCGCACTATGTGCCGGGCGAGGGCATTGCGCCGCCAACCAAGCCGACCATACTGGCAGCGCTGGAGGCATCGGGCTGGGCAGACTGCGAGCTGGATGAAAAAGCCATAGCGGCTTTCGTGTCCACTTGCGGCAAGGCGACCGAGCCGCAGGACGCTATCCTGGGATCGCAACAGGATGGGACCTTTGAAATCATGATCTCACCCAGCCGGCTATGCGCTTGGCTGACGGTGACACCACCGCGTGGTGGCAAGGCAATCACGGCGGAACAGGTGCGCGAGGCGATCAGGGCGCGCCATATCACCCATGGCATCAAGGAGGACGATCTGGCAGAGGCGATGGCTGCAGGCCATTGCAGGGATCTGGTCATTGCCGAGGGGGAGGAGCCGGAATCCGGTATTCCCGCCCGCTTTGAAAGCCTGCTCGACAGCCTCAAGACCCAGAAGTTGGAGACGGAAGAGGGGGATGTGATCGACTACCGTGACCTGGGTAGCCTGGTCGTGGTCGACCCCGGTACGCCGTTGATGCGTCGCACTCCCGCTGTACAAGGCAAGAATGGCGTGGATGTGTTTGATCGTCCGGTGCCCGCCAAGCCCGTACCCGACCCGACCTTTGCCAAGGGACTGGCCGGGGCGACACCCGACGAGAATGACCCCGACCTGTTGCTGGCCACCGTTGCGGGCGCGCCCTCGCTGGGCGAGAACGGGATTTCGGTGAACCCCTTGGTCGATGTGCAGGATGTGGATCTGAGTACCGGCAACATTGCCTTTGACGGCACCTTGCAGGTCAAAGGCGATATCAAGGCGGGGATGACCGTGCGGGTGGCGGGTGACGTAGTCGTGAGTGGCACCATAGAGGCGGCGGAAGTCGTTGCGGGCGGCAATGTCGTGGTCAAGGGCGGGATCATTGGGAAATCGGAATCCACCAGCGGGGGGACGGATGGCCCGGTGGAAACTGCCCGTATCCATTGCAATGGCACGGTACAGGCCAAGTTCATCGAGCATGCGGTGATCGAGGCGGGCAAGGCCATACAGGCTGATGGCGGCATACGGCAAAGCGAGCTGACGGCGGGTGAAAGCATCATGGTGGGCAAGCCCGGCAGCAACCAGGGCAGCCTGATAGGGGGGCGGGCACGCGCCCACCTGCTGGTGCGGTCGCCTGTCATAGGGTCGCCTTCGGGCGTACCCACGGTGGTGCAGGTGGGTTTCAATCCCTACCTGAATGCCGAACGCAGCGGCGTGGAAGTACAGCGCAAACGCAAGATGGAAGAACTGGCCAAGCTGAAGCAATTGCTGACCTTCTTTGAGCAGAACCCGGCCAAGGCGGTGGGGGGGATGCGTGAGAAGGCGGAGCATACCAAGGAGACATTCGAAGGCGAGATCAAGGCCATGGATGCGCGTCTGGCCGAGCTGGCCGAGCAGATGGAGCTGGCTGATGGTGCTTATATCGATGCGCCGCGCCGCATACATGGCGGGGTGAACCTGCAGATAGGGCAGAAACTGCTACAGATAGTTGAAGACAAGAATGGCGGTCGGGTGCGGCTGGTGGACGACCAGATCAAACTGGCATGAGCCGCTGCCACGGCAGGATTGGCTATTTGGAAGTAAGCAAGCGCCATGAGGCCAAGCCTGATGGCTGCGCTACACTGTGCGGCCATGATCAATGGACGCCTGTCTTATGCTCGGTATCACCGACTTTCCCGCTTTTCTGGTTGCCTCCACCCTGCTGATACTCTCACCTGGCCCCGGCACCCTGGCCATACTGGGCTCTGCCACCGCCTCGCGCCGGGCAGGCTTTGCCGCCCTGGCAGGCACCAGCACCGGTGATGCCATCCTGCTGGCAGCGGCCGCCATAGGCGCGGCCACCCTGCTGGCCTCCAATCCCATGGCATTCAACCTGCTCAAGTATGGTGGCGGGGCTTATCTGGTTTGGCTGGGTATCAAGAGCCTGCTGTCCAAGGAGCAGGGCCTGGCCGTCAGCGGCCCGGGGCAGGGCAGTCCATTTCGTCGCAGCCTGCTGGTGACCTTGCTCAACCCCAAGGCGGTCGTTTTCTTCATGGCGTTTTTCCCCCAGTTCGTGCCGCCGGGCGCCAGTGTCTGGGCCTTTGCCGTGTTGGGCGCGGTCTTTATCGGTCTCAACTGCATCTATCAGGCCGTGTTGATCGTCGGTGCCGGCTTTATCCTGCGTCATCTGGATGAGGCACCGCACTATGCCCTGTGGGTGAACCGCCTATTGGGCGCCGTTTTCATCCTGTTTGGCGTCAAGCTGGCCGTGGGTTAGTGTCGCCAGGGCGGACAGTCGTCACCTCTTTTAAACAACCGTGCCTGTTGTTTGTGCAGCCATGGCGCGATAAAAAAACCTCACCTCAGGAGCCCAAACACCATGACCGATGATTTCGACTATCAGCTGGAAACCCTGGCCATACGTGCGGGGCAAGAGCGCAGCCAGTTTGGTGAACATGCCGAGGCGCTCTACCTGACTTCCAGCTTTGTGGCCGACAATGCCGCCCAGGCTGCAGCCCGCTTTACCGGGGCCGAGCCGGGTTTCATCTATTCGCGCTTTACCAATCCAACCGTGACGCTGTTCCAAGACAGGCTGGCCGCATTGGAAGGGGCAGAGGCTGCCGTGGCGACGGCCAGCGGTATGTCGGCCATTCTGGCGCTATGCATGGGGCACCTCAAGGCGGGGGATCATATCCTGGCGTCCAGCGGTATGTTTGGTGCCACCATTCAGTTGTTTTCCAACTGGCTGGCCAAGTTTGGTGTGAGCAGCAGCTTTGTGCCGCCTACCGACCCAGCCGCCTGGGATGCCGCCGTGCGGCCGGAGACCAGGTTGTTCTTCCTGGAAACCCCGTCCAACCCGCTGACCGAAATTGCCGATATTGCTGCTATTTCTGCAGTGGCCCATAGGCACGGTGCCATCATGGTGGTGGACAATTGCTTCTGCTCGCCGGCCTTGCAGCGTCCCATTGCCTTGGGGGCCGATCTGGTGATCCATTCCGCTACCAAATACCTTGATGGTCAGGGGCGGGTGCTGGGTGGCGCGGTCGTGGGGAGCAAAGCCTTGATCGAACCGATTTACCAATTTTTGCGCACTGCCGGCCCCACCCTGAGCGCCTTCAACGCCTGGGTACTGGTCAAGGGGCTGGAGACGCTAGGCCTGCGCATGCGTGCCCACTGCGAGAACGCGCTGGCCCTGGCGCAGTGGCTGGAGACACAAGCGGCCATCGAGCGTGTGTACTACCCCGGTTTGCCTTCGCATCCGCAGCATGAGCTGGCCAAGCGGCAGCAGTCTGGCGGCGGCGGCATAGTCTCGTTCGAGGTCAAAGGTGGCCAGGAGGCAGCGTGGCGCCTGGTGGATAGCGTGCAACTGCTTAGCCGCACGGCCAACCTGGGCGACGTGAAGACCACCATCACGCATCCCTATACCACGACCCATGGCCGCATCTCGCCCGAGGTCAAGGCGGCGGCAGGTATTACCCAAGGCCTGATACGTATCTCGGTTGGGCTGGAGCATATCGACGACATCAAGCGCGATCTGGCTCGCGGCTGGTAATGAAAAAGCCCCCCGGTACTACCGAGGGGCTTGATCGAGCTGCTTGTTGCGCTGCTTAGGCAGCCAGGCGGTTGCGTATCTCGCGCATGGCGGCGGACAGCATGGCGAGGTCTGGCGTGGCGACACGCAATTCCTCGAACATGCGGCCTACGTGCTCCAGCGCCACTTCGCGTGCCTTGAGCCAGGCGTCCACCCGCTTTTGTACCGTGCCGGTGCCTGTCAGTACCCGTGCAGTCAGGCCGGCGTGTTCGCGGTAAAGCTCATCACGCAGTGCCATACGGGCCAGGGTTTGCCAGCGGTTGTCGCGGGGCAAGCCGTCTACCACCTCGCGCAGCCAGTCTATCTGCAGTGCGCCTTCCAGCTTGAAGTAGGCCTGGGCGACATCCTCCACGCTGGCCTTGCTTTCGCGGGCCAGGCGGGCGATGTCCAGCAGGGCCAGTACAGCATCCAGATACACCACGCGGCCAGCCAGCTCAGCCTTGACGCCCGCAGCCTTGAGTCGTTCGCGGGCACTGGCGAAATTGGCCTTGTCGGCCACCCACTTGTCCAGCTTGGGCAGCAGGGTGGGGATTTCGTCGGTAAGCTGCACCAGACGCTTGTCGGCATCGGCTTCGGTCAGCTGTACACGCAGTACCCAGCGGGCCACGCGTTCCAGCTGTTTGCGCACTTCCAGCATCAGATCGTACTGGGTGGTGGTTGGCACAACATTGTCCAGAGCCTCCAGCTCGGCCCACAGCTTGTCTGCCTGCATCAAACGGCTGGCCACACTCCAGGCATGCACGATTTCGGCGGGCGTGGCATTGGTTTCCTCGGCTACACGGAATACGAAGCTGATGCCCATGCGGTTGACGCACTCGTTGGTGAGCACGGTGGCCACGATCTCGCTGCGCAGCGGATGGCTGGGCAGCTGCTTCTTGAACTTGTCGGCCATCTTGGTGGGGAAGTAGCCCGACAGCAGCTCATCCCATTCCTTCATGGCGGGCAGGGGCGAAGCCAGCAGTTGGTCGAACAGGCCCAGCTTGGCATAGGCAAGCAATACGGCCAATTCCGGGCTGGTCATACCCTGGCCGGCAGCCTGGCGCTCGGCCAGCAGTGCATCGTTGGGGAGGTACTCGATACGGCGGCTGAGGCGGCCTGCGCGTTCCAGCGACTGCATGAAGCGACCATGCACGCTCAGCAGCGACTTGGCCTGCTTCAGTTCCAGGCTGATGGCGGCGGTCTGCAGGTAGTTGTCGCGCAGTACCAGCTCACCCACATTGTCCGTCATCTCGGCCAGCAGGGCATTGCGCTGTTTCAGCGTCATGTCGCCCGCCTGTACCAGGCGGCCCAGCAGGATCTTGATATTGACTTCGTGATCGGAGCAATCCACGCCGGCCGAGTTGTCGATGGCATCGGTACAGATATGGCCGCCGCTGAGGGCGTATTCCACACGCCCCAGTTGGGTAAAGCCCAGGTTGCCGCCTTCACCTATCACGCGGGCACGGATTTCACGGCCGTCTATGCGCAGTGCATCGTTGCTGCGGTCGCTGGCCTCGGCGTGGCTTTGGCTGCTGGACTTGAAGTAGGTGCCTATGCCGCCGTTGTACAGCAGGTCTACCGGTGCCTTGAGGATGGCGCGGATCAGGTCGTTAGGCGCCAGTGCTTCGTCGGTGATGTCGAGCACCTTGCGGATTTCCGGCGACAGCGGGATGGACTTGGCACTGCGCGAGTAGATGCCGCCGCCCTTGGACAGCGTCTTCTTGTCGTAGTCTTCCCAGCTGGAGCGGGGCAGGGCGAACATGCGCGAACGTTCCTTGAAGCTCTTGGCGGTATCGGGATTGGGGTCCAGGAAGATATGCAGGTGGTTGAAGGCGGCGACCAGCTTGATCTGCTCGGACAGCAGCATACCGTTGCCGAACACGTCGCCCATCAGGTCACCGATGCCGACCACGGTGAAGGGTTGCTTCTGGGTGTCGTGGCCCATTTCACGGAAATGGCGCTTGACCGATTCCCAGGCACCCTTGGCAGTGATACCCATCTTCTTGTGGTCGTAGCCAACCGAGCCACCGGAAGCAAAGGCATCGTCCAGCCAGAAGCCATATTCCTGCGATACGCCATTGGCGATGTCGGAGAAGGTGGCCGTGCCCTTGTCTGCGGCGACCACCAGGTAGGGATCATCTGCATCCAGGCGATGTACAGCCTTGGGTGGGACGACCTTGCCATCGACCAGGTTGTCGGTCAGATCCAGCAGACCACGGATAAAGGTCTTGTAGCAGGCGACGCCTTCGGCCTGATAGGCCTCGCGTTCGGTCGGCGCTTGCTTGAGCACAAAGCCGCCCTTGGAGCCTACCGGCACGATAACGGTGTTCTTGACCTGCTGTGCCTTGACCAAGCCCAGCACTTCGGTGCGGAAATCTTCCTTGCGGTCGGACCAGCGCAGGCCGCCACGGGCCACCTTGCCGAAGCGCAAGTGGATGCCTTCCACGCGTGGTGAGTAGACAAAGATCTCATACAGCGGCACAGGCTGCGGCATGTTGGGGATCTTGGCGCTTTCGAACTTGAAGCTGATGTAGTCCTTGACCTCGCCCGCCGGGCCTGGCTGGAAGAAGTTAGTCCGCAAGGTGGCGGAAATGGTGTGGAAGAAACCGGACAGGATGCGCTCGTCGTCGATGCTGGGCACCTGGGCCAAGGCTTCCTTGATCTTGGCGCTGAGCGCAGCAACCTGCTTGACCTGCTTTTGCTTGGGATCGTGCAAGGACAGGAACAGCGTGGCCAGGTCGCGGGCGATCTCGCGGAAATGCCCCAGGCGCTCAGCAATGTGATCCAGGCTGTAATTGAGGCCGATCTGCTTGAGGTATTTGGCGTAGGCGCGCAGCAGCACGACTTCGCGCCAGCTGAGGCCAGCCAGCAGGATCAGCTTGTTGAAGCGGTCATTCTCGGCATGGCCTTCGAAGATGGCGGCAAAGCCCTGCTGGAAGGCATTGCGGGTTTCGTCTTCGTCCAGCAGGCCAGATATCGGCAGCTTGATGGCGATGTCGGTTACCCAGGCGCGGCCGCCGTCGGCGAACTTCAGCGTGTAGGGCTGTTCCTCTATCACGCGTACGCCCATGTTTTCCAGTACGGGCAGGCTGTCGCTGAGCGCAATCGGGTCTTCGCGGAAAATCTTGAAGCGATGCAGGGTGGGGTCGGCCAGGCTGGCATCCATCAACTTCATGGTCAGGCTCTTGCCAGCCAGTGCCTGCTCAATCTTTTCGATATCGCTGACGGCGGTACGGGCGTCGTAGTCGGCGTAGTAGGCTGCAGCAAAGGCGCGGGCGTACTTGGCATGCAAAGCCATGCCACGCTCTTCGCCGGCATGGCTGGCGAGGTTGAGCTGCAGGTCGTCGGTCCAGCGCCGTGTGGCCTGGGCGATATTGGCTTCGATCTCGCGCGGGTCGTAATCGGGCAGGCTGGAGCCTGTTGGCGTGCGGACGATGAATTGGATGCGGGCCAGTACCGAGTCCGACAGCATGACGTTGAATTCGGCCGAGGTGCCGTTGAAAGCATTCAGCAGCAATTGCTGCATCTTTACCCGCACATCGGTGTTGTAGTTATCCCGTGGCAGGTAGACCAGGGCCGAGACGTAGCGGCGATAGAGGTCTTCGCGGATGAAGGCACGAACCTGGTTGCGCTCCTGCAGGCTGACGATGCCCAGCGAGATTTCGCCCAGGGCGGATTCGCTGATCTCCAGCAACTCGTCGCGCGGGTAGGTTTCCAGCACGTTGAGCAGGGTCTTGCCTTTGTGGCTGCTGGCGGCAACCTGGCTGGCGGCCATCACGGCATCGATCTTGCGGCGCAGAACCGGGATCTGGTGCGGTGGTGTGTTGTATGCCTTGGCTGTGTAAAGGCCCAGGAAGCGGCGCTCACCCGTGACATTGCCCTTGCTGTCATAGCGCTTGAGGCCGACGCAGTCGAGGTAGGCGCCACGATGCACGGTCGAGCGGGAGTTGGTCTTGGTCAGCAGCAACGGGGTCTTGTCACGTGCCAGCGCGCGGATATCGGCGGGTAGCGCGGCAAAGCTGGCCGAATGGGCGCCACGGGTCTCGCCGCGCAACAGGCCCAGGCCAGAGCCCTTGACGATGGTCAGCTGCACGCCTTCCTTGCTGTCGGTCAGGTCGTAATCGCGATAGCCCAGGAAGACGAAATGGTCATCCTGCAGCCATTCCAGGTAGGACAAGGCCTCTTGCCACTCGGCCTTTTCTACTGCCGGCTTGCACTTGGTCAGCTCGGCGTGTACTTCGGCGAGCCGTTTGGCCATGCCGTCAAAGTCTTCCACGCAGTCCTTGAGCTGGCTCAGCACCTTCAGCAGCTCAGCCTTGATCTCGTCCAGCTTGGCCTTGTCGCTGATACGGTCGATCTCCAGATGTATCCACGATTCGGGTTGGCCTGCGCCCAGTTCGTCCAGCTTGCCGGCCTTGTTACGCGTGACCTTGAGCACCGGATGGATGATCAGGTGTATGCCGTAGCCCAGGCGATTCAGCGCCAGGCTGACGGTATCGACCAGGAAAGGCTTGTCGTCATTCACCAGTTCGATCACGGTGTGGCTGGTCTGCCAGCGGTGGTCGTCAAAGCTGGGGTTGTAGACGCGTACCTGCGCCTCGCCCGCCTTGCGCGTGGCCGCCAGTTTCAGGTGGGCGAGCACGGCACCGTACCAGTCCTGCGCATCGCGGCGGGCAAGATCATGAGCATCGGTATCGGCGTAGTAGTTCTGGATCAGCGAGGTGAGGTTGACCGGTCCGGCCTCCCGCGCATCGGCATGGCGCTGGATGTCTGCTAAGAGGCTGGCGTGGAAGGTTTGCATCTTGGGTTGTCTCCTGTTGGACTGCGAGCGATGCACTTTTTGAGCAATCGCTTGTTTGATTGCCGCTCCCTTGCAAGGGATTCTTGGCAAGCGCGACGACATTGTAGCGCCGACGCGACGATTACCAGTATTAGGGGATGCGACACTTTGTTATAGCCGCGCCCCGTCGCAGGGCAATACTGGGGCGCTAAGACTACCTTTTGCACCGTTTTGTTGCACCTGTTTAGGGGTATTTGCACTGCTGTACGAAGATGTCGCATTCCAGCAATGGTGTAGGTCGAAAGGGCGGATTACAATCAGCGCCGGTTCCGGTTTCTCCGAGGCCGCAATGTTGGCTTCGCCGGTTTCCACACTCATCCAAGAACGAGGAGTAAGGCAATGAAGAAAACCGCGCTGTTTGGTGCGATCGCACTGGCGCTGTCCGTGGCCGCTTCGGCCAAGGAATGGAAGGAAGTTCGCGTTGCTATCGACGCTACCTACAAGCCTTTCACCTACAAGACGCCCGATGGCAAGCCCACCGGTTTCGATGTGGATATTGCCAATGCACTGTGCGCCGAAATGAAGGCCAAGTGCGTGTTCGTTGAGCAAGCCTGGGACGGCATGATCCCTGGCCTGAACGCCAAGAAGTACGATGCCATCATTTCCTCGATGTCCATCACCGAAGACCGCAAGAAGGCCGTGGACTTCACTGGCAAGTACTACAACACGCCTTCGCGCATTGTTGTGAAGCTGGGCACCATCAAGAACGTGCCGGCCGAACTCAAGGGCAAGAAGATCGGCGTGCTGAAGGGTTCGACCCAGGAGAAGTACGCCAAGGGTGAACTGGAAGCCTCCGGTGCCGTGATCGTTCCCTACGAGGCTCAGGATCAGGTCTACCTCGATATCAAGTCCGGTCGCCTGGATGGCACCGTGGCCGACAGCGTGGAAGTGTATGAAGGCTTCCTCAAGACCGCTGATGGCAAGGGCTGGGGCTTTGTTGGTCCTATCCTGAACGACAAGAAGTATTTCGGCGAAGGTGCCGGCATCGCTATCCGTAAGAGCGATACCGATCTGCGCGATGCCTTGAACAAGGGCATCAAGAATATCCGTGCAAACGGCACCTGGAAGAAGATCAACGACAAGTACTTCAACTTTGAAGTCTGGGGCGGCTAAGCCCATACGCGTTTGATCGCAAGGACGGCGCAATCAGAAGGGGGCTTCACCGCTCCCAGGTTGGGATTGCGCCGTTTTCGTCTCTCGTCCTATCCTTGATTCTTGCGGCACGCCCGCATACGGGTTTGTCCTGATGTCGTTTTGCTCGCCGTAGCACCGCGACAGGCATACCCTTGGTTACGCCCCACCCCCAAAGCCGCATTCCCGCAAGCGGTACAGAGATCAATCGATGGAAGAGTACATAGTCAATATTCTCAAGGGTTCGGTGCTCACGATGGAAGTGGCACTGGGTTCGCTGGCCGTGGCCGTGGTGTTGGGCCTGCTTGGCGCAACGGCCAAGTTGGCGCAGAGCAAGCCGCTGAACTGGCTGGCTGGCATTTATTCCACAGTGATACGCGGCATTCCCGACCTGGTGCTGATGCTGCTGATTTTCTACGGCGGCCAGATACTGTTGAACAAGGGCCTGGAGCTGGTAGGTTACGAGGAATACATCGAGATCAATCCCTTCCTCGCTGGCGTGCTTACCATAGGCTTCATTTATGGCGCCTACATGACTGAAACCTTTCGGGGCGCCATCATGGCCATACCCAAGGGGCAGATGGAGGCCGGCTACGCCTTCGGCATGAGCAAGTCGCGGGTGTTTTTCCATATCACCGTGCCGCAGATGATCAGGCTGGCCCTGCCCAGCTTCACCAACAACTGGCTGGTGCTGATCAAGGCCACGGCGCTGGTATCCATCCTTGGCCTGCCGGACATGACCATGCTGGCCAAGCAGGCGGCTTCAGCCGCCCGTGATGTGACGCCACTGGCACCCATGCTGTTCTTCCTGTTCACCGGTGCTATCTACCTGGCGATCACAACCGTGTCGCTGATCGTGCTGAAGCAACTGGATAAGCGTTACTCCATGGGCGTACGCCGGGGAGAGTTCTGATGCAATTCGAAGTCATTTTTGAGCCGGCTACGCTCAAGCTGTTCGGCCAAGGCATTCTGGTCAGCCTCAAGCTGCTGTTTATCTCGGTCACCATCGGTGCCGTGCTGTCCATACCCATGGCCATCATGCGGGTCTCCCGCAACAAGTGGCTCTCCACACCGGTGTGGCTGTACACCTATGTGATGCGTGGCACGCCCATGCTGATCCAGGTCTACCTGATCTACTACGGCGTGGCGCAGCTGGAGTTCGTCCAGTCCAACTGGGATACGGTGCCGTTGCTCATACCGTTCAAGGATGCGCTGTTCTGTTGCGTGCTGGCATTTACCCTCAATACCTGCGCCTACACCACCGAGATGCTGGCGGGCGCGATACGCGACACCAACCATGGCGAGATAGAGGCGGCCCGTGCCATGGGCATGAGCCGCCGCCAGCTGATGTGGCGCATCGTGCTGCCATCGGCGCTGCGCCGTACCCTGCCGGCGTATTCCAATGAGGTCATCATGATGCTGCACGGCACTTCGCTGGCCAGCACGGTGCCGGCATTGATGGATATCACGGGTGCTGCGCGCAGTGTGTACTCGGACTTCTATCTGCCATTTGAGGCCTTTATCACGGCGGGCGCCATCTATCTGGTGCTGACATTTACCCTGGTCTGGTGCTTCAAGCTGGCGGAACGCCGTTGGCTGGCTTATCTGCAACCGCGAAAGGCCTGAGCCATGGAAATCAGACGTCATGCCTTGCTCTCACCCAGCGTGGGCACGCACCGCGAGCTGCTGAGCTTTCATTACGGCACGCCTGGTGCCGGGCAGAAAGTGTATTTGCAGGCCAGCCTGCATGCCGACGAATTGCCCGGCATGCTGGTACTGCACCACCTGAAGCAGCGCCTGGCGGTGCTGGAGGCGCAGGGGCTGCTGCGCGGTGAGGTGGTGGTGGTGCCGGTGGCCAACCCCATCGGGCTGGACCAGACCCTCATGCATGGACAACTGGGGCGGTTCGAGTTTGCCAGCAGCGAGAATTTCAACCGCCACTATCCGGATTTCCTGGCTTTGCTGGGTGAAGGCATTGCCGCCAGACTGGGGCAGGATGCCGAGGCCAACAAGCGGGCCATACGTGCCGCCATGGGTGATGCGCTTGGTCGCATCAAGCCGGCAACGGAGTTGCAGTCCTTGCGCCAGATACTGGTCAGCCTGGCTTACGACGCCGATGTCGTGCTGGACCTGCACTGTGATTTTGAAGCGGTATTGCATGTGTATACCGAGACGCCTTGCCTGGAGCAGGCCGAGCCCTTGTGTCGTTACCTGGGTGCGCAGGCTGTGCTATTGGCCAAGGGCTCGGGTGGCGCTTCATTTGATGAGGCGCTCAGTGGCCACTGGTGGCAACTGGCCGAACGCCATGCGGGCCGCTATCCCATTCCACAGGCCTGTTTTTCAGCCACGGTGGAATTGCGTGGCAATACCGATGTTTACCACCCGGTGGCGGCGCAGGATGCAGACAATCTGATTGCCTTCCTGCAGCATCGCGGTGTGGTGGCTGGCGATCCGCCTGCCATGCCGGCGGCATTGTGTGAGGCAACACCCCTGGCGGGGTCGGAGACCTTGCACGCACCCCATGCGGGTGTAGTGGCGTTCCACCGCCAAGCTGGTGACTATATCGAGGCGGGAGAGGTGGTGGTGGACGTCATTGACCCGCTGACCGACACGGTGACCTCGGTGACGGCCTCGGTGAGCGGTGTCCTCTACGCCCGCGGCATTGTGCGCTATGCCACCACCGGCATGGACCTGTGCAAGGTGGCCGGCAAGGTGGCCTTCCGCAGTGGCTATCTGCTGAGCGCCTGAACCCCCATACCCAGGGCTGGTGCAGCTAGCGCGCCGGCCCAGATCATCTGCGACGGAGACAACCGTGAGTATCAAGCTTCAAGTTGAAGACCTGCACAAAAGCTATGGCAGCCACGAAGTGCTGAAAGGCGTGTCGCTGACAGCCCATGGCGGGGACGTGATCAGCATCATCGGTTCCAGCGGATCGGGCAAGAGCACCTTCCTGCGTTGCATCAATATGCTGGAACGGCCGCATGCCGGCCGGATCACGGTGGCTGGCGAGGAAATGAAGCTGGTGACGGCCAAGGACGGCATGTTCAAGGCCGCCGACGAACGCCAATTGCAGATGATGCGCGCCAAGCTGGCCATGGTGTTCCAGCATTTCAATCTGTGGGCACACATGACAGTGCTGCAGAACATCATCGAGGCCCCTGTCAATGTGCTGGGGGTTAGCCGGACCGAGGCGGTGGAGCGGGCACGCAAATACCTGGATAAGGTCGGCCTGAAGAACGTGGAAGACAAATACCCGGCCCATATGTCGGGCGGACAGCAGCAGCGCGTGGCCATAGCCCGTGCGCTGGCTGTAGAGCCGGAGGTCATGCTGTTCGACGAACCGACTTCGGCGCTAGACCCTGAGTTGGTGGGTGAGGTGTTGCGCGTGATGAAGTCGCTGGCTGAGGAAGGCCGCACCATGGTGGTGGTGACACATGAAATGGCCTTTGCCCGTGAGGTCTCCAACCATGTGATTTTCCTGCATCAGGGGCGCATAGAAGAACAGGGGAATCCCAAGGAGGTGCTGGTCAACCCGACCAGCGAGCGCCTCAAGCAGTTCCTGTCGGGCAGCCTCAAGTAGCCCTCCATGTTTGACTATGCCGATAAGCCCGCCACGCAGACATTGAGTGTGCTGCTGCTGCCCGGCTTCTCGGCCAGCGAGCTGGGCCTGCTGCTCGATTGCAGTGGCGAGATCAACCGCCTCACCGGTAGTGTGCTGTATCAGGTCAGGCTGTTGTCGCAGGATGGCAATCCAGTGATGTCGCGACACGGCCGCCTGCAGCCGGTGGACGCGGTGTTTGATCCGGCACAGCCGCTTGCCGTGCTGTTTGTGGCGGCATCCGACCTACCCAAGCCATTGAATATGACCGACCCTGTGGTCAGCGGCCTGGCCCAGCTTGGGCGCCAGCGCTGCCTGCTGGGGGCATGGCATGCAGGCGCGTTCTGGCTGGCGGCGGCGGGCTTGCTCAATGGTTGCAGGGCGACCCTGCATTGGTCGCTGCTGGAGGTGTTTTCTGAGCGCTACCCGCAAGTCGTGGCCTCGACTGCCTTGTTCGAGGTGGACCGTGATCGCGCCACCTGTGGTGGCGGTGTGGCGGTGGTCGATCTGTTTCTGCACCTGGCCGCACGGCAGCACGGCGCCGATCTGATGGCATCGGTGGCAGAGAACCTGCTGCTGGAGCGTATTCGCGGCCGTGATGACCGGCAGCGCATACCGTTGAAAAACCGGGTGGGCAGCAATCAGCCCAAGCTGGTGCAGGCCGTCATGCTGATGGAGGCCAATCTGGAAGAGCCCCTGACGACGGATGAGATTGCCCAGCATGTCTGTGTTTCGCGGCGGCAGCTGGAGCGCCTGTTCAAGCAGCACCTCGACAGCGTGCCATCGCAGTATTACCTGGAACTGCGACTTAACCGGGCCCGCCAGATGCTGCGGCAAACCGCCAAATCCATCATTCAGATAGGCCTGAGTTGCGGTTTTTCCAGCGGCCCGCATTTTTCCAGCGCCTACCGTAATCATTTTGATACCACCCCGCGCGAGGATAGGCAGCGCGGTACGGTAAAGAGTGAGTCGCAAGATACGCCCAGCAGCCCATAATGGGCCTGAACCCATTACGAAGATGTCGCAATACCGGAATCCACGCCGCTGCGACTTCCCTAGAATGACTCCCATATCCGCAAAAGCCTGAAAGGATGCTCCCGTGAGCCAAACCGTTAGCCGTGCCGATTTCGACCAGTTCATGGTGCCTAACTACGCACCTGCCGATTACATACCCGTGCGTGGCGAAGGGGCTCGCCTGTGGGATCAGCAAGGGCGTGAGTATGTGGACTTTGCTGGCGGCATTGCAGTGAACGCGCTGGGCCATGCTCACCCGGCATTGGTGAAGGCGCTGACCGAGCAGGCCCAAAAGCTCTGGCATGTCTCCAACACCCTGACCAACGAGCCGGCCTTGCGCCTGGCCGGCAAGCTGGTGGAGGCGACCTTTGCCGACCGGGTGTTCTTCTGCAACTCTGGCGCTGAAGCCAACGAGGCCGCGTTCAAGTTGGCGCGTAAGTGGGCGATCGATACGGCGGGTGCCGACAAGCACGAGATCATTTCGACCACCAATTCCTTCCATGGCCGGACTTTCTTTACCGTGACCGTGGGTGGCCAACCCAAGTACTCCGATGGCTTTGGTCCTCGTCCCCAGGGCGTGACCCACATACCCTACAACGACTTGGCTGCACTCAAGGCCGCCATCTCTGACAAGACTGCTGCGGTGGTGATCGAGCCCATACAGGGCGAGGGTGGTGTATTGCCGGCGACTGCCGACTATCTCAAGGGTGTGCGTGAACTGTGCGATCAGCACAAGGCGCTGCTGGTCTTTGATGAAGTACAAACGGGTGTGGGCCGTAGCGGCTCGCTCTATGCCTATATGGAATACGGTGTCACGCCCGATATCCTGACCTCGGCCAAATCTCTCGGTGGCGGTTTCCCTATCGGTGCGATGCTCACCACCGAGGCGGTAGCCCAGCATTTTGCCGTGGGTACCCATGGGTCCACCTATGGTGGCAATCCGCTGGCCTGTGCGGTGGCAGAGGCGGTGATTGATGTGGTCAACACCCCGGAAGTGCTGGCCGGCATCCGTGCCAAGCATGAGCGCTTTGTCAGCCGCCTGACGGCCATAGGCGACAAGACCGGGGTCTTCCAGCAGGTGCGTGGCATGGGCTTGCTGATTGGTGCGGTGCTGGCCGAACCCTATAAGGGCCGCGCCAAGGATTTCATGACGGCAGCCGCCAAGGCCGGCGTGATGGTGCTGCAAGCCGGGCCGGATGTAGTGCGCTTTGCACCCAGCCTGGTGATTGCCGACACCGATATCGATGAGGGCCTTGACCGCTTTGAGCAGGCGGTAAACGAGATTGCAGGGCGCTAACGCATCATAACGACAGGAAGCGGCCCGCACGCCCAAGGCTCAGGTGATGCTTGTGGGGAGCCGCTTTCAACCAAGCGCGGCTGACTAAGCTGTACCAGTGTTGTCGCTCTAACCCAGCGACGGCGCTGTTGCGCACACCAGACCAGCGCCGCGATGCGGAGTTTGTTGGCAGTTCCAGATGAGGAGACCGTAGGGTGCTAGTGCTTCGTTCCAGCCGATTGGCCGATTTGCCCGGTGTTGAGCTGCTTGCCCAGGAAAGCCCGGTAGGGGTGACCTCGCTGCCGGCCAATCGTGATGCACTCTATCGTCGTATCCAGGCATCCATGGACTCCATGGCGGCTGATGTGGGTTTCCATGGCGAGGAAAGCTATCTCTTCGTGCTGGAGGATACCGACAGCAAGGCCTTGGTCGGCGTCTCCGGCCTGGTGGCATCGGCTGGTTTCAGCGAGCCGTTCTACAGCTATCGGAACGAGACCCTCATCCACGCGTCACCCGGCCTAGGCATACACAACAAGATACACGCACTGTCGCTATGCCATGACCTGACGGGCAATACGCTGCTGACGGGCTTTTACTGCCGCGATGAGCTGGACTTCAGCCGCTGGAGCGATCTGCTCTCACGGGGACGCTTGCTGTTCCTGGCGCAATGGCCGGCGCGGTTTGCCGAGGGCGTGGTCTCGGAGATGCTGGGGGTGAACCGGCCCGATGGCACCAGCCCATTCTGGGATTCGGTAGGACAGGTGTTCTTTGGTATCGGCTACCAGGATGCCGAGTTCTACTGTGGTGTGAAGGGACGTAAATTCATTGCCGAGCTGATGCCGCAGCATCCCATCTACGTGCCTTTGCTCAGTGACGAGGCACAGACTGCCATGGGGCAGGTCAGCACGGACTCGGAAGTGCCTTTCGATGTACTGCTGCGCGAAGGCTTCGAGACCGAAAACTATATCGATATTTTTGACGGTGGCCCGACGCTGCATGCCCGCACGTCCAGCATACGCACGGTGGCACAGAGTCGGCTGGCGCAGGCCAGGACCGGCGCCGGTGGCAGTACGCCCTTCCTGGTGGCCACCACTCGCCTGGAGGATTTCCGCGCCACGGTTGCCGAGGCTGAACTGGCGGGTGACGAAATCAGGCTGCCTTTGGCAGTGATGACGGCCCTGGCACTGCAAGATGGAGAGACGGTGCGCATCGCGCCGCTGTGAGGATACAGACTATGCTGGTACGTTCCATACGCCGTGAAGACCTTGCGGCACTGATGCAGCTGGCACGCAGCACCGGGGTGGGGGTAACGACACTGCCGGTCAATGAAGAGCGGCTTACCCGCCGTATAGACAGCTCCTTGCAGGCCATTGCTGGCGAGCCGGACCCGGCGGAGTCGAGCTTTGTGTTCGTGCTGGAAGACGATACGGCGCAAGGCCATGTGGCTGGGATCTGCGGTATTGAAGGCGCCGTGGGCGGCAATGAGCCCTGGTACAACTATCGTGTCGGCTTGTCGGTACACAGCTCGCGGGAAATCGGTGTGTATCGCAAGCTCGATACCCTGTTTCTGACCAATGACCTGACTGGCGCGGCTGAGCTGTGTTCTTTGTTCCTGCAGTCGGAATACCGGCGTGACAACAACGGCAGCTTGCTGTCAAAGAGCCGTTTTCTGTTTATGGCCGAGTTCCCCGAGCGGTTCAATCCGCGCGTGATTGCGGAGATGCGGGGTGTGTCGGACGAGGGCGGACGATCACCGTTCTGGGAGAGCCTGGGACGGCATTTCTTCAAGATGGATTTCTCGGAAGCGGACTATCTGACCGGCATAGGCCAGAAGTCCTTTATCGCCGAGCTGATGCCACAACATCCGGTCTATACCGCTTTTCTGAGCGAGGAGGCACGTGCCGTCATCGGCAAGGTGCACGACAACACCCGGCCAGCCCTGGCCATGCTGGAAGGCGAGGGCTTCCGCTATAACGGATATGTGGACATCTTCGACGCCGGCCCGACTATCGAGTCCGCACTGGGCGATATCCGCGCCGTGCGTGATAGCCAGATACTGACGGCCAAGCCGGAAGACGAGACCCGTGGCCGCAACTGGTTGATATCCAACAGGCAACTGGGCGACTTCCGGGTGTGCCTGGCGCAGACCGAGCCCACGCCAGCGGGCCTGCCGCTGACCCGCGAAGTGATAGCGCGTTTAGGTATAGAACCGGGGGCGAGCGTACGCGCCGTGCCCTTGTCCAGCAAGCAGTGAGCCTAGGGATGCATACGATAGCGCTTTGCTGGTGGGAACACCTGAGCCAGGAGCAGCGCCAAGCTGTAGCCGAACTGCGTATCAGCGAGGCGCAGGTCGAGTTTTGCGGCGCCGTGGAGAAGGCGATAGCCCTATGCCAGGAGACAGACCCTGAGCTGTTGCGCGGTGTGGCCTTCCTGTTTGAGGGCAGGGTAGTTGGCTTCTGCCTGGTACGGCGCGGCGCCATGGCAGCTCCCTGGGTACCGGCCGATGCAGTCGCCATTACCGGCTTGAGAATGGACATGCGTGTGCAGGGGCGGGGGCTGGGCCGACAAGCGCTGCTGGCCTTGCCGGCATGCGTGCTTGCTGTCTGGCCCGAGACGGCCAGGCTGGTACTGAGTGTCGACGAGCATAACCCGGCTGGGATTGCTGCCTATGAACGGGCCGGATGGGTGGATGATGGCCCGCGCTACCAGGGCAGGATAGGCATGGAGCGCCGGATGACGAAATGGCTTGATGCCATGACCAAAGACAGAGAACAGGATGAACACCATGACGCAGCAATTCATTGATGGCCATTGGGTGGGTGGCGAGGGGCAGGCGCTGTCATCGAAAAACCCTGTCAGCCAGGCACCCGTGTGGCAGGGTCAGGCCGCTACGGCTGAGCAGGTGGACATTGCTGTCAAATCGGCACGGGCTGCTTTTCCCCGCTGGCGCCAGCTGGGTTTTGCCCAGCGGGAAGCGATTGTGCGGCGGTTTGCCGAGCTGCTGAACGAAAACAAGGCGGCACTGGCAGACGCCATCGGCCTCGAGACCGGTAAGCCGCGCTGGGAGGCGTTGACCGAAGTGCAGACCATGATAGGCAAGGTCGATATTTCGGTGAAGAGCTACCACGAACGTACTGGCGTGAAGGAAAGCACCATGGGTGATGCCCAGGCGGTGCTGCGGCATCGGCCACACGGGGTGGTGGCCGTGTTCGGGCCGTATAACTTCCCTGGCCACCTGCCCAATGGCCATATTGTGCCGGCCTTGCTGGCGGGCAATGCTGTGCTGTTCAAGCCATCGGAGCTGGCCCCTATGGTGGCGCAGCAGACGGTCGCCTTGTGGGAAAAGGCAGGCTTGCCGGCTGGGGTACTGCAATTGCTGCAGGGTGCCAAGGATACCGGCGTGGCACTGGCTGGTCACGCGGGCATCGATGGCCTGTTCTTTACCGGTTCCAGCAATACCGGCCACTACCTGCACAAGCAGTTTGCCGGCCAACCCGGCAAGATCCTGGCATTGGAGATGGGCGGCAATAACCCGCTGATTGTGGCGCAGGTCGGCAATATCGATGCCGCCGTTTTCCAGACTATACAGTCGGCCTTTATCTCAGCCGGGCAGCGATGTACCTGCGCACGGCGATTGATTGTGCCCCGCAGCGCCGAGGGCGATGCTTTCCTGGCGCGACTGGTGGATGTGGCGGCCAGGCTCAAGGTCGGCCGCTGGGATGATGCCGAGGAGCCCTTTATGGGGGCGGTGATCTCGCTGGCGGCGGCGGACCATCTGCTACAGGCGCAGGAGGCCCTGCTGGCACGCGGCGGCAAGGCCTTGCTGCAGATGCGCCGGCTTGAAGCCGGCACAGCCTTGCTGTCGGCTGGCATCATCGATGTGTCTGAGGTGAGCGACCTGGGTGATGAAGAGCATTTCGGCCCCTTGCTCAAGGTACAACGCTACCAGCACTTTGACGAGGCTATCGCATTGGCCAACGCCACCCGCTACGGCTTGGCAGCGGGGCTGCTGTCCGACAGCAAGGCCTTGTACGAGCAGTTCTGGCAAGAGAGCCGGGCCGGCATCGTCAACTGGAACAAGCAGCTGACAGGGGCTTCCAGCGCAGCGCCGTTTGGTGGAGTGGGGGCCAGTGGCAATCACCGGGCTAGCGCCTACTATGCGGCCGACTATTGCAGCTATCCGGTGGCCGGGTTGGAAACGCCAGACTTGGTGTTGCCAGCCAGCCTGCCTGTTGGCATGAGCATGTAAGTCATGCGGATTGCCATGGCTAAGGGCTTGAGCCTGCGCGACTGGCAGCAGCAGGATGTACCGCTCTGGCGCGGCTGGATGCAGCCGGGACATGCCTGGAAGCGCCTGGACGGGCCGTACTACCCGCTGCCGGATGCGGCTGCCTTGGCTGCCAGTGAGGCTAGACTGGTGCAGCGCATAGCCATGGGTACCTGGCCCCCGGTGAGGGAAGGCATGGTGATAGCCGATGCCGATGACCAGTTTATCGGTGAGGTAAGCCGTTATTGGCAAAGCGAAGAGTCGCACTGGCTGAGCGTGGGCTTGGTCCTGTACGACCCGGCGCACTGGGGCCAGGGCCTGGGCCAGATTGCCTTGCAAGGTTGGTGCAGCTATCTATTTGCAGCCATGCCGGTGCTGGCAAGGCTGGACTTGCGAACCTGGTCGGGTAACGAGGGCATGATGCGGCTTGCGACCAAGGTAGGGTTTGTGGAAGAGGCACGATTCCGGCGTGCCCGCGTGGTGGATGGCCAGTATTACGATGGCATGGCCTACGGCGTGCTACGCGAGGAATGGATGCAGCGCTACCCTGATGGTGGGGCGATGGCACAGACTGACAGGGCTGTTGCAGCCTGAATGAACACAAGGACAGAGCAATGAGCGCATTTGAAGCGAACTTTGATGGCCTGGTCGGCCCCACCCACAACTACGCCGGTCTCTCTTACGGCAACGTGGCCTCCACCGGCAACCAGAACGTGACGGCCAATCCCAAGGTGGCGGCCAAGCAGGGCTTGGCCAAGATGAAAGCCTTGCACGACGCCGGTTTCAAGCAAGGCGTGCTGGCGCCGCACGAGCGGCCCAGCGTGGCCACACTGCGTTTGCTGGGTTTCGCCGGCAGCGATGCGCAGGTGATAGCCCATGCCGCCAAGGAGGCGCCTGCTATTCTGGCAGCCTGCTCGTCGGCGTCCACCATGTGGACAGCCAATGCGGCGACAGTATCGCCCAGCGCCGATACGGCCGATGGACGGGTGCACTTCACCCCGGCCAATCTGAACAACAAGTTTCACCGTGCCATTGAACACCCGACCACTGGGCGCATCCTGCAGGCCATGTTCCGTGATGAGCGGCATTTTGCCCACCATCCTGCCTTGCCGGCACAGATGCATTTTGGTGATGAGGGCGCGGCCAACCACACCCGTTTTTGTGCCGAGTACGATAAGCCCGGCGTGGAGTTCTTTGTATTTGGTCAGGCAGCCTTCGACAGCCGCTATCCCAAGCCGGCGCGCTTTCCCGCACGCCAGACGCTAGAGGCCAGTCAGGCCATTGCCCGTCTGCATGGCCTCAAACCGGAACAGGTGGTATATGCCCAGCAGGATCCCGAGACCATAGACAAGGGTGTATTCCACAATGACGTCATCTCGGTGGGCAATGGCAATGTGCTGTTCCACCATGAGAAGTCCTTTCTGGATCAAGCTGCCGTTCTGGATGAGTTGAGCCGCAAGCTGGCCGCTGTGGGTGGTCAGTTCATAGGCATAGAAGTGCCGGAGTCGGAAGTCTCGGTGGAGGAGGCGGTCAAATCCTACCTCTTCAACAGCCAGTTGCTGAGCAAGGCCGATGGCAAGCTGATCATTGTGGTGCCAGAGGAATCGCGCAATATCGAGCGAGTCTGGCACTACCTCAGCAAACTGACCCAAAGCGGTGGCCCCATCGATGAGGTGAAGGTGTTCGATCTCAAGCAGTCCATGCAGAATGGCGGCGGCCCGGCCTGTCTGCGCTTGCGCGTTGCCATGAGCGACAGGGAGCTGGCTGCTGTCAACCCCGCCGTGCTGATGAACGACACGCTGTTTACCACGCTCAATCACTGGGTGGACAAACACTACCGAGACCGCCTGGGGGCCGAGGATCTGGCGGACCCGCAATTGCTGCTGGAGTGCCGCACTGCGCTGGACGAGCTGACCCAGATATTGCAACTGGGTTCGGTCTATCCCTTCCAACTGGGCTAGAGGCGGGCGGATGGACTACCTTGCCGATCTGCTTGCTGGCCGCGTACCTCAACTGCCTGCCAGCCTGGCCCAGGGCGCCAGGCTGAGTCTGCTGGGCGAGGGCCTGTTAGCGATAGAGCCTGCTGCGCCGGCGTTTGACGTATTGATCTCCAGCGGCATACACGGGAACGAGACGGCCCCCGTCGAATTGATGGCCAAACTGCTGCAAGCCTTGCTGGATGGACAATTGCTGGCGCAGGCACGGCTGCTGTTTGCCTTTGGTAATCCGGAGGCTATGCGGCGCAATGAGCGCTATCTCGACGACGACCTGAACCGGCTGTTTGGTAAGCCTGCCAGCGTGACCGGGCAGGGGCCGGCCGCTTGCAGAGCACGCGAGCTTGAAGGGGTTTGCCGCGATTTCTTTGCGGGCTCGGCCGATCGCTGGAAGCTGCATTACGATCTGCATACGGCCATCCGTGGTTCCAGGATAGAGAAGTTCGCCATCTATCCGTATCCGCACGAGCAGGCCTTTGATGCCACCGAGATTGCCCGCCTGGGCGCCTGCGGCATTGAAGCTGTCTTGCTGCAATCGGCAGCCTCGCCGACCTTCAGCTACTACACCCGGCGTCACTGCGGCGCCCATGGCTTTACGCTGGAACTGGGCAAGGCCAGGCCCTTCGGGCAAAACGCCTGTGTCAACCTGGATAGGCTGGAAGCCGAGCTTAGGCGTTTGATCCAAGGCCAGCGGCTGGATCATTGTGGCGGTGATGGGCAACCGGCCTTGTTCAAGGTGGCGCGCGAAGTCGTCAAGCACAGCGATGACTTTGCGCTGCACCTGGAAGATGCAGTGGAGAACTTCACCGAATTGGCACCGGGCTATGTGCTGGCTGAGGACGGCGACTATCGCTTTGTGGTGGAAGAGCAGGGCGCACGCATTGTATTCCCCAATCGCAAGGTCAAGAACGGCTTGCGTGCTGGCCTGCTGGTCGTGCCGGCGGTCTTGCCTTAGAGCCTGTTCAACGTCTTTTCGCCGTAGAAAAAACCGTGAACAGGCTCTTTGCTGCAGCCAGCCAAGCCAAAGCGACTTGGGTAGTAGCGCTTACTCGTCCCTACGCTTGCTGGCAGCGTTCAAGATGCCGCGCCAGATGTCCACTTCCAGCTTCTCCAGCTGTATCCGGCCAAACATGCGGCGCAGCCGGGGCATCAGGCGCTTGGGATTGTCTGGGTTGAGGAAGGATATCGTCACCAGGGTCTGTTCCAGGTGGGTGTAAAAGCGCTCGATATCATCGTGGCTGGCCAGCTCAGGTTTTTCTTCCAAATGACTGATGTCGTCGTCTACCGCGCAGCGTAGCTCGTATGCCAGTATTTGTACTGCCTGTGCCAGATTGAGCGAGGAATAGTCGGGGTTGGTGGGGATGGTGACCAGGCGGTTGCACATGCGCACTTCATCGTTGCTGAGGCCCGACATCTCGGTGCCGAACACCAGCGCGACTTCTTCGCCCATGGCGGCGCGTTCCAGCACGACTGACGCGATCTGCCGTGGTGTATGCCGGGGGACACTCAATTCATGCACCCGTGGGCAAGTCGCCACCGTCTGGGTGCAGCCGGCCAGGGCTTCCTCCAGGCTGCTGCAGACGATGGCTCGATCAAGTATGTCGTCGGCCCGCGAGGCCAGTGTGACCGCTTCGTCATCGGGGAAGCGTTTGGGGTTGACCAGGTAGAGGCGGCTCAGGCCCATGGTTTTCATGGCGCGGGCGACGCTGCCGATATTGCGGGGCAAGCTGGTGTGCGAGAGCACGACGCGTACGCGATCCAGGTGCGAGATTTCCGGTTTATTCATTGTCTGACTTCGCGTAGAATTACGAATGAAAGCGGCGTCGATTCTGATCGGCGCCGTTTATATTTGATCTTTGCTTCCTGCCGCATCGTGTGCCTGTTGCCAACGCCCGTTGGCCGCGTGGTCTATTGTTCCTCGGTGGGAAGTCTATTACCGTTGCCCAAGGAATTGCCATGCACCCGATGCTCAACACGGCCATCAAGGCCGCACGCCGCGCCGCTTCCGTCATACAGCGCGCCTCCAACAACCTCGACGTACTGCGTGTAGAGCGCAAAGAGCACAACAGCTTCGTGACCGAGGTGGATCGTGCCGCCGAGAAGGCCATCGTCGAGACCTTGCTGGAAGCGTACCCCAAGCACGCCATTCTAGCGGAAGAGAGCGGCGCACATGGCGAGAACGAGTACACCTGGATCATCGATCCATTGGATGGCACCACCAATTTCCTGCACGGCGTGCCGCAATACTGCATCTCCATCGCGCTGGAGCATCGTGGCCAGATCAGCCAGGCTGTGATTTACGACCCCAACCGTAACGACCTGTTTACGGCTACCCGTGGTGCAGGGGCTTTCCTGAATGACCGTCGTATCCGGGTGTCCAAGACCCGCGAAATGGCGGATGCCCTGATTTGCACCGGCTTCCCTTATTCGGATTTCTCCAAGCTTGATGCTTATATGCAGCAGTTCCGTGATGTGGTGCAGAAGTCGGCCGGCGTGCGCCGTCCAGGCGCTGCGGCGCTGGATCTGGCCTATATCGCCTGCGGCCGCTACGATGCCTTCTGGGAGCTGGGCCTGTCGCCCTGGGATATCGCCGCCGGCAGCCTGCTGGTGCTGGAGGCCGGTGGCTTGATCACCGATCTGAGCGGAGAGGCTGGATTCATGGAAAGTGGCAATGTGGTGGCCGGCACCCCCAAGGTGTTCGCACAATTGCTGCAGACACTGCAAGCCTGATCACCACGCTTGCCGCAGAACGCCACTGTATCCCGGTGGCGTTTTTTATGGTCGTTTCATCGTGCGGCCTTAGCCTTGTCGGCCTGCGGCAAGCGAAACTGCCAGGATAGGGGCCAGAGTTAGCACCAAACCAGCGTCTCGCCTCTATAATCGCAAGCCCGGCCAATCTAGGCCGGGCTTTGCCATTCTGAAATGCCCTGTCCATGTCGAATACGCCTGCCCACACTCCCATGATGCAACAGTACCTGGCGCTGAAGGCTCAGCACCCGGACAAGCTGATGTTCTACCGCATGGGCGATTTCTACGAGCTGTTCTTTGACGATGCGGTCAAGGCCGCGCGCCTGCTGGACATTACGCTGACATCGCGGGGGCAGACAGCCGGGATACCCATCAAGATGGCGGGCATACCCTACCACGCGGCGGAGCAATACCTGGCCAGGCTGGTGAAACTGGGCGAGTCGGTGGCGATTTGCGAGCAGTTTGGCGACCCGGCTACCAGCAAGGGGCCGGTAGAACGCAGGGTGGTACGTATAGTCACGCCCGGCACCCTGACGGATGCAGCCTTGCTGGACGACAAGCGTGACAACCTGTTGCTGGCGGTGAATGCCATCAAGGGGCGCCTGGGCCTGGCTTGGTTGTCGTTGGCATCGGGTGAGTTCCGTCTGATGGAGTCGGCCGTCGATGCATTGCCCAGTGAACTGGAGCGGCTCAAGCCGGCAGAGGTGCTGCTGCCCGATGACCTGCACCTGGAGTTTCCGGCTGCTGCGGGTTACGCGGTAAAGCGCATCGCCAATTGGCAGTTTGATGTCGAGACTGCAGCGCGCAATCTGGCGCGGCAGTTCCAGACCCAGGATTTGAGCGGTTATGGCATAGACGAGCCCGGGGTGGCGGTGGGGAGTGCAGGGGCATTGCTGGAATACGCCCGCCAGACCCAGTGCGGCGCCTTGCCCCATGTAACCGGGCTGGTGCTGGAACAGTTAGGCCAGTATCTGGCGCTGGATGCGGCGACCCGGCGCAATCTGGAACTGACCGAGACCATCCGGGGCGAGCCCGCGCCTACCCTGTACTCCTTGCTGGATGTGTGCGCCACCTCCATGGGTAGCCGCTTGCTGCGGCATTGGCTGCACCACCCCTTGCGCAATCAGGCCAAGGTTGGCCGGCGCCGGGATGCGGTAGGGGCCTTGACGCAATCGCACCTGCTGACCGACTTGCGCGAGCGTCTTGCGGGCATACACGATATCGAGCGGATATCGGCGCGGGTGGCCTTGCGCTCGGCCAGACCGCGCGATTTTTCCAGCCTGCGCGATAGCTTGCTGGCCTTGCCGGCACTGTTACCGCTGTTGCCGTCCGACCCCTTGCTGGAGGAACTGGGCCGGCAGTTGCACGCGCCGGCAGAGGCGGTCGATCTGCTGCGCCGTGCGGTGATGGATGAGCCCTCTGTCGTGATACGTGACGGTGGCGTGATACGCGCGGGCTTTCATGCCGAACTGGACGAGTTGCGTGCCCTGCAGACCAATCATGGCGATTTCCTGCTGGCGCTGGAGACCCGCGAGCGGGAACGTACCGGTATTCCCAACCTCAAGGTGGAGTACAACCGGGTACATGGTTTCTACATAGAAGTCACCAACGCCCATGGCGATAAGATTCCGGATGACTATCGCCGCCGCCAGACCCTGAAGAACGCCGAACGCTACATTACGCCGGAGCTGAAAACCTTCGAGGACAAGGCCCTGTCGGCGCAGGAGCGTTCCCTGGCGCTGGAGAAGGCGTTGTACGAAGGCTTGCTGGATGCCATGGCGCCATTTGTGCCGTCCCTGCAGCTCCTGGCGCAGGCGGTGGCGGGGCTCGATGTGCTGGCTTCGCTGGCTGAGCGGGCCAAGCTGTTTGATTGGGTGGCGCCATCATTCCGCGAAGAAACCGTACTGCAGATCGAAGCGGGCCGTCATCCAGTGGTGGAACAGCAGTTGCGCGACACCACGGGTGATGCCTTCATCGCCAACGATCTGCGCTTTGATGCCAGCCGCAAGCTGCTGCTGATTACCGGCCCCAATATGGGCGGTAAGTCGACCTATATGCGGCAGGCTGCCCTGATTGTGCTGATGGCCCACATCGGTAGCTTTGTGCCTGCCAAGTCAGCCACCATAGGCAGGCTGGATCGCATCTTTACCCGCATAGGTGCAAGCGATGACCTGGCCGGCGGGCGTTCCACCTTTATGGTGGAGATGACCGAGACGGCGAATATCCTGAACAATGCCGGTGACCATGCGCTGGTATTGATGGATGAAGTGGGCCGAGGCACATCGACTTTCGATGGTCTTGCGCTGGCTTGGGCCATTGCCCGTGCGTTGATAGAAAAGAACCGCAGCTACACGCTGTTTGCCACCCATTATTTTGAACTGACCCGTTTGGCGCTTGATTACCAGCAGGTGGCGAATGTGCACCTGGATGCGGTGGAACATAAGGACAAGATTGTTTTTCTGCACAGTGTGGAAGAGGGGCCTGCCAGCCAGAGCTACGGCTTGCAAGTCGCCCAACTTGCCGGTGTCCCGCGCGAGACGATCAGGCAGGCCAAGCGCTACCTGACCGAGCTGGAAAACCAGCGCGTCAGCCATGGTGGCCAAGGTGACCTGTTTTCCATGCCGGTGGCACTGGAGGCGGAACCAGAGCCACACCCGCTGGTCATTCAACTTGCCGCTATCGACCCGGATGAGCTCAGTCCACGGGCTGCCCATGACATGCTGTATGAATTGATACGGCAAGCACGGGCGGATTGAAAAAATCAATCATTAGCGTCTTGCACGACGTCTATAACTCTGTGGAACTCAGGTTTAGTACTGCTAGCAAGGCTAGGCGTGCGCAGCAGGCAGTATGTGGGTAAGGCAAGCTAGCGCAACAACACAGGAAGGGTGTTGTTAGCGGCCCCAGCCACAACATGGCGTAGCTCACGGCAACGCCACACCCTTTTCGCTGGGCCTTGTTGGCGGCAGGACGGCCGATAGCGGGGCTCTGCTGACATTAATATTTTATATTTGGGAGAAGCAATCGAATGGTAGCGTTGAAGGACAACCGGCTGGACGAAGGTCTGGCCCGCATCTTTGGCATTGCGACTGATCAGGCTGGCGTCCAGCTGGAAGCCATACGCAGCAAGGCAGCCGCCAATCTGGCCGCTTACGGCAAGCTGATTGCCGAGATGTTCGACAAGCAGTCAGTTCCGGTTCCTCCCCCGGTGCATCTGCAATGGTGGCATGAAGGCAGCCGTATCCAGGTAGTGGGCTCCCATCCCGATCGAGAGCGTATTGAGGTGTTGCTCAATGGCGATGGCGAGATGGTGGAGGAGTTCAAGGAGCTTGAGCTACTGCATGAGATAGTCCGCAATACCGAGCTGGCAGGCGAGGGTACAACCCAGGGCCAGCATTTCAATATCGGTATTACCAGCACCGGTCCGCTGGCTTTTTACACCGAGTAGCCATCTGCAATACAAACGGGTACAGCTGTAAAAGCTTGTTTAAGGTGGGCCGTCCACCATATGCCCTTGGCACCCAGCAAAAGCCGATCCCTCGTGAGAAAGGGTCGGCTTTTGCATTATCCAGTTACGGCTCAGGCAGGTGCAGTTAGCTCATGTTGCAAGGCAGCCAGGCGGTGCCGGCGCTGCCAGAACGGCGAGCCTGCCCAGCGCTGCTCTGCGCTGTACCAGTAGGCCAGGTGCTGCTGATAAGCCTGCATGATGCGTGCTACTTCAGCCGCATAGCCTTGACAGGCAGTGAGATCGCCAGCAAGGCTGCGGTCGCAGGCCTCGGCTGCGGCCAGGCCGGTATAGAGTGCGTTGAACAAGCCTTGCGACGACAATGGATCGAAGCTGAGCGCCGCGTCACCCGCTGCAAACCAGCCCCTGCCGGCCGCTGGCATGGTAAGGGCAGAGTGGGCAGCCGTGAGCGCTGGCCCGGTGTTCGCCACAAAGCCGCTGCTGCATAGCAAGGCACCCAACTCTGGCAGCCCGGCCGCAGTAGTGGCCAGCCAGCCGGGCGTTCGCATCAGGCGGGCAGCGGGTAGGTCGGCATCGGTATGGAAAGCCAGCACCCGCTGGCGATGGGGGAGGGCGGCGCTGTACCACCATCCATCCTCGCAGGCTTCTATGCGTGACAGGCCATCAGCAGGTGCATGTTCATCGTGACCATGCACCCAGCCGCAGACCAGCCTATCTTGCTGTAGGCGGGAGGCGCCCAGCTTGCGTGCCAGGGTAGCCGCACGACCACCTGCGTCGATTACCATGCGGGCATGTACATGGCAGGGGCCATGGTGGCCTTGCAAAGCCAGTTGCCAGCCATCGGCCACACCTATGGCGGCTTCGACCTGCGCTGGCGCTAGCAGCACTGCGCCACGCTGTACTGCATGCTGCCTTAACCAGCGCTCAAACCGTGCTCGGTCCAGGTGCCAACCGTGCCCGTCCAGGTCGCGCAGAAAGTCCTGCTCGGCGGCCGTCCCGCCCCAGACAGATCGATTGCCATGACAGGGGGTGTGGCCCTGCAGGAGGAAATCCTCCCACAGGCCCATATCGCCCAACAGCCGCCGGGAGGCTGGCGGCAGCGATTCGCCGATGCGGCGCTGCGGCTGCACCTGACGGTCTAGCAGCAATACCCTGTGATGGGGCGCCAGATTGAGCGCGGCACAGGCACCGGCTGGGCCTGCACCTTGTATCAGTACGTCGAACTGCTGCATGCTCAATTGCGATGTCGGCTGGCAATACGCTGTACCTTCTCCACCACGCTTAGGTCCACGTCCTCGAATGTCTCTGCCGCTGGGGTACCCATCAGCAGCCTCTCGGCGACGATGTGCGGTGGTAGTTGCTCCACTTCCAGGGTGTGGGGAAAGCCCGCACCATCGCGTGGCCCTTCACGCACTTCAACGATGCCCATCTGGGCGATATCGGCGATCATGTTATTGATCTGATCCTCGTAGCTGACATTGCCCAAGGGCCGTATCCAGGCCGCGCGGCGGGCAAAGGCACTCATCCGCTCATCCAGCGGCTGGCTTTCATCCATCACGATATGGTAGGCCTGCTGGCTCATGACCTGATTGGGTACCCTGGCTGGCCAGAAGGTGGGCAGGTAAGGGTCATAGCTCTTCTGGTAGCCGGAGCGACAACTGGCGGTGTCGGTCTGCCACGGGACAGCCATCCAACGGCTCACGCCGCCGGCTATCTGCGCACCACAGGGGCCGGAGATATTGTCAGGGGTCAGCACCGCACCGTAGTCGGGCTCTATCCAGCCAGGTGGCCGATGCGCCAGTCGGAAGGGCGACATATACATGCTGGTCTGGCGCATGGGCCAGGTCATCTCGCAGCCAGGGTGAAAGGCGTCAGCCAGGCAGAATTCCATGGCGGCCTGTATCAGCATGTCCGGTTGCTGGGCCAGTGGGGCGTCCTCAATACGTTGCGGTGGCACGGCGTTCGGGTCGTAGTCGGCAATGAATTCGCCAGCGGCCCAAAGGCGCAGATGCGCCAGTTGCAGATCACTGAGTGCCGCATTCTGGCGGGGTGTTTCGGCCGGGGGGACGCTCATGGCATCACCATACAGCCAGGGCCAAGGTGTGGGTGCCCAGGCATCACGCTTGAACTGGCGGAACTCGTTGAACAGAGTCAGGCGCCATTCCTTCAGGTTGTCGCTGGGGTTGGCCAGCTTGCGCATCCAGCCCTGATCGCTGAACGGTGTGCTGCCACCCCAGCCAAAAGCAGCGGCAAAGCCGGCGTTGACCCACTGCAGGCGCGACAGGCGCTCGAAGATGGGGCGAATATCCTGCTGGAACGAAGGCTGTACCGGCGCCTTCAGGCTGCCTTTGGCGACGAACAGGTCGCGCATCAGGTCCCACATGGTCCGAACCGACTTCTGCTGTGGGGCATAGTTGGGTGGCGCGACCACCACCCAGGCTGGGTCAACGGGGATGTCGCGTCCCTGGTAACGCACGCTGGCGGTGACCGGGCCGTCCGCCACATCATCGTGCCAGCCCTCGTTGTTGGCGAAGGTGATGGCACGTGCCCCATTCCAGGAGGCCGACTTGCCATGGCCGCCCAGTACCAGCAAGCGGCCTTGCGGGTCGGTTCTGAGTTCACCGAGGTAAACCGGTGTACCCATGAACTTGCCGCTGTCGAAGGCGTAGCCGGCGCCATGCTGGTCGCGTCCAACGATCTTGCGTTGGCCAGGGGTAATGCTCAGCGTGGCACGGTCTGCCACGGCCATATTACGCAAGAAGGAAGGCGGCGCCGTGGCGGCCTCGGGAATATCCAGCGCTATCTGGAACTGATACCAGGCTGCCTTGGTATTGGCCAGGGTGGCGGCCCACTGTACTTCGGCATTGTCCGCATTCAGTTCAGCAACCACTTCGCCAGCCGCATTAAAGCCATAGACGCGGAAGCGGGCCGCCTCGCGCTTGATAGCGCCACTGGCATCGCGATAGAAGCCGGGTGCCTGCGGTGCCGGCTCGGGCACCTCTGGGCCAATGTAATAGGCTTCCTGGCTGTTGCCGACCCGGGCAATGCCAATGGCGGGATAGATGGCGGCCTTGACGATATGGTTATCGCCCGACGGGGAACCGGTTTGCATGCTTTCTCCTCCTGTTTGCTTTGTATATGTGCCCCTCTTTGCCTGTCTGGTTAAACAGGTTCAAGTCAGGGGCCACGCCTAGCCAGCTTAGTGCAGGCCAAACGGGGCAACATCATTCAAACGGGGGAGGAGGGCGGCGGCAGCTATCTATTGCAGCTAGCCGGCAGCCGGGCAAGGGCCGCCGGCATGCCTAGCGCCGTTTCTTCTTGCTGCTTTTCTTCTTGGCTTTCTTGACGGGTTTCTTGGATTTCTTCTTGCTGGGCGTGACTTCACGGCCTTCGCTCATCAGCTTTTGCAGCTGCGGGGTACGCTCGGCCACGCTCTCCTGGGTTACGCGCCGCGCGCCGTTATAGCGCTTGGCCCAGTAGGCGTCGGTCAGTCTCACCACCTGCACCTTGCTGCCAGAGGAAGGCGAGTGGATAAAGCGATCATCCCCCAGGTAGATGCCGACATGGGAGAACTTGCGGCCCAGAGTATTGAAGAACACCAGGTCACCTGGCTTGAGTTCTTCCTTTTCCACATCATTGCCCAGACGGCTGATGGCAAAGGCGTTGTGGGGCAGTGCAATATTCATTGCCTGCTGGAATACATACTTGATGAATCCACTGCAATCGAGCCCGCTTTCGGGCGTATTGCCGCCCCAGCGGTAGGTCACGCCAATCAAACCCAAGGCTTGCAACATGATGTCCTGGGCAAAGCGGTTGCCATCTTCGGCTTCGCTGGCGGTCTGGACTTCATCCTCGGGTTTGTCGGCTGTGTATTCCCTGGGCGAGGCTAGCGCCAGGCAGGCCAGCGGCAATAGCAGCAGGTGTCGGAACTTGAACGTCATGCCGGCACTCTTGGTAAAGGGTTATCGGTAAAGCGCGCCATGATGCCGAATTCCGGCTGCGGGCGTCCAGCCCCTGGGAATTCTGGCAACCTGTACAAGGCGAGCGCGAAATAGTTGCTGACAGGCCTTACAATCCAGCCATGCTACGCGAAACTATCAGCCTGATGCGCGACCTGCCGCGCATACGTGAAATCATCGGCGTGTTGGCCAGACACGGTTTTGGCGATTTGGTTCGCCGTCTCAATGTGCAACGTACCTTCGAGCGGGCCGGCGAATCGCTTGATCTGCCTGAAGAGGAAGTACGTAACGAGCAGGATGCGCCGGTGCGCGCACGCCGTGCATTGGAGGAACTGGGGCCGACCTTCATCAAGCTGGGGCAGGTCATGGCGACACGGGTGGATGTGTTTCCGCCTGATTGGATAGCCGAGTTCGAGCAACTGCAGTCGAATGTCCCGGCCACCCCGTTTGCCGAACTGGAGGCGGAGCTGGAACGGGTATGGGGTGCGCCGCCACGCGAGATGTTTGTCGAACTGGACGAGACGCCCATAGGCTCGGCTTCCATCGCCCAGGTTCACCGCGCCAGGTTGCCGGATGGCCGCGAAGTCATCCTGAAGGTGCGCCGTCCGCATATTGTGGCCAAGATAGAGGCCGATCTGCGCGTGCTCCATCACCTGGCCAGCTTGGTGGAGTTCGAATTCCCCGATGCCCGGCAGTATCAGCCAGTACGCATTGTGGAGCAGTTCGCCAAGTCGTTGCGGCGAGAACTGGATCTGGCGCAGGAAGCCCACCACCACCGTCGCTTCGCCGAGAACTTTGCCAGCGACAAGCATATCGTCATCCCCGAGATTTTCTGGGACTACACCAACGAGATCGTCAACGTACAAGCCTATGTCGGTGGTGTGCCGGGCAATGAGCTGAGTCTCTTGGAGGCGGCTGGGCTGGATCGCAAGCTGCTGGCGCAGCGCGGGGCAGATGCTGTGCTCAAGATGGTCCTGATTGACGGCTATTTCCACGCCGATCCCCATCCCGGCAATGTGATCTACCTCCCCGACAATCGTATTGCCTTCATCGACTTCGGCATGGTGGGGCGCCTGCCTGCACCCCGGCGTGATGAAATTGTCGACCTGCTGGCAGCCCTGGCCGCCAGGGACGAGCGCGGCATACTGAATGTGCTGCTGGACTGGACCGCCGATATCGCGGTGGATGAGGAGAAGCTGGCGGCGGACTTGGCCGAGTTCATGTTCAACTACGAGAACCTGGCGCTGAAGGACATCCGCTTCGGCCAGTTGCTCAATGATGTGATCGCCATCATGCGTGAGCACACCATTACGCTGCCGGCAGACCTGACCTTGCTGTTCAAGGCGCTGATCACGCTGGAGGGCCTGGGACGACAACTGGACCCGGAATTCCAGATGGTGCCTCACCTGACGCCCTTTGTGCGCCAGGTGCTGCTCAACCGCTATTCTCCCAAGGCGCTGGTCAAGAAAGGCCGGCGCAACCTGTGGGAAATGCTGACGCTGGCAGGCGGCATACCGCGCGATCTCTCACGCCTTGTCAAAGCTGCCCGGCGCGGTAAGCTCAAGATCGATCTTGATCTCAAGCGGCTGGACCAGTTTGGCGCGCAGATAGACCGTGCCGCCAATCGGTTGACATTGGGCATTGTTACCGGCTGCCTGATCATAGGATCCAGCATCGTTATGACCGTACCGGCAGGGCCACGCCTCTTCGGCCTGCCGGCATTTGGCTTCATTGGCTTCCTGATTGCCTTCCTCAACAGTATCTGGCTGATCTGGTCGATCTGGCGCGCAGGCAAGCGTAGCTAATCAGTACACCCGTCGCGCCAGGTTGAATTTGTGCACGATGGTGGAAGCCAGCTCCTCGATCGACTTGCTGGTGGTGTTGAGATGGGGAATGCCGGCGGCACGATAGATGGCTTCGGCTTCGGCAACCTCGTAGCGGCAGTTGTCGATGGACGCATAGCGGCTGTCCGGCTTGCGCTCGGCGCGTATCTGCGACAGGCGCTCTGGCACGATGGTCAGGCCAAACAGCTTGTGTTTGCTAGGCAGCAGGGCCTTGGGCAGGCCAGGCTGGCCGAAATCGTCTGGGGTCAGCGGATAGTTGGCAGCCTTGATGCCGTATTGCAGGGCCAGATAGAGACAGGTTGGGGTCTTGCCTGAGCGCGAAACCCCTACCAGTACGATGTCGGCGCTATCCAGGTCAGACGGCTTGATGCCATCGTCGTGCGCCAGCGCATAGTTCACGGCCTCGATGCGGGCATTGTATTCGTGGAAGTTCTCTATGCTGTGGCTCTTGCCCACGGTGTGCGACGATTCCTTGCCCAACTCCGCTTCCAGCGGCTCGATAAAGGCCTCGAAGAAGTCCACCACATGGGCTTCCGGGATATGGATGATGTCGCGGATGTCGTTCTTCACGAAGGTGGAGAACACCAGCGGCCTAGCGCCGTCGTTGATGCCGGTCTGGCGTATGCGCTCCGCTACCAGTTCGGCTTTTTCGTGGGTGTCAACAAAGGGCAGGGTGACGCGCTTGAATTCTATTCCCTCGAACTGGGTAATCAGGCTGTGGCCCAGCATCTCGGCAGTGATGCCAGTGCGGTCGGAGACGAAGAAGACGGTGCGGTGGGCTGACATGGCTTGGGTATCCGGTTTCGGTATCACGTAAGGATGACAGGCTACACTGGTGTGCAGGGGCTGGCTGATGCAGCCATGTTGCCACAGCGCAGGCCAGGGCTGCGAGGGGTTGCGAGGCTGCAACATCAGGGAAAACGGCCTTTTTTCGGTCTATAGCCTGTAATGCCGGGTGTGCGACTACATTTTTGTGATACAAGCCTGACCGTGTTGTGTTGCATTGCGCAAAATAAGGTCGCTGCGACATCGCTTGTGTGGCTGCGCCGATGCCGCTAAACAAGTTAGAATTACCGCCTCAGATTCCCCAAATCCCCTGCAAGGAAACAAGCAAATGGCAGAGAACAACGTCATCTGGTTTGACGAACTGCGCATGACCGACGTCGAGCGCGTGGGCGGCAAGAACGCCTCGCTTGGCGAAATGATCAGCCAGTTGGCCGCTTCGGGCGTGCGCGTCCCCGGCGGTTTTGCCACTACGGCTGAGGCCTACCGAATTTTCCTGGCTCATGACGGCCTCTCTGCCCGCATCGATGCAGCTCTGACGACGCTGGATGTGGACAATGTTTCCGAGCTGCTACGTGTGGGCAAGCAGATACGCCAGTGGGTGGTGGATCAACCCTTCCCGCCGGCACTGGACGCCGACATCCGCACCGCCTTTGCCAAGATGGAGGCCGATTCCGGCGCGACCATCTCGGTGGCAGTGCGCTCCAGTGCAACGGCAGAAGATCTGCCTGATGCGTCGTTTGCCGGCCAGCAGGAGACCTTCCTCAATATCGTCGGTATCGACAATGTGCTGCACGCCATCAAGGAGGTGTTTGCCTCCCTGTATAACGATCGCGCCATTTCCTACCGCGTCCACAAGGGCTTTGCGCATGCCGATGTGGCCTTGTCTGCAGGTATTCAGCGTATGGTGCGCTCGGACAAGGGGGCTGCCGGCGTGATGTTCACCATCGACACCGAGTCGGGCTTTGACGATGTGGTGTTCGTGACCTCCAGCTACGGCCTGGGCGAGACGGTGGTGCAGGGGGCGGTCAATCCTGATGAGTTTTATGTCTACAAGCCCAATGTGGCTGCAGGCAAGCCGGCCATCTTGCGCCGCAATCGTGGCTCCAAACAGATCAAGATGGAATTCACCACTGAGGCGGCTGCCGGTAAGTCGGTACGCACGGTGGATGTATCCGATGTCGACCGCAATCACTTCTCCATCACGGATGCCGAAGTCGAGGAGCTGTCGCGCTACGCTCTGATCATCGAAAAACACTATCAGCGCCCGATGGATATCGAATGGGGCCGCGATGGTGTGGATGGCAAGCTGTACATCCTGCAGGCCCGTCCTGAAACGGTGAAGTCGCAGGAAGCCCGCGTGGATACGCTGCGCCGTTACCGCTTGAACAGCAAGTCTGCCGTATTGGCCTCCGGTCGTGCCATCGGCCAGAAGATAGGCCAGGGCGTGGTACGCCTGATCAAGGACGCCAGCGAGATGGACTCGGTCAAGCCGGGTGATGTGCTGGTGACCGATATGACCGACCCCGATTGGGAGCCGGTGATGAAGCGTGCTTCGGCCATCGTGACCAATCGCGGCGGTCGTACCTGCCACGCTGCCATTATTGCACGTGAACTGGGTATCCCAGCCGTGGTGGGCTGCGGCGATGCAACCCGCTCCTTGAGCGATGGCCAGTACGTGACGGTATCCTGTGCCGAGGGCGATACCGGCAATATCTATGATGGTCAGCTGGCCATTGAGATCATCGACCTCAAGCTGGACTCCATGCCCAAGAGCCCGGTCAAGCTGATGATGAACGTGGGTAATCCTGAGCTGGCATTTGATTTCAGCCACCTGCCCAATGAAGGTGTTGGCCTGGCCCGCCTGGAATTCATCATCAACCGCATGATAGGCATCCATCCCAAGGCACTGCTGGCTTACCCCAATCTGCCCTGGGATCTGAAGCAGCAGGTGGATGAGCGCATTGGCGGTTACGCCAGCGCAGTGGATTTCTATGTGGAGAAGCTGGTTGAGGGCATAGCCACCCTGGCGGCCGCCTTCTATCCGAAGAAGGTCATTGTTCGCATGTCCGACTTCAAGTCGAATGAGTATTCGAACCTGATCGGTGGGCAAAACTACGAGCCACACGAAGAAAACCCCATGATTGGCTTCCGCGGGGCATCGCGCTACATCAGCGAATCCTTCCGCGACTGCTTTGAACTTGAGACCCGTGCCTTGAAGAAGGTACGCAATGAAATGGGTCTGACCAATGTCGAGGTGATGATTCCCTTTGTCCGTACCCTGGATGAAGCCAGCAAGGTGGTGGAGTTGCTGAAGGGAAACGGCCTGGAACGCGGTCGCGATGGTCTGCGCCTGATCATGATGTGCGAGATTCCTTCCAATGCCATCCTGGCGGATCAGTTCCTGGAATACTTCGATGGCTTCTCCATCGGTTCCAACGATATGACGCAGCTGACCCTGGCGCTGGATCGCGATTCTGGCGGCCCCATTGCCAGCTTGTTCGACGAGCGTAACGATGCAGTGAAGGCCATGCTGTCGATGGCCATCAAGGCCTGCCGTGCCAAGGGAAAGTACATTGGTATCTGTGGCCAGGGCCCATCCGATCACCCCGATTTCGCCAAGTGGCTGGTAGAGCAGGGTATCGAAACGGTATCGCTCAACCCCGATACCGTGGTGGAAACCTGGTTGTACCTGGCCAAGGAGCTGGGTAGCGGGGCTGCCGCCTGAAATCGGGCCAGCAGCTTGCAATCAGCAGTCAGCAAGTAGAACAAGGCGCCTAGGGCGCCTTGTTCTTTTTGAGCGCACGGGCCAGACCCGGCGTAGTGGCATTTGGCTGCTGCCTGCTCAGAATATCTCCTGTGAAAACGGTATGCGCCGTGGCAGGCACTTGGCCTTGAGTTCGGTGGCAAAGGGCGTTGGGCCGCAAAAGAACATCCGCGGTGGGTGGCTGGGATGAGCCAGCAGTATGGCGTCCAGCTCTTGTTCCCAATCGGGACGGCCCCAGAGGAGGGGATAGCGGCAATCCGTCAGCGCGTCGCGCCCATGCCGCAGGTGGTAGTGCTCGCTGGCCAGTTGCAAGGCCAGATCGCCCAGGTCACGCTGTACGGCGCTGCAGAACAGCTTAATGCTGACCCAGCTGGCGGCGGGGCTGTCTGCCAGTTCATCCAGCAATGGCCTGATCCAGGCTATGGCGTCGGGCGTACGGCATATCCAGTAGACATAGACGTGCTGCTTCACCGGTCGCAAGCCTGCTTGCGACTGCAGGGTGATATGGCGCAGCAGTGAGGCAAACGGCGTGATGCCTATGCCGCCTGCTACCAGTATGGTGACATCGTGACGCATGGCGATGGCGCTGGGGGCGGAGTAGGGGCCATCCAGCTCTGCCGGCATGGGCAGGGTGGCGCCACCCGTCTGGCGTGCCAGTGCATGCAGCTGCCCAGTCCATAAGCCGGCATTGCGTATGTGCAGGGTCAGCTTGTCCTGGCCTGGGGCAGAGGAGAGGGTAAAGGGATGCCATTGTTGACGGTCTATCTCAGGCAGGCGCAGATAAACATAATCTCCGGCACGGAACTGAAAGCCGCTGGGGCGTTGCAATTGCAGGATGGTGATCTGTTCGGCAGCTGATTCCATGCCGACCACGCACGAGAGCTTGGACTTGCGCTTGGCCTGGAATAGGAGATTGATGCCGAATAGCAGGCCGGGCAGCAGAAACCATAGCCAGAACTGCGGGCTATGCCACAGCATGAGGCCGAACCAGGCCCAATACAGCTTGTGGCTGAACTTGAACCAGGTGTAACGGCCTGGCTTGCGATAGAAGCGCTGCCTACCCAGGCCGGCCATGATGGCAATGACCACCAGCAAGATGACGCCCGTGATGCCCAGCGCGGTCTGCCAAAGAAAGGCGGACAGGGAATTCCCCAGCACTGCCTGATGGGCCAGTTGCCCGGCAATATGGATCAAACTGAAGACCAGCAGCGAAACGCCGACCAGCTTGTGCAGGCTGCGCAGGGCGCCATAAGGCATCAGGATATGGGGTAGACGCCGATGCAAGGTGGTGGTCAGGCTACGTAGCATGGGCAGGCAGATCAATGCCGTGCCCAGATTGACACACCCTGCTGCCCCGCGCGCCAGTTGTATGGCAAGGTCGGCGCCGGCAGCACGGTAGCTTTGCGCCTGCAGGACGAAGACCACCAGGCATAGCAGCAAATACCCGGCCGACCAGAACAGCAGCTGGCGCTGCTGCGGGGCACCCAGCCATTGCTGCACGGTACTGGCTTCGGTGCGGCGGCGCAGCTTGCCCAGCCAGTTCACCTGCTTGCTGTTCAATTGTCCCGGCAGGGTATGCAGGGCGCGGAAGCGCAGGCTGAAATCCTTTGCATCCAGTTCGGCTTGGGCCACGGTGCCGGTATCGGGTTGGTAGAAGCTATAGGTCAGCCGCCGGCATACCAGCTTGCGCCGCTCGGGTTCCAGCATGCTTAGGGTGCTGAACAGCAGTTTGCTGAACTGGCGCTGGGTCAATGCCGCAGCGCTGCCTCTCAAGGCCAGGAACGCTGCGGCCTCCTTGTCGTCCAGCAGCTCGCTATCGAGCAAGGTAATGAAATGCGCCAGGCGCTCTGGTGGCAGCACGGTGGCACCTGCGCCGGCCAGGCCTTCGAACAGCACGCGGCCTATATAGCTGGAACGAATACCACTGATCTCTTTGAACTGCTGGTAGTTGATATGCCTGCGCCGCCGCAGTGCCGCCTGTGCCAGCCGGTACGTGCGTGGGCCATAGGCCGCCTGGTTGTCCGGGTCGTCGTTCAGTGCCTGCAGGACGGGGATGCTGATGCTGCTCATGCCGGTAAATGCCAATAAAACTCAATGACTTATTTTCACATATGCAATGTGCATAGAGCGTTAAGCGTACCGACAAGCAAGTTCTTGCTGGGCTTAAACACGGCTGTATGCCACCGCCGGCAAGGTCTTCTTAGCCGCCAGGTTTTTATGGGCAGTGGATAGGTAAATTAGATTTTCTGCATTTACGGCTCAAGTATCGTGCCGGGCTGACGATATCCAGTTCGCAAGTGCAGGCAGTGGCCGGGCGGCAAGGGATGTTCCGCTTCAGCCCAGCAGCAATGAGCTAAATCGACTTTCGCTAAAGTTTTCCCAGCGCAGGCCGATAAGTGAGTCAGGATTCAGCGCTGCGAGGGTTCCGCGGGCCTGAAGAAAACGCAACCTCCCATGGAGATAGACGACCATGCAAACGATCAACACCAACATTCCCTCGCTGAATGCGCAGCGCAATCTGGGCAATACGGCGAATACGCTCAACACCTCCTTGCAGCGCCTGTCTTCAGGTTTGCGCATCAACAGCGCCAAGGATGATGCTGCCGGCCTCGCGATTTCCGAGCGCTTCAGCTCGCAGATTCGTGGTATGGATCAGGCCCGCCGCAATGCCAACGACGGTGTGTCGCTGGCGCAGACCGGTGAAGGCGCCCTGCAGCAGATGGGCGATATCCTGCAGCGTATCCGTGAACTGGCTGTGCAGTCGGCCAACGCCACTAACAGCTCGTCCGACCGTCAGGCACTGAATTCCGAAGTGAACGAGCTGGTTGCCGAACTGGACCGCTTCGCCACCACGACCGAGTTCAACGGCCTCAAGATGTTCGACGGTTCCTTCTCGTCTTCCATCTTCCAGGTCGGCGCAAACGCCAACCAGAACATTACGGCGACCACCCGTAACCTGCGTACCGACCAATACGGTACCTACCAGGTTGGTAACAGCATCCGCGCTTCGGGTTCGGACAAGGTGGCGGCTTACGATCTTTCCGGTACGGGCCATATCTCGGGCGGTACGGTGCTGACTGCCGGTACTTTCGAGCTGCGCGGTTTTGCTGGTGCGGCCACCATCTCGGGTGTGACGGGTGATACCGCTGCCTCGCTGGCCACCAAGATCAACGCGGTGACCGACAGCACGGGCGTGACGGCAACCGCCAAGACCACAGCGAGCTTCAAGTTCAGCGGCGACACCGCCGGCTCGGGTGCCTACTCGCTGGAAGTGCTGGGTAACCAGGCCAAGGAGCAGGTCGCTTCGGTCAGCTTCACCATCTCCAAGAATGAGAACGGTACGCTGAACCTGCAGGAGGCTGTTACCGCCTTCAACGACAAGTCCTCGCTGACCGGTATTACTGCCAAGTTGTCGGATAGCCGTGAAGAACTGGTGCTGGAAAACGCAACCGGTGGCAACATCACCGTGAAGCTGACTTCGCTGTCTGCGTCACAGGTCATCAGCGGTGGTTACATCTCCAGCGGCGGCACCTTCGTGGCCGATGGTGAAGTGATCGATACGGCAGAAGACGCCCGTACCTACGGTGGTCAGCTGACCTTGAACTCTACCTCGTCCTTCTCGGTCGAATCGGATGCGACGCTGGAACTGAACCTCGGTGCCCTTGACGACGACGATACTCAGGGCTTGCAAGCCAGCACGGTGCTAGCTTCGGAGCTGGAGGAAGTGTCGGAGATCAACATCTCCACCGTTGAAGGTGCCACCCAGGCCTTGCGTACGGTAGACGGTGCGATTGCTGCGATCACGGCTCAACGTGCCAAGTTCGGTGCCTTGCAGTCCCGCTTCGAAGCGACCATCTCGAACCTGCAAACCTCGTCGGAGAACCTCTCTGCCGCCCGTAGCCGGATTCGCGATGCAGACTTCGCCTCGGAAACTGCCAACCTGACCAAGGCGCAGATTCTGCAACAGGCTGGTACTGCGATGCTGGCACAGGCCAACGCGCTGCCTCAGCAGGTGTTGAGCCTCTTGAACGGCTAAACTAAGCTTTAGTGCTTAGCCTGTGAGTGCCCCGCCAGGCTTTATGCCTAGCGGGGCGTTTGCCCAAGGAGCGATTCATCATGCAAATCCAGACACTGAGTTCAGCCACCACCCTGATGGGTGGCACCAGCACCGCCGATGCCCCTGTGGCCCGCAACCAGTACGCTGCCTCTGCGGGGCAAGCAGTAGAGGCGGTACGCGTCAGCGCAGATGCAGTCCAGGCTGTGCGCGCCAGCATAGACCCGGAAGACGTCAAGAACGCGGTAGAGAATCTGAACAAGACCTCGGCCGTATTCAACAACTCCTTGCAGTTCTCCATCGACGATTCGACCAAGCTGACGGTGGTCAAGTTGATCGACAAGGAGTCGGAAGAGGTGGTTCGCCAGATTCCTACCGAGGAAGTCCTGGCAATCGCCAAAGCCATCGACAAGCTGCAGGGCTTGCTGATCAAGGAAAAAGCCTGAGGGTGATTTCACCCTCAGGGCATTGCTAAATCAGGCTTGAATATTGCTTTAAGCCTGGTTCAGCAATCAGTCGTGTAAGGAGTTTGCCATGGCCATCACCACGTCGGGCGTAGGATCTGGTCTTGATATCAACGGTCTGATCACCCAACTGATGACTGCCGAGCGTATGCCTGAAAAGCAGATGGCGCTCAAGAAGGCAGAGTTCGAGGCCAAGCTGACGGCCCTGGGCTCGGTCAAGAGCGCGCTATCGACCTTTCAGGGGACGGTGGCCGGGCTGACTTCCACCAGCCAGTTCCGCAAGATGAGCGCAACGCTGGCTGATACCACGATAGGGACCGTGACGGTATCGAGCATCGCCGCGGCTTCTTCCTATTCGCTCAAGGTCGACCAGATTGCCCAGAGCCATAAGGTGAAGTCAGGCAGCTATTCAAGCATCGATTCAGTGGTGGGTAGCGGCAAGCTGACCATACAGTTCGGGACGCTGGAACAGATAGACCCGGCTGACCCCTCAAACCTGAATCCGGATGGCACTTACGAGCCTACCGATACCAAGTTCACCTTGAATGCCAAGCAGGCTGCCATCCAGGTCGATATCGGCCCGGGTAGCAATACACTGTCTGGCATACGCGACGCCATCAATGCCAAGAAGGCAGGGGTGACCGCCTCCATCATCAACGATGGCGGTGGCTTCCGGTTGGTGCTGTCGGCCACCGAAAGTGGTGCCGATGCGTCAATGAAGATCAGCGTGACCGATGACGACGGCAACGCGACCGATGCCGCTGGCCTGTCGCAACTGGCCTATGACGCTACCCAGGCGGTGGGTTCTGGCCAGAACATGACGCAGACCCAACAAGCCCAGAGCGCGGTCTTTTACCTGGATGGCATCAAGATCACCAAGGCCAGCAATGTGGTGAGCGATGTGCTGTCTGGTGTGACCTTGACGCTACAGAAGGCGACCGATGGCAAGACGACCTCGTTGAGCATCAGCCGCGATACGTCCGGCGTGGTCGACAAGGTAGGCGAGTTCGTCAAGGGCTACAACGAACTGATGGCGCAGCTCAAGGAACTGACTGCCTACAATGACAAGAGCAAGGAAGCGGCTGTCTTGCAGGGGGACCAGGCCATACGGTCGGTACAGACCCAGCTGAAAGGCATATTGAACGGTGTGATGGCAGGATCGGGCGACTTGCGCCGGCTCACGGACGTGGGCATCAGTTTCGACAAGGCTGGCGTCATGACCTTTGATACCGACAAGTTCGGCAAGGCACTGACCAGCAATCCTGATGCTGTGGCCTCCCTGTTTGGCGCCTATGGCTCCACTACCGACCAGCAGGTGAAGTACATCAGCAGCAAGGCCGCCACGCAGGCTGGCAACTACCCGGTCATCATTACCGACCTGGCCACGCAGGGCATCGTGCGGGCCAATACCGTCAGCAACACCAATTTCGACCTGACGGGGCTCAGCACCAGCTTCACCATAAGTATCAATGGCAAAAGCAGCGCCAATATCACGCTGGAGGCCAAGGATTATGGCTCCATGAGTGCTTTGGCCGCTGAAATGCAGACCAAGATCAATGGCGATACCGGCCTCAAGGCGTCCGGCATTACCGCTTCGGTGGTGTGGAATAGCGTTACCGAGCGCTTCGAATTCTCATCCACCCGTTTTGGCAAGGAGTCGAAGGTCGAGATTGGTACCGCCAGCGCCGATGCCCAAACCATGCTGGGCATGACTACCGGTAAGCAGGCAACCCTGTTCGGCGGCACCTTGATGTCATCGACCATTACGGCTGGCGTGAATGACAGCCTGACGCTGAAGGTCAATGGCGGTGCGGCAACGGCCATCACCCTTGATGCAGCGGCTTACGCCAATGGCAATGACCTGGCTTTGCATATCCAGTCCAAGCTGGATGCCGAGCCAGCCTTGGCCGGTGCCAAGGTGGTTTACAATAGCGCCAATAACCGCTTGGAGTTCTTCTCGGCCAATACGGGTACCAATTCGGCGATCGAGATTACCTCGGCCAATCCATCGGTGCGCGAAACCTTGGGCTTGTCGGTGCGTGCCGGGGTGACCACCGGCCTGGATGTGGCGGGTAGCATAGGCGGGGTGCAGGCGCAGGGGGCAGGTCAGGTGTTGACCGGGCAGGGTGAGGCGACAGGCCTGGCACTGGAAGTCGGCGGAGGCTTGGCATCGCCCAATGGCGCAAGCCGTGGCATGGCTACCTATAACCGTGGCTTTGCCTACCAGTTGGATCAGTTGTTGACCTCCATACAGTCGAAGACGGGCACCCTGGCAGGCCGTAGCGATAGCATCAACAAGGCGATCAAGGGTGTGGACGACCAGAAGGAACGGTTTGAGCGGCGCATGGTCACCACCGAGGCGCGTTATCGTGCCCAGTTCACTGCGCTGGATGTACAGATTGCATCGCTGCAGAACACCAGTAGCTATCTCAATCAGCAGCTCGCGGCCTTGACTGCGAACAATCGCAGGTAGAATCGGCATAGGCACTGAGGAAACAATAGATGGCAACCCCGATACGTAACGCGCTTGATGCCTATGGCAAGGGTGGCCTGGAGTATGAAATTGATACCGCCAGCCCACACAAATTGATCTGCATGCTGTACGACGGTGCGATCAAAGCCATATTGCAAGCCAAGGCATTCATTGGCGGCGACATGATTGCTGCCAAAGGGTCAGCAATCTCCAAAGCCATCGCTATCATTGAAGAAGGGCTGCGTGTCAGCCTGGACAAGACGGCCGGTGGCGAGCTGGCGGAGAACCTGGACGGTTTGTACGAGTACATGTCCGCTCGCCTGCTGGAAGCGAATCTGCGTAACGATGTGGCGGCGCTGGATGAAGTACACGGCCTATTGAACCAGTTGAAATCAGCCTGGGAAGAAATCGAACAAAACCGTGTGGCGACGCTGGCCGCAGCGACGCCGCAGGTGAATGAGGGCAAACCGGAGCAACGCGTGCCACTGAGTTATGGCCGTGTCTGAGTTACTGTCGCGCCTGGATGCGCTGGCTGCAAGCACCCAGCAACTGCTGGCGCTAGCCCGTGCCGAGCAGTGGGATGAGGTTGTAGATGCCATACAGGTGCAAACAGCAGCAACTGAAGCTTTTGCCCAGGTGAATCCACCGGCCGCGCAGCTACCGGCAACGGTGGCGGCAGAACTTGCCGCTCGCTTGAGCGCCGTGCGTGAAGCACACGAGGAAGCCTACAGCCGTATCGATGCGTGGCGGGACGAGCTAGGCCGGATATTGCAGGACATAGATGGCGCCAAACAAAAATCCAACCGCTTGCTGAGGGCTTACGGCGGTTAGCGAGTTTATGTTGTGGCCGTTCTGACGGAGCAGGCTCATGAATGGCATCTTTCTTAGCTGGCAATCGCTGCTGATCGCGGGCCTGCTGCTATTGGCGGCGGGCTTGGCCGTTGTGTTGCTGCGGCTGCGCCGTGAACAGCATAAGCCTCACTTGAACCATGCACTGGAAGCCGAGCAGGAATGGCTGCGTGACGAAATAGTGGCGCTCAAGCGTGAGGTGGCCGGATTGCGCGCCAGGCTGGAGGAAGATGAGCCGGTGACTGCGCCACCGGAAAGCGAGTCGGCCTATGGCCAGGCGCTGAAGCTGGCCCAGAAGGGCTTGGATTCTGCTGCCGTAGCCGCCAGTTGCGGCATATCGCGCGGGGAGGCGGAGTTGATTGTTGCCTTGTATCGCGCCTCTCAGCGGCCTTGATGACATCGTGATGCCGGTCTTCTCCAGGCACCCCAATCTGCAACGGGAGCCAACATGATTCCCGCCAATGCTGTCGCCAGCCAGCTGCAAGCCTATATCCGCGCGCCAGAGCAATCGCTGGTGCAGGTGGTCGATGCCATACAGGAGATACAGCAGCTTTTCACTGTGGGCGAGCAGGTGCGTGCGCTGGTCACCAGTCAACTGCCTACTGGCCGATTTGCCGTGCTGGTGAAGGACCAGTTGCTGGATTTGAATCTGCCGCGCAATACGGAAGCGGGCGAAGAGTTGGATATGCGGGTGGTGAGCAACTCGCCCCGCCTGAGTTTTCTGCTGCAGCGTGGTAATGCCGAGGCAGCGCCGCTGCCGCAGCCTGTTGCCAGCAATCAGTCGGTCGATGTGGAACTGAGCCCGACCGCCCGGTTTATCGGTAATTTGATTACCGGTACGGGCAATCAGGACGATGCCACCCAGGATGCCCAGGCGCTTGCCCGCGCCCATCCCTTGTTTACTGAAGCCAAGCCAGACACGGTGAAGCTGGCCGAGACCCTTAAGCAGGTGCTGTCGGCCAGTGGCTTGTTCTATGAGTCGCATGTGGCTGAGTGGGCGGGTGGAAAAAGGCCTTTAAGCCAGTTGCAGCAGGAGCCGCCAGCCAAATGGCTAGAAGCAGGTGCTGCCAGGCCCGAGGCCAAGGCAGAGGCCGAGCGCCTGGCCAGGCCCGCGCTGGAAGGCCGGACCAATACATTGGCGCTACCCGAGCAAGAGCAGGAAACCAATCGAACAGGGTCTGAGCTGCTGGCGCAGGAGGCCGCTGAGTCCGGTAATAGCGAGCTCGACAATATGCCTGCCGCAGCACGCCAATTGGTGCAGCAACAGTTGCAGGCGCTGGATCAACGCCAGGTAGTCTGGATGGGACAGGCATGGCCGGGCCAGCCGCTGCGCTGGGAAGTGGAAGAAGACGGTGGTAACCGCAGCCAGGAAGAGGGCACCCAAGGCAAGACCTGGCATACCCGGCTGGAAATGGTGCTGCCGCACTTGGGCCATGTAGACATCCTCATCAGCCTGTCGGACAAGACCCGAGTCGAGGTAGGCTTCAGGGTGGCAGAGGTGGCGACGGCGGAACGTATCAGGGGGGCGCAGTCGCAGTTGCAGGCCCAGCTTGATGCAGCGGGGCTGGAACTGACTGCGAATCAGGTGGCGTTGGAGACGGACGATGGAAGTTAGTCGGTTCCGCCGGGCGCCGCAGCAGGAAGCGGTTGCCCTGGCCTATCGGGAGGGCAGTCAAGCGCCGAGGGTGGTCGCCAAGGGCCGTGGCCTGCTGGCAGAAACCATCATCGAAAAAGCCAGGGAGGCCGGTGTTTATATCCATGAGTCGCCTGAACTGGTAACGCTGCTGATGCAGGTGGACCTGGATCAGCATATCCCCGCCGAGCTATACCGTGCGGTGGCGGAGTTGCTGGCTTTCATACATATGCTCGAGCAGCAGGTGGAGAGCGGCCTGGCGCCAGAATCACCAGCGGCTTTCTTGCCGCCTGGCGGGCCATAGCGCGGCAAACCCTTGAAATCAAAGCGGCAAATTATTGCCGCCAGTACATATGAAACCGGCAAGTGCTTCCAGGCACTTGCCGGTTTTGCTTTGAGGCGAATGGTTTTCACCCCCTGAGCGGCAAGAATGCTTGCTTTTCCAGGTGCTCAAGGCCCTGGGGGCAATGTGGTGGGCATGCATGGCCCACCGGGCGCTCTCAGCCCTGCTGGCTGAGCAGGGGGCTTGTCGCTGTAAGGCGGGGCCGCAGAAAAAGCGCGCTGCGAGGCTGCGGCAAAGCTGCGGCGCAGCTGCACGTGGCGTGCTTGCTGGCTTTGCTCGAGCAGGTCGTGCTGGCCTCCATCTTGCATTGCTGTGTGTGAAAGCTTTTCGATTCGGGCTTTTGCAAGGTTGCCAACAAAGCTGGCACACCCTTTGCTGTTACCACTACGTCCAAACCGTCATTGGTGTCCGCGATGAGCAGACCGAGACCGAATCAACAGGTAGTTCGCCATTTTTGCCGCAATGTCGGCAGCGATGGGGATTGGGCGGGACGTGAAAGCGGGGTGGGGTATGCATGCTGATTAGCGTATGTACTCCCCGCGCACGGGTGAATGAGCTTGTCTTGTTTTGAGTTATTCAGCTGTTGCGTCTTGACAGTCGGTTTGTTGCCCGGGGGCATGGGTAGCAATCGTGGGGAAATGAAAGCGATCAAAAAAAGCGACGTTTCCAATCGGTGGTCTAGCGACTACGTCCTGCTACCCAGGACAGAAGGCTAAGGAGAGCAATCATGCAAGTTATCAATACCAACATTCCCTCGCTAAACGCGCAGCGGAATCTGGATACTTCGTTAAACAGCCTCAACACCTCGTTGCAGCGGCTGTCTTCGGGTTTGCGTATCAACTCCGCCAAGGATGATGCGGCAGGCCTTGCGATTTCCGAGCGCATGACCTCGCAGATTCGCGGTAGCGACCAGGCACGACGCAATGCCAATGACGGCGTGTCGCTGGTGCAGACCGCAGAAGGCGCCATGCAGCAGATGGGAAATATCCTGCAGCGGATACGTGAGCTGGCCGTGCAGTCGGCCAATGCCACCAACTCGGCATCCGATCGCGCTGCGCTGAACTCTGAAGTCAACGAACTGGTGGCGGAGCTGGATCGCTTTGCCAGTGCGACCGAATTCAACGGCCTCAAGCTGTTCGATGGCTCGACCACCTCGTCCATCTTCCAGGTAGGCGCCAATGCCAATCAGACGATCACGGCGACTACCCGCAATTTCCGCACCGATCAATATGGTACTTACCAGATCGGCAACAGCTCGCATGTCTCGGGTACGGCGGTTTCGGCCGGCACCCTGACAGGTGGCCATGTACCTGGGGCTTTGATCACCCCTAGCGGTACCTTCGAGGTACGTGGTTTTGCCGGTACGGTGACCATCTCCGGCGTGACCGGTGATTCGGCGCGCAGCCTGGCGGACAAGATCAATGCCGTGACTTCGCAAACTGGTGTGACGGCTGCAGCACAGACTGAAGTGGCGTTCCGCTTCAGTGGTGGTGCGACACAGGGCTCCGGCACTTATACGCTGGACCTGCTGAGCAATAACACCACGACCAACATCGCCAATGTGTCATTTGCCATTACCCGCAATGGTAATGGTTCGCTCAATCTGCAGCAGGCGGTGACGGCGTTCAATGACAAGTCCTCGTCCACCGGTGTTACGGCACGTATCTCGGATGATGGCCAGGCCCTGATACTGCGCAATCCGGATGGCGGCAATATCTCCATCGGTGCCTCGGTGATGCCCGCCGGCGCCAACGTCAGTGGCGGCTATGTATCGAGTGGCGGCACCTTTGTTTCGCAGACGGGCGCAGCCGCAGCCAATGTGCTGTCGCAGGCCACGCTGGGTACGCCTCCTCAGGGCAAGTTCACCTTTGGCGGCCAGCTGACGCTGAACTCCTCGTCCAGCTTCGCGCTGACACCGGGCACCACGGTTCACTTCCGCGAAGGCGTGTTGGGCGGTACGGCGTCCGATGCCACGCTGACGCCAACAGTGGCGTCGGACCTGGAAACGGTCGCTACGCTGGATATCTCGACAGTAGAAGGGGCTACCCAGGCGCTACGCACGGTGGATGGGGCACTCTCCGCCATCAACGACCAGCGTTCGAAGTTTGGCGCACTGCAAAGCCGGTTCGAATCCACGATTTCCAACTTGCAGATTACCTCGGAAAACCTGTCGGCCTCCCGTTCGCGGATACGCGATGCGGACTTTGCATCGGAAACGGCCAACCTGACCCGAGCCCAGATTCTGCAACAAGCGGGTACTGCGATGCTGGCCCAGGCCAATTCGCTACCCAATCAAGTCCTGTCACTGCTGCAAGGTTAAGCCCCCGGACACCAAGCAGCAGATCTTCGAGCCAGCGGCTAACCCCGCTGGCTTTTTTTGCTTGTTGAGCGGGGTGCGCGGCAGGGCTTGAACTCAGCCTGCCAGCTGTTCCAACTGGAAGCTTGCCCCGATGTCTTGCGCCAGTGCCTTGGCCAGTATGGGTAGGGTGGCTTGCAGTTCATCATGCAGCAGCCAGGGCGGGTTGAGGATGAACAGGCCGCTGCCATGCATGCCGAAGCCATCGGCGCGCGGGCGATGCACGGTCAGGCTGGCATGCAACCAGCTCTTGACCGGCAGTTGCTTGAGTTTTTCCGGGAGCAACTGCGAGTCGCTACGCTGCAGCATGGGGTACCAGATGGCGTAGACACCCGTGGCGAAGCGCTTGAGTGCCTCTTCCATGGCCTCCACCACCCGGCCGTAGTCGTCCTTCATTTCGTAGGGTGGGTCGATCAGGGTCAGTGCCCGGCGGGTTGGCGGGGGGAGCAGGGCCTTGAGTCCGGCAAATCCATCACCTTTCTGCAGCAAGGCCTGGCGCCCGCTGCCGGCCATGTTTTCTTCCAGCAGGGGGAAATCGGTGGGATGCAGTTCAAACAGCCGGAGTTTGTCCTCTGGCCGCAGGCAATGCTTGGCGACCAGTGGCGAACCAGGGTAGTAGCGCAATTGCCCGTCCGGATTGAAGGACTTGATCAGGTTGACATAGGCGGCAAGCCCTTCCGGCAGGTCTTGCCGGTTCCACAGCCGGGCGATGCCAGCGGCAAATTCTGCATTACGGGCGGCAAAGCCTGTATCCAGCTGGTAGCAGCCCGCGCCTGCGTGGGTATCTATATACCAGTAGGGTTTGTCCTTCTGGTTGAAATAGGTCAGTAGTCGGGTAAGCAGATAGTGCTTGAGCACGTCGGCATGATTGCCGGCATGAAAGGCGTGGCGGTAACTGAGCATGGCGGCGCCGCAAAGTGGTCAATGCCGGATTTTACCCTTCCCTACCAGCTCTGGATAACGATATGACTATTCGGTTTTTCTGTACCCGCCTGGCTTCTGGTAAAACAGCTGCTTCGATGGCCGGATTGACGGGCCTCCACCTATCGAGATTGCAGAATACCGTATGACGCTTCCCGAACATCGCCTGACCCACCTCAAACAGCTTGAGGCCGAGTCCATCCATATCATCCGCGAGGTTGCCGCCGAATTCGACAACCCGGTGATGCTCTATTCCATCGGCAAGGATTCAGCCGTGATGCTGCACCTTGCAAAGAAGGCCTTTGCCCCTGGCAAGCCGCCTTTTCCGCTCATGCATGTGGATACCACCTGGAAGTTCAGGGATATGTACGCCCTGCGCGACAAGCAGGCCAAGGAAGGCTGGGAGCTGCTGGTGCATGTGAACGAAGACGGGGTAAAGGCCGGCATCAATCCGTTTACCGCCGGTTCGGCCAAGCATACCGATGTGATGAAGACCGAGGGCTTGAAGCAGGCGCTGAACAAGCATGGCTTCGACGCGGCCTTCGGCGGCGCCCGGCGCGATGAGGAAAAGAGCCGCGCCAAGGAGCGGGTCTATTCCTTCCGGGACAAGCACCATCGCTGGGACCCCAAGAACCAGCGACCGGAGCTCTGGAATATCTACAACTCCAAGATAGACAAGGGCGAGAGCATACGAGTGTTTCCGCTGTCGAACTGGACTGAGCTCGATATCTGGCAGTACATCTATCTTGAGAGCATCGAGATCGTGCCGCTCTACTTCTCGGCAGAACGGCCGGTAGTGAACTACAACGGCACGCTGGTGATGATAGACGACGACCGCATCCTCGAGTATCTGACACCTGAGCAGAAGGCCAGCATCACTACTCGGTCGGTACGCTTTCGTACCCTGGGTTGCTACCCGCTGACCGGGGCCGTGGAATCTACTGCGGCCACGCTGCCGGAGATCATCCAGGAAATGCTGCTGACCACGACCAGCGAGCGGCAGGGCAGGGTGATAGACCATGATTCGGCCGGTTCGATGGAAAAAAAGAAAATGGAAGGGTATTTCTGATGTCGCACCAATCTGACCTCATTGCCAGCGACATCCTGGCCTATCTCAAGCAGCACGAGAACAAGGATCTGTTGCGCTTCATCACCTGCGGGAATGTGGACGACGGCAAATCCACCCTGATAGGGCGCCTGCTGCACGACTCCAAGCTGATCTTCGAGGATCAACTGGCAGCCATTCAGCGTGATTCCAAGAAGTACAACACCACTGATGAAGAGATTGATCTTGCTTTGCTGGTGGATGGCCTGCAGGCCGAACGCGAACAGGGCATTACCATTGATGTGGCATATCGCTACTTCAGTACGGACAAGCGCAAGTTCATCATTGCCGACTGTCCGGGCCATGAGCAGTACACCCGGAATATGGCGACGGGGGCCTCGACCAGCAATCTGGCCATCATCCTGATTGATGCCCGTCGCGGTGTGCAGACGCAGACCCGCCGGCACAGCTTTATCGTGAGCCTGCTGGGCATACGGCATGTGATCGTGGCGGTGAACAAGATGGATCTGGTGGATTTCGACCAGGCTGTTTACGAGCGCATACAGTCTGAATACCTGGCCTTTGCCGAGCAGCTGGGTATACCGGATATCCGCTTCGTGCCGATTTCAGCCTTGCGTGGCGATAACGTGGTGAGCGAATCGACCCAGGCGCCCTGGTATACCGGGCCGACGCTGATGAAGCTGCTGGAGACGGTGGAAATAGATAGGGATGTGCATCTTGATGCCTTCCGCTTGCCGGTACAGTACGTCAATCGTCCCAACCTGGATTTCCGCGGTTTTTGCGGCACCGTCGCTGCGGGCGAAATCCACCCTGGTGACGCCGTTGTGGCGCTACCGTCGGGCAAGCAAAGCCGGGTCAAGGCCATCGTGACCTACGAGGGCGAACAGCCGCGAGCGTTCAATGGCCAGGCGATCACCCTGACGCTGGAGGACGAGATCGATATCTCCCGTGGCGACATGATCGTCAAGGCCAGCGAAACACGCCCCAATGTCTCCACCACGCTGGATAGCCATATCGTCTGGATGAGCGAGCAGGCGCTGGTGCCGGGCAAGGAATACGCCTTCAAGTTGTCGGGCAAGCAGGTGTTTGGCCGGGTTGAGCGCATTCTGCATAGGGTGGATGTCAATACCTTGGCTGAGATGGAGACCCAGCAACTGGGCCTGAACGAAATCGGCCTGTGCCGGATTACCCTCAACGCGCCCGTGGTGTTCGATGCTTACCGCGAGTGCCGTGGCACGGGCAGCCTGATCGTGATAGACCGCCTGAGCAATGCGACGGCTGGTGCCGGCATGGTGGTGGCCGCCGCGGTGGCGGAGGGCGGGCAGGCCGACCTGAACGAACTGGAGCGGTTGCGTGCCTTCGAGGTGGAGCTGAATGGCTTGGTGCGCAAGTATTTCCCAAGCTGGGAGGCCAAGGATATCAGCGGCCTGCTGGGTAAATAGACGTCATTCCCGCCCTGCCACAAAGCCAGAACAGGCCAGCCTTCGTGCTGGCCTGTTTGCATTTAGCATCCCTGGCGACAGTTGCCGCCGGCCTGCGGCGTGGGGCGGCAAGGCTTGCCGCTCCGTTTCTTGCCGCCCCCTTGGTATGGTGGTCAAGGATCTGATTTCACAGTGAATCATGGCTTGGCATGCTGCGTGCTTTGCTGTTATCCGACAGGACCATAAAACAGCCATTCACCCCGTGAGGCCGCCATGATATCCAGGCTGAGTAACCACCTTGCTTTCAATGAAGCCGCGCTCAAGCTCAGGGCGACGCGGCAGGAAGTGATAGCCAGCAATATCGCCAATGCCGATACACCGGGCTACAAGGCCCGCGATTTTGACTTTGCCCAGGCGCTGGGCAATGCGGTATCGGCACAGCGTGGCGCCGGGCAGGGCGTGGGGCTGGCCAGGACAGATAGCCGGCACTTGGCAGGTAAGACCAGCAGCACGCTGGAAGCCGAACTGATGTACCGCAACGATATACAGCCGTCGATCGATGGCAACACGGTGGACATGAACGTGGAAATGAGCAATTTCACCGACAATGCCATCCGCTATCAGGCTGGGCTGACCTTTCTGCAGCGCCGTATCGAAGGCTACAAGTCTGCATTGCAGTCGCAGTAAGCGCAGCTTGCAGAATCCAGCGTGGCGACGCTAGTCGGCCAGGCAGGAAAACAGGAGTAGTAAACCATGTCTTTGTTCCGCGTGTTTGATATTGCCGGGTCGGCCATGACCGCACAGTCGATACGGCTGAATGCGACCGCCAGCAACCTGGCCAATGCCGAGAGCGCCACCAGCTCCACGGGGCAGCCTTACCGTGCCAAGCAAGTGGTGTTTGCCGCCACTCAGCTCAATGCCGGACAGCCCCAGGCAGTCGGGGTGACGGTTGCGGCCGTGTCGGAAGATCAGGCACCGCCCAGGCTGGTGTACGACCCCAAGAATCCGCTGGCGGATGGCAATGGCTATATCGCCATGCCCAATGTGAATGTGGTGGAGGAGATGACCAATATGATCTCCGCCTCGCGCTCCTACCAGACCAATGCCGACATGATGAATACCGCCAAGACCCTGCTGCAGCGGACGTTGCAACTGGGCCAAGCCTGATAGGGAACCGACGCCATGACCACCACCACCGGCGTGACCAATAGTGCCGACCTGTTCGAGAGCATCAACAAGGCGCGCGACAGCAAGAACAAATCGCAAGAAACCCAGGATCGCTTCCTCAAGCTGCTGATTACCCAATTGCAGAACCAGGATCCGATGAACCCCATGGATAGTGCGGAAAGCACCAGCCAGATGGCGCAGATGAGCACTGTCAGTGGGATAGAGAACATGAATGCCAGCATCACCAGCATGATGGCGACCTTCAATGCCGCCCAGAGTTATCAGGCAGCGGCGCTGATAGGCAAGACGGTGATGGTGGAGGGCGACACCATGCAGTTCGATGGCAGCAAGCCGGTCACCAATGAGATTGATGTGCCTGCCGAGGGTGGCGTGGTGACTGTTGCCATCTACGACGCCAGCAACAACAAGGTGGATGAGATACAGCTGGGCAAGCAGCTCGCTGGTCGCCAGGCGGTGGAGTGGGATGGCAAGGGGGCCAATGGCAATAGCCTGCCTGCCGGCAAGTACTACATTTCGGCCTCGGTGGCACAAGCCAATGGCGGCAACAAGCAGATACCGAGTTACACCTACGTCAAGGTCGACAGCGTGGCCATGACCGGCGGTACGGTCAATCTGCGGCTGACCGATGGCCGTGTACTGCCGTTTGGCGACGTCAGCAGCATCATGTAATGCCCGCCGGCTGCGGCCGGTAAAGCATCAAACAGCGTAACCCGCAAGCGATATCCAGGAGTAACACCATGGGCTTCCAGCAAGGTTTGAGCGGTCTGAATTCCGCCTCCAAATTCCTCGACGTGGTCGGCAACAACGTGGCCAATGCCAACACCGTCGGCTACAAGGGATCGCGCGCCGAGTTTGCCGATATTTATGCCAACACCCTGGCCAGTACCAGCGTGCAGGTGGGTATCGGTGGCCGCACCTCGAATGTGGCCCAGCAATTTGCCCAGGGCAATATCAGCAGCACCAACAACCCACTGGATATCGCCATACAGGGCAATGGTTTCTTCCGCCTGATAGACCCTTCCGGCAGCTATAGCTATAGCCGCAATGGTCAGTTCCAGCTGGACAGGGACGGCTATATCGTCAACAACGGCCAAAAGCTGGCCGGTTACATCGCCAACGAGAATAACCAACTGCTGACTGGCAGCTCACCCGAGGCCATACAGGTACGCACCTCGAATATCGGTGCCCGCGCCACGGGCGGCTCTACCCTGGCCAATGCTGGCCTGACGGTGGGGATGAATCTGGACGCGCGGGAAGACCTGATATCACGCGGCACCCAGACGGTATCCGTAACAGGAGCCCAGTTGCAGCAGGGGGCTGGCGTAGGGACGCAGATCGACTACCAGACCCGGGTGGCCGATCCCATGGGGCAGTTCCACTTGCTGAATGTGCGGCTGATCAATGTGGGGCCGGCTACCTGGAGTGTGCAGACCCAGCTGGATGGAGCAGGCTCGTTCACCAGTACCGATACACCGCTGGTCTTTACGCCGGGCGGCCAGTTGCAATCGGGTGCTACCCAGTCGGTGTCCTACCCCATAGGTTCGCCTGCGCCGGCCTATGGCTCGACGCCGTTCAACTTCAATCTGAATTTCTCCGGCATCCAGGAGACGGCTGCACCTGTGAACGGCACCATCAGTGTCAGCGATGTGGGATCGAGCACCACGGTGGCGGTCTACAACTCCAACCTGGACGCCAATGACCCGGTCACCACGCCCCATGTCTACAACACGACATTCCGCGACCCCAATGGTGTGACCCACACGCTGGCCATTACCCTGACCAAGGCAGCCACCAATACCTGGACGGCTACCTATGATATCGATGGCGCCGGACCGGTCTCCACCTTGCCCGACGGTGTCACCCCCATTCCGGCTGTGGTGTTCAATACGAACGGCCAGATCATTTCCGATCCCATCATCCCGGCAACCTATACCTACCCACCTGGGCCTTTTGGCGAGCCCGGCGGTCCGATGAACTTCAATCTCAGCCTGCAGGGTGTGACCCAGCGTGCGGGGGTGTTCACCGCCGGTTCGGTGGAAACCCGTAGCTCACCGGCGGTAAACCCGACGGACCCCAATACCTTTACCCACTCGACCTCGGCGGATGTGTATGACTCGCAAGGGGTGAGGCATACCTTGACCTTCTATATGACCAAGGTGGGGGTGAATGCCTGGGAGGTGCAGACGAGCTTTGACGGGGCAACGCCGGTATTGCAACCTGGCTATGTGACCTTTGATTCCGCCGGCAAGATGAATGGTGGCACGAGCTTTGCATATACCTCTCCGATACCGTCTCCGAGCGGTGCGCAGACGCCCTTGGCGTTTACCACCTTCCTGACGGGGACAACCCAGTTCGGCAACCAGTTCGGTGTGAATGAACTGAGCCAGGATGGTTACGCAGACGGCAATATCACGGGTCTGTCGATAGGCAAGGACGGTCTGATACTGGGCCGTTACTCCAACGGCCAGAACCGCACGATAGGCCAGATAACGCTGTTCAACTTTGCCAACCCGCAGGGTTTGCAGCCTTTGGGCGATAACCGTTGGGCAGAAAGCTACGCGTCCAACCAGGCGCGGATTGGTACGCCGGGTACGAGTGACTTTGGCGCCCTGCAGTCGGGCGCGGTCGAGGATTCCAATATCGACCTGACCAAGGAACTCGTGGACATGATTACCGCGCAACGGTCCTACCAGGCCAATGCGCAAACGATCAAGACGCAGGACCAGTTGCTCCAGACCATGGTCAACCTGCGTTAACGCCTCAGAGCCGACCTAGCGCTCTCCGCGCGGATCGTTAAACGACCGGCAAGGTTTTCCGGGCAACCGGCGAGCTTTGCCGCTCTGGGAGAGTTGCATGGATCGGCTTATCTACACGGCCATGACAGGGGCGAAGCACGCCAGCCTGCAGCAGGCCACCGTCGCCAACAATTTGGCCAATGCCACCACACCTGGCTTCAAGCAGGAGCTGGCGGCGTCTCGCGCCGTGCAAGCCGTCGGCGGCACTGGATACCAGACCCGCAGCTATACGCTGGAACAGACCCTAGGTTCGGATTTCAGCCCTGGCTCCCTGCAGACCACCGGGCGCGAGCTGGATATCGCTATCACGACCGAGGGCTTGTTCGCCGTCCAGACCGGCAATGGCGAGGCCTATACCCGCAACGGCAGCCTGGAGATCGACGCGACCGGCCTGCTCAAGACCCGCGAGGGCTATCCCGTTCAGGGCGATGGCGGCCCTATCATCATTCCCGAAAACAGCATCGTGACCTTTGGCAAGGATGGCACCATCACTGCCGCACCGGCCAATGACCCCGCGCAGAGCAACGAGATAGGCCGCATCAAACTGGTGAGGCCAGACGAGCTGCAACTGGAACGCGGCAGCGATGGGCTGTTCAGGCTGCGCGATGGTCAGCCAGCCCAGGTGGATGCCAGCGTGCAGATGACCAATGGGGCGTTGGAGGCCAGCAACGTCAATGCGGTGGATCAATTGGTGAAAATGATTGATTACCAGCGCAACTACGATCTTCAGGTACGAATGTTGCAAACAGCTGATCAGAACGCCAAGGCTGCTGCGCAGATCATGGCGGTAAGCTAAATCGCCAGCAAGTACCCGCAAGATACGAATAAAACGACAGGAAAGACGAAAGGATAGCCGCCATGATGCGCTCTCTGTGGGTTGCCAAGACAGGCATGGACGCGATGCAGATGAACATCGACGTCATCTCCAACAACCTGGCCAACGTCAATACCAATGGCTTCAAGCGTAGCCGGCCGATTTTTGAAGACCTGCTGTACCAGACGCTACGCCAGCCAGGCGGCGCGACCAGTCAGCAGACACAGTTGCCTACGGGGCTGCAACTGGGTACCGGGGTCAAGCCTGTTGCCACAGAGCGCATCCATACCCAGGGCAATCTGCAGCTGACTGATAACCCATACGATATTGCCATCAACGGGCGCGGCTTTTTCCAGATCGAGATGCCGGACGGCACCATAGGCTATACCCGGGATGGCGCCTTCCAGTTGAATAATCAGGGGGTGATCGTCACGGCCGAGGGCTACCCCTTGCAAGGCAATATCACGGTACCGGAAGGGGCCCTGCAGTTCGGTGTCAGCCGTGATGGCGTGGTGACTGCCTTGCAGGCTGGGCAGACCCAGGCTACCCAGATAGGCACCATACAACTGGCGACCTTCATCAATCCGGCGGGTTTGCAGAGCGTGGGCGAGAATCTTTATCTGGAAACCGCTGCATCAGGTGCGCCGCAGGCAGGCACGCCAGGACAGACTGGCCTGGGTGTGCTCAACCAGCAGTATGTGGAAACCTCCAACGTCAACATCACCGAAGAGCTGATCAATATGATCCAGGCGCAGCGGGCCTTTGAGATCAATTCACGCTCTATCCAGACTTCGGACCAGATGCTGCAGAAGCTGACACAGCTGTAAGCCACGTACGTGAACCAATGGCATAAGCAAAATACTGACAGGAGCCTGGCCATGATACGTAACACCTTCAGCCTGATAGCCGTGTTGTTGCTGAGCGCCTGCGCCAGCAGCATCCCACCGACCATCGTTACCCAGCCGACCAGTGTGCGGCCCATGGCGCAGCCGCAAGTGGCAGCGGGGCGGGGCAGCATCTACCAGGCAGCAACGGCCCGCTCCCTGTTTGAGGACAGGCTGGCGCGGCACATGGGCGACAACCTGACGGTGCTGATTGAAGAGCAGATCAACGCCAGCAGCAATTCTGCCAATAAGGCTGAGCGCACCAGTGAAAACAGTACCGAGGTGGACGTCAACGCCAGCTCGAATTTCTTCCGCGGCATATTGGGCGGACTGGCGCTCGATACACAGTCAACCAACAAGCATGATGGCAAGGGTACAGCCAGTTCCAGTAACAGCTTCCGTGGCCAGATCACCGCGCAGGTGGTGGATGTGCTGGCCAATGGCAACCTGGTGATAGCCGGCGAGAAGCAAGTCAATATCCGTGGCGAAATCAGTTATTTGCGGGTATCGGGCATCGTCAACCCGGCCGATGTGAAAGCAGGCAATGTGGTATCCTCAAACAAGATTGCCGAGGCCCGCATAGAAGAAATGGGCAGCGGTACGATTGCATCCGCCGACCGCGCCGGCTGGCTGCAGCGATTCTTCTTCAGCTTCCTGCCATTCTGACCCGATGCTTCTAAACCGTACCGCAGTCCGCCTGATAGCCTGTCTACTCCTGGCCCTTGGCTGCAGTACGGTTTACGCCCAGAAAATCAAGGAGCTGGCCAGCATAGGCGGTGTCCGGCCCAACCAGTTGATAGGTTACGGCATCGTGGTGGGCCTTGATGGTAGCGGCGACCAGACCACACAGACGCCGTTTACCGTGCAGAGCGTCATCAATATGCTCACGCAACTGGGGGTGCAATTGCCCCCTGGCACCAGTCTCCAGCTCAAGAATGTGGCGGCAGTGACCGTGACCGGTACCTTGCCGCCTTATTCACGTTCAGGCCAGGCCATTGATGTCACCGTGTCCTCGATAGGCAATGCTAAGAGCTTGCGCGGCGGTATGTTGCTGATGAGCCCGCTCAAGGGGGCGGATGGCCAGGTTTACGCCATAGCCCAAGGCAATGTGATCGTGGCGGGTGCGGGTGCATCGGCCGGGGGCTCCAGCACGCAGGTCAATCAGCTGGCCGTAGGACGCATACCCAATGGTGCCACGGTGGAGCGCGAAGTGCCTGGCGGCGTGGGCGAGGGCGACTACATTACCCTGGCGCTGCACGATGCGGATTTCAGCACCGCCAGCAAGGTGGCGCAGGTCATCAATACCGGCATGGGGGCGTCTACCGCTCGCGCGCTGGATGCCCGCACCATACAGGTTCGTGCACCACAAGACCCCGATGCACGCGTCAGCTTCATGGCCAAGCTGGAGAACCTGAATGTGATCCCGGCAGATGCGGTGGCACGGGTAATCATCAATGCCCGTACCGGGTCGGTGGTCATGAACAAGGCGGTCACGCTGGAGCCGTGCGCGATATCGCACGGTAACCTGACGGTGACCATCTCGGCCAAGAATGAAGTCAGCCAACCCAAGCCGCTATCGGGCGGCGAGACCCAGCCGGTGCAGAATGCCGATGTGGAAGTGAAGGCGGAAAAAGGCGGCGTGACGGCCGTGCCGCGTAGTGCTTCGCTCAACGAGGTGGTGCGCGCACTTAACCAGATAGGCGCCACACCGCAGGACTTGCTGGCCATACTGCAGGCCATGAAATCGGCTGGTGCGCTGAAGGCGGATCTGGAAGTGATCTGACGCCCAAACCGTGCGGCAGAGGGGGCGCCTTGGCGCCCTTTTTTTCGTTTGCTGCCGATGGCAGTTCTTGCCGCCCGCCTGGTCTGATGGTCGGTGCTGCCCATGATTTTCAATGCAAGTTATTGAATTGTATTGGTAATATTGTCAGGCATTATCCTTGCTTTGCTTGGTTCGAGCCTACTCGAAACCGACAAGCGCCATGCAACTCACTGCCAACCCCACTGATGCCAGCCTCAACGCCAAGCTCGCGATAGATGCGCAGGCTGTAGGTGATTTGCGTGCCCGGCTGGCCAAGGACCCCAAAGGGGCAGCACGCGAGGTGGCAGGTCAGTTCGAGAAGATGTTTCTCGACATGGTGATGAAATCCATGCGTGACGCCACACCCAAGTTCGACGAGCTGGAAAGCAGCACGGTGGGCATGTTCCAGTCCATGTATGACCAGCAGTTATCGCAGAACATGACCAGCGGTGCCGGTCGTGGCCTGGGGCTGGCGGATTTGATCGCCGCCCAGATAGAGCGGATGAACAACCCCGACAGCCTGCAGGTCATGCAGCGCAGCCCTGCGCGAGGTAGTTGGGGTGGCAATACGGCGGCTAGCGTGGCGGCAAAGCTTGCCGCTCCGGTTGCGGCTGTTGCTGGTGATGCGGGTGAGTTCATTGGCGATATCGGCCAGTCTGCCCTTGCTGCTGCGCAATCGTTGGGTTTGTCGCCCCATTTGATGCTGGCACATGCCGCTCTGGAAAGCGGCTGGGGCAAGAAGCCCATAGTCGATGCCCAGGGCAACAACAGCCACAACCTGTTCGGCATCAAGGCTGGCCGGGGTTGGGAAGGCAAGACCACCGACATTACCACCACCGAATTCGTAGATGGCGTAGCGCAGAAGCGGGTGGAACGGTTCCGCGTCTACAACAGCTATGCCGAGGCTTTTGCCGACTATGCCCGCCTGCTGTCCTCGCGCTATGGCGATGCGGTACAGGCCGGTGCGGACGCCAAGGTTTTTGGCAAGGAACTGCAAGCAGGTGGCTATGCCACCGATCCGGCTTATGCCGACAAGCTGGCCCGTGTGGCTGAGCACCCGGCGCTGAAGGCCTATAAGGCTGCCTGAGCAATAACGATAGACGTGCCGACATATGGGCGGCAGAGGTAGGAAATCATGGGTAACGGTATCTACGGCATTGCAGTATCGGGTCTGAAGGCGGCGCAAATTGGGCTGACCACCACCAGCCACAATATCGCCAATGCCAGCACACCTGGCTACAACCGGCAGGTGATAGGCCAGAGCGCGGTAGAGCCCACGCCTACCGGTGGTGGCTTCCTGGGCCGCGGCGCCCAGGTTGATACCATTACGCGTATCTACAACGAGTTTGTTGGCCGTCAGGTGCAGACGGCACAGGCGCAGGCCGGTTACCTGACCAACCTGAAGTCCCACCTGGCCGATCTGGACAACCTGCTGGCCGACCCTTCGGCTGGTTTTTCGCCCTCGCTGCAGGACTTCTTCACCGGTGTGCAGACGGTTGCCAACAACCCGCAGGATGTGACCGCACGGCAATCGCTGTTGGGCTTGGCCGAATCCATGATCACCAAGCTGCAGACGGTGGATTCGCGCATGCAGACGCTGCGCAGCGACGTGAATACCGAGATCCAGGCCACGGTAGGCAATATCAACTCCATCACCGGCCAGATTGCCCATCTGAACGACCAGATCATTCTGTCCACCACGGTGGGCAACAACCTGCCCAATGACTTGTTGGACAAGCGCGACCATCTGGTCACCCAGCTCAATCAGTACGTCAAATCCACGGTCATCAAGCAGACCGATGGCAGCTACAATATTTTTATCGGCAATGGCCAGAACCTGGTGGTGGGCAATCGCTCGTTCACCCTGGGCGCCGTGCAGGCGGTGGATGATCCATCCCGCCTGGATGTGGCCTACCAGCAGTTTGGCGTGACCGCTGTCATTCCTTCTGAAATGATTACCGGCGGCTCCCTGGGCGGCGTGCTGGAATTCCGCAAGGAAGTGCTGGATGTCTCGCAGAACTCCCTGGGCCGTGTGGCGCTTGCGCTGGCGCAGACCTTCAACGAGCAGCACCGCAAGGGGCAGGACCTGAATGGCCAGTATGGCGGCAATTTCTTCCAGTTCCCCACCGAACGCATCAGTGCCCAGCCGCGCGTAGGCGGCAACCAGGTGAGCCTGACGGCCGAGCTGACATCGGTACGTCCCTTCGTGGAGAGCGATTACAACATCGCGCTGGACAATACTGGAACCAACTACACCATTACCCGGCTAACCGATGGGCAAACCGCCACCATCAGCCTGGCATCGGGCGAGCTGACCAGTGCCACCGGCTTTAATGCTTTTGGTGTCCGCTTCAAGCTGGCGATCAACCCCAATGTGAACCCGCCTACCGGCCCTGATCTGCTGGCTGGCGAGAATATAGGTATCAGCTTCAGGCCCGCCGCCTCCGAGGTGATCGCCAATGCTAGGAACCAAGGCAATGCCGACCTACAGGTTTCGATATCCGACATCAGCAAGCTGACCACCAGCGATTACGAGTTCATCTTCGACGGCCCCGATTACCGGGTGGTACGCAGGGAAGACGGCGCCCAGTTCAATATCAATGCGTCGGCCTGGGCCAACCCGCCCATCGAGATTGATGGCCTGTCCTTCCGCATCAACGCTGGCAATATGGTGGCGGGGGACCGCTTTACGGTGCTTCCTACCCGCGGCTTTGCCGATGAAATGACCGTGATGATCAAGGATACGGCCAAGGTGGCGGCCGCAGCCCCCATCCGTACCTCGTCTGATACCTTCAGCATCGCCTCGTCGGCCAATGCCGCCAATACCGGTGGCGCGCTGATCAGCAGCGTATCGGCTTCTGTGGCGGCACAGGGTGGCGTGGCGGCCAAGAAGATAGAGATACTGTTTACGGCTGCGGGCACCTTTGATATCCGCGATGCCAACACGGGCACTGTGCTGGCAGCCAACCAGGCTTACACCTCCGGTAGCAACATCAGCTACAACGGCTGGACCGTGCAGATTACCGACGGTGGTGGCCCACCGGCTGCCGGTGACCGCTTCGTGATAGACCCGCGCAAGAACACCGGCACGGCCAATATTTCGGCTGGCGTGGTCACCACCATGCCTATCAACACCGATATGAAGACACCGGTAGCGATACGGTTTGAAACCGCGACCCGCTTCAATCTGGTGAACCCCAGTACTGGCGAGGTGATCGACCCGGCCACCGGCAACCGCTTTCAGCCCACGACCGGCAATATTGTCGATCGCAGCGGCAATATCGTGTCGGGCGGCAACAGCCTGGACCCGGCCACCGGCAATGTGGTGGATGGCGGCATGACTGTGCAGTTCAGCTCACAGGCCTATACCTCGAACGGCAATATCTCCTACAACGGCTGGACTGTGCAGATTACCGGCGTGCCTGCAGCCAGGGATACCTTTCTGGTTGAACCCAACACCGGCGGCAAGGCCGATTCCCGCAATATGCTGGCGCTGGGCAAGCTGCAGACCACCAATATTCTTAGCGGCGGCACGGCCAGCTACCAGGGCGCATACAGCAAGCTGGTGGCCGATGTGGGCGTGCGCGCCAACCAAGTCAATATCAACGAGGCGGCCCAATCCCAGTTGCTGGTGCAGTCGCAAACCAAGCTGGCGGAAGCGTCCGGGGTCAACCTCGATGAGGAGGCATCAAATCTGCTTATCTACCAGCAGGCCTATCTGGCATCGAGCCGGGTAATCCAGATTGCCCAGAAGGCATTCGAGGAAGTCCTGAACATAGGCCGTTAAGCAGCGATTGATCTGCAGGAGTAAATAGCATGCGTGTCGCCACCAGTTCCATCTACAACCTGGGCGTGTTCAATATGAACAATCGCCAGGTTGATCTGTTCAAGCTGCAGAATCAGCTATCGACTGGCCGCAAGATATTGACGCCTTCGGATGACCCGGTGTCCTCGGCCCGTTCGCTGGATCTGACCCAGGCGACACGGCAGAACGAGCAGTACGTCACCAATGTGAAGTACGCTAATGACACCATGGCGCTGACCGAGGCCAATCTGCAACACGCCATCGGGGTCATACAGGATATCCAGCAACTGGCAGTGCAGTCGGGTGCCACCACGCTGACCAATGCCGAGAAGCGTATGGTGGAGGCCGATATCCGCGGCAAGTACCAGGAGCTGCTGGGGCTGGCGAATACGACGGATGGCAATGGACTGTACCTGTTTGCCGGCTTCAAGGGCGATACCAAGCCATTCAACGAGCAGGGCTACGGCAATGTGCGCTATGACGGCGACCAGGGCCAGCGCGCCGTGCAGGTGTCGCCATCGCGGCAGATACCCGTGTCGGATTCCGGATCGGATATCTTCGTCAAGATCAAGAATGGCAACGGCACCTTTACGACTGCGCAGACCCAGCCTGAACTGCCGCGTACGGTCAGGGTGGGCGATGGCGGTTCCATCCAGTTCTCGCGCGATCCGGCCGGGGGCTTTGTGGCATCGGACTACCGGGTGGATTGGGACAGCGTCAGTGGCAACTACACCATCACTCGGGCGGACGGCGCCACCACGGTGGCCTCGCACGCTGCGCTGGTGGGCGGTGTATCCGCCCTGGGCATGGTGATTACTGCGCAAGGCAACCAGCCTACCGCCGTGAACGGTACGGCAACCTTTGATGCCAAGCTGCAGGCCAACGGCGGCACTGGGGTTGTCAGCCCCGGGGTGGTGGCCGACCCGGTAAAGTGGGCCAATCCGCTCAACAACCAGAACTACCGAGTGCAGTTCCACTCGGTGCCGGACCCGAATAATCCGGCCAAGATGCTGACCAGCTACGACATTATCGACAACGATACGGCCTCGGCTAATTACAACACCTCCTTGATTGATGGCTGGAATTACACCACCAGTACCGCCAGTGCAGCCAATCCGACGGCAACCCGCACCGACAGTGCAGGCAACCCCAATAGTTTTCCGCGCAAGTACACGGCCGGTGCAGACATCATTTTTTCTCAGCAGACCGGTGAAACCGGTGCGCTGTACCCCGGCTGGGATTTTGGCGGCAAGATATCGATGGATGGCGTACCCAAGGATGGTGACAGTTTCAGCCTGGAAGCCAGCCGCGACTATGACCTGTTCAGCACCATAGGCGATTTCTCGGCTGCGCTGGAGCGCTACGAGGAGACCAATCTGGGCGGTGCCACCTTCCAGAACAAGCTCAATACGACCTTGTCCAATCTGGATAATGCCCTGACCCGTATCCTGACCATACAGGCCGGCATAGGCTCGCGGCAAAAAGAGGGCGAGTCGGTGCAGAGCACCAACGAAGACCTCAATGTGCAGTACAAGACCACCATCTCCAAGCTGACCGACCTGGATTACGCCCAGGCCATCAGTGACTTTACCCAGACTCAGACCTATCTGGATGCAGCACGTAAATCGTTCTCATCGATACAGAACCTGTCGCTGTTCCAGTACATCAGCTAGCTGATTGCCAAGACAGGAAAAAGCCGCAGCACAGTGCTGCGGCTTTTTTACATCCTACTGCCGTGGTACCGTGGCCTAGAACTGTACTTTCACGGATTCATCTCCCAGCCAGCCACGCAGTTCAGCCAGTAGCTCGTCCCGCAGCGTGACCCGCCATTCCTCGCCCAACTGCAAGGCACAGGCTGCGGCATTGTTGCGGTAGTCGATACGGATAGGGCAGTCGCCGCCGGCAAATGGCTCCACCAGTTTGCGCAGGCGCGTCGGGTCGGCATTGCCATTGACGCCCAGCCTCAAGGCTTGGGCAAAACGGCTACGTGCTTCGGCCAGGTCGAGTATGCGTTCGGCAATGATACGGACACCGCTGCCGCCACCGTAGCTGTCTTCGCTGACCTTGGCTTCGATCACCAGCAGGCTGTCCACGCTGAGCTTGTGGCGGGCGTCATCGAACACCTCGGAATAAACCATGACATCGCGCTTCATGGTGGCATCGTCCAGCGTGATAAAGGCCATCTTGCCGCGTTGGCCTATCTTGGTACGCACCTCCAGCACGACGCCGGTAATCCACTGCGGGCTTTTGCTGGGCACCAGCCTTGCCAGCTCGTTCTTGGCAAAGGGGCGGACGAACTTGGCCTGGGCCGTAAACGGATGCCCGGAGAGATAGAAGCCGATGGCAGTCTTCTCTTCGGTCAGCTTGACCGTCTCGTCCCAGCGTGGCACCTCCACCAGTTGCATCAGGTGTTCCGGCTCGGGCTCGAAGGCATCGAACAGGCCGCCTTGATTGGCGTTGGCCGCTGCCTGCTCGGCGGCTTCCAATGCCAGGCCCACGGTTGCCAGCAGGCTGGCGCGGTGATCGCTGAGGCTGTCGAACGCACCGCCCCGTATCAGGGATTCAATGACACGGCGATTGACGATGCGTTTGTCGGTACGGTGGCAGAAATCGAACAGATCCTTGAACGGGCCGTTCTTTTCTCGCTCGGCCACGATGTATTCCACCGCCGCTTCGCCCGTGCCCTTGATGGCGCCCAGGGCGTACCGTATCTCGTTACGGGAGACGGGCAGGAAGCGGTAAACGCTGTGATTGACATCGGGCGGCAGGAATATCAGCTTGTTGGCCAGGCAGTCGTCATAGAAGAACTGCAGCTGATCGGTGTTGTCCAGTTCGGTGGACATGGTGGCGGCCATATAGGCTGCACAGTGGTGGGCCTTGAGCCAGGCCGTGTGATAGGCCACCAGGGCATAGGCGGCTGCGTGCGACTTGTTGAAGCCGTAACCTGCGAATTTCTCCATATAGTCGAAGATTTCGTTGGCCTTAGCCTCGTCTATGCCGTTCTTGCCAGCACCTTCGACGAACATGGCGCGCTGCGCCACCATCTCCTCAATCTTCTTCTTACCCATGGCACGGCGCAGCAGGTCGGCGCCGCCTAGTGAGTAGCCGCCGCAAACCTGGGCTGCCTGCATCACCTGCTCCTGGTACACCATGATGCCGTAGGTGGGGGCCAGTACCGGTTCAAGCAGGGGGTGCAGGTATTCGAAGCGTTCACCGTGCATCCGGCGGGTAAAGTCCGGAATCAGGTCCATCGGGCCTGGGCGGTACAGGGCGACGAAGGCAATAATTTCTTCAAACTGCTTGGGCCGGGCATCCACCAGCATTTTTTTCATGCCGCTGGATTCAAACTGGAACACGGCCGTGGTATTGCCGCTGGCAAAGATCTTGTAGGCGGGCGCGTCATCCAGTGGCAGCTTGGCGACGTCTATGTCCTCGCCGGTCAACTGCTTGATATAGCGTTGCGCCAGCTCGATGATGGTCAGGTTGCGCAGACCCAGAAAGTCGAACTTCACCAGGCCGACCTGTTCCACATCGTCCTTGTCGTATTGCGACACGGGCGAGGCATCTTCGCCGCTGGCTATATAGAGCGGGCAGAAGTCGGTCAGCTTGCCTGGGGCAATCAGCACACCACCGGCGTGCATACCGATACCGCGTGTCAGGTCTTCCAGCTTTTCGGCCAGTTCCAGCAGCTCGCCTGCGTCTTCGGCATCGATCAATTCCTTGATCTGTGGTTCCATCTCCATGGCCTTGGAGAGCGAGACAGGCTTGTTGGCCTCCAGCGGAATAAGCTTGGACAGGCGGTCACACAGGCCGAAGGGAAGATCCAGTACCCGGCCGACGTCGCGTACCACGGCCTTGGATGACATGGTGCCGAAGGTGGCAATCTGGCTGACGGCCTCCACCCCGTACTTGCGGCGGGTGTACTCGATCACGCGCCAGCGGTTTTCCTGGCAGAAGTCCACATCGAAGTCGGGCATGGATACCCGCTCCGGATTCAGGAAACGTTCGAACAGCAGGGCGTACTTGAGCGGGTCGAGATCGGTGATGTTGAGTACATAGGCCACCAGCGAGCCTGCACCCGAACCCCGGCCTGGTCCCACGGGGCAGCCATTCTGCTTACCCCAGTTGATAAAGTCGGCCACGATCAGGAAGTAGCCAGGGAAGCCCATCTTGATGATGGTGTCGCACTCGAACTTGAGGCGGGCATCGTACTCCGGGCGTCGGGCAAGGCGCTCCGCCTCGTCGGGATACAGGTGCAACAGCCGCGCCTCCAGCCCCTGCTTGGCCTCATGCACCAGGAAGTCATCCAGCGTCATGCCCTCGGGCACCGGGAACAGCGGCAGGTAGTTCTTGCCCAGCACCACGGTAAGGTTACAGCGGCGGCCTATTTCTACCGTGTTGACCAGGGCTTCCGGCACATCGGCAAACAGGGCGGCCATTTCGTCCGGGGTCTTGAAGTACTGCTCTTCGGTATAGAGCTTGGGCCGGCGCTTGTCGGCCAGGACGTAGCCTTCGGCAATACAGGTACGGGCCTCGTGCGCCTTGAAGTCGTCCTTGTCCAGAAACTGTATGGGATGGGTGGCCACCACCGGCAGATCCAGCTCGCTGGCCAGCAGCAGGGCGCCTTGCACGGCGGTTTCCCACTTGGGGTCGCCTGTGCGCTGCAGTTCCAGGTAGTAGCTATCGGGGAAATGCCTGGCCCACCACGCCACCAATGCCTTGGCGCTATCGAGGTTGCCATTCAGCAGCGCCTGGCCGACATCACCGAGGTGAGCGCCTGACAATGCGATCAACTGGCTATTGTCGCCATGCTCCAGCCAGGCGCGCTTGAGTTCGGCGCGGCCACGGTACTGGTTGTGGCGATAGGCCTCGGTAATGAGCTCGCACAGGCGGCCGTAGCCATCACGGTTCTTGGCGATCAGCAGGGCGCGGAAGGGCTTGTCGCGATCTTCCTCGTTCTCGATGAATACATCCACGCCGGCTATGGGCTTGAGGCCACTGCCACGGGTTGTCTTGTAGTGCTTGATCATGCCGAACAGGTTCATCAGATCGCTGATGCCCAGGGCTGGCATATTGTGTTGCTTGGCCCGCTTTACCGCGTCATCGATACGGACAATGCCATCGGTGACGGAATACTCGGAATGCAGGCGGAGATGAATAAATGCAGGAGACGTCATCCCCCGATTTTACCTGCCGGGGGGAGGTCAGTGACGGCCCGGCTTGGAAAAAATAGCGGTTGACGCCAGTGGCATCAGGCCGTGGGTAGGCGTAGAAAGCGGGTTTCGTGTGTGGGGGAGGTGTCGGTCACCTCTACCTTGCTGACCTGGGCATGGGGTGGGCCCTGATGTGCCCAGTCTACCAAGGCCTGCACGGCATCAGCCGGGCCTTGCGCATGGGCTTCCACCGTACCGTCCAGGCGGTTGCGCACCCAGCCTGCCAAGCCCAGCAACTGGGCCTGGTCTTCCATGGCATAGCGATAGCCCACGCCTTGTACCCGGCCATGTATGCGCACCAGCCGGGCAATCATGCACCTTGCTCGCTACGGGTATAGCGCGCCTGCAGCAGCGCGTGGGCATCGGTCAGGGAGCTGACGATGCGGTGTCCCAGCGCGATGACCTCCAGGCTGGGGGGCTTGAGATCGGGTACCTGTATGGGAGTCATGCCAGCCGCGAGGGCGGCACGCACGCCGGGTTCGGAGTCTTCCAGCACCAGGCAATGCGGCGGTGCAACGCCCAAGAGGCTGGCGGCCTTGAGGTAGATATCGGGGGCGGGTTTGGGGTGTTCAATATCGCTACCGGTGACGACGACCGGGAAAAACCGGATCAAGCCGCTGCGGTGCAGCTTCTGGTCGGCCCGCTCACGCCGGGTGGAGGTGGCCACGGCGCGAGGGACACCCAGGTCGGTCAGCCATTGCAGTAATTCGACGATGCCGGGCTTGAGCGGCAGACCTTGCTCCACCTTGTCGTGGTAGAGGCGATCGGTAGTCTCGCCGAGGGTGCGGATGTCGAGATCGGGCCGGCGTTCGCGTAAAAGGGCTATGCAGAGTTTTTCATGCAGGCCCACCATGGCATGCAGCAGATCATCCTCCAGCGTAACACCGTGGATATCGGCCGCTTCCAGCCAGCAAGCCATGACCGCCTTTTCGCTGTCTATCATCAGGCCGTCCATATCGAACAGCACGGCGGCTGGGGTGAAGTCCAGTTTCATCATGGTTGCGATGCCTGTCTGACAGCCGGCCAGTCTTGGGCCAGCAGGGAGTAGCTGTCAAGATCGTGAAACTTGCCGCCCCAATAGCCTTGCTGTCTATGCCGGCCTTCATACTGAAAGCCCAGCTTCTGCACCAGCCTGACCGAGGCATGGTTGTCTGGGTGGATCTCGGCCTGGATGCGATTGAGTGCCATCTGGTCCACGCCGTAGTCGAGCAAGGTTTGCAGCGCTTCCTGCATATAGCCATGACCCCAATGGGGGCGGCCCAGTTCATAGCCCAGCACACAATTACGCCAACCACGGTTCCAGCGGAATAGCCCGGCCGTACCCATCAACACGCCGCTTTGACGGTGGACTATGCCCCAGCGGGTGCCGGGATTGGGCTGAGTGCGCCAGTTGGCAAACATCTCGATCAGCTGCAGCGCCTGCTGGCGATCCTGCATGGGGTCGGCGCCAAACCAGCGCATGACCTCGGGGTCGCTCTGGATGGCGAAGATGGCATCGGCGTCGCGGACAGTGATTTCCCGCAACAACAGGCGTGTGCTGCCAAGAAGAGGGAATTGCATAGGCTTGCCCGCCCGACAGGCCGGCTCCATGGTGTTGCGGTTGATGCCTCAGGGGCAGCCTGCCAACGCCTTTATGGGCGTTGGCAGGCTGCCGTTTGGCTGTGTTAGCTGACACGCATGCCCGGCTGCGCACCACTATCCGGGCTCAGCAGGTAAATGCCGGGGTTTTCGCCGCTGGCAGCCAGTACCATGCCTTCAGACAGGCCAAACTTCATCTTGCGCGGTGCCAGATTGGCCACCATCACCGTCAGGCGGCCCACCAGGTCTTCTGGCTTATAGGCCGACTTGATACCGGAAAACACATTGCGGGTGTGGTCGCCCAGATCCAGGGTCAGCTGCAATAGCTTCTCGGCACCTTCAACATGCTTGCAGTCGATAATCTTGGCAATGCGCAGATCTATCTTGCCGAAATCGTCGATGTTGATGGTGGGGGCAATGGGCTCAATGGCGGATTTGGCGGGTGCAGCCGCTTCGGTGGCAGGAGCCAGGCTTTGCTTGTTCGCCTCGACCAAGGCCTCGACCTGCTTGGGATCGATGCGGGTCATCAGGTGGCTGTAAGGCTTGATCTCGTGGCCCAGCAACAGGGTCTGGGCATCGTGCCACTGCAAGGGGGCTACATTGAGGAAGGCCTCGACGTCAGCCGCCAGCTTGGGCAGGACGGGCTTGAGGTAGATGGTCAGCAGGCGGAACAGGTTGATTAGCAGCGAACAGGCAGCATGCAGCTCGGCATCCTTGCCATCTTGCTTGGCCAGTTCCCACGGCTTGACCTGATCGACGTACTGGTTGACCTCGTCGGTCAGCGCCATGATTTCTCGCAGCACGCGGCTGTATTCGCGTGCCTCCAGCCCTTCGGCCAAATCGGTGGCGGCAGCCTGCAGGCGGCTAACCAGCGGGCTGTCTGGCAGGCTGGCGGCCAGCTTGCCGTCAAAGCGCTTGCTGACAAAACCGGCAGCACGGCTGGCGATATTGATGTATTTGCCGACCAGGTCGCTGTTGACGCGGGCAACGAAGTCGCTCAGCGAAAGATCGGCGTCTTCGATGCCACTGCCCAGCTTGGCGGCGTAGTAGTAGCGCAGCCATTCGGGGTTGAGGCCGACATCCAGATAGCTCTTGGCGGTAATGAAGGTGCCGCGCGACTTGGACATCTTTTGCCCGTCCACCGTCAGGAAGCCGTTGACATTGATGGCGGTCGGCGTGCGATGACCGGAGTATTCGAGGATGGCGGGCCAGAACAGGGCGTGGAAGTAGAGAATGTCCTTGCCGATGAAGTGGTACAGCTCGGCACCCGAATCCTTACCCCAGTAGGCGCCAAAATCTTCGCCTATGCGATCGAACAGGTGCTTGGTGGCGGCCATGTAGCCGATAGGCGCATCCAGCCAGACATAGAAGTACTTTCCTGGTGCATCGGGAATCTCGAAGCCGAAGTAGGGCGCGTCACGGCTGATGTCCCAGTCCTGCAGGCCAGCCTCGAACCATTCGCCCATCTTGTTGGCGGCTTCCTTCTGCAAGCGGCCTGGCTGGCGGGTCCAGTCAGCCAGGAAATCCCGGCAATCGGACAGCTTGAAGAAATAATGCTCGGACTCCCGCAGCTCTGGTGTGGCGCCGGAGACGGCCGAGTAGGGGTTCTTCAGCTCGGTCGGGGCATAGGTGGCACCGCAGACCTCGCAGTTGTCGCCGTACTGGTCGCGTGCGCTGCACTTGGGACACTCGCCCTTGACGAAGCGGTCCGGCAGGAACATCTGTTTTTGCGGGTCGTACAGCTGGCTGATGGTCTTGACCGCGATCTTGCCGTCGGTCTTGAGCCGGCGATAGATGCTGCCAGCCAGTTCCTTGTTCTCCGGCGAATTGGTGGTGTAGAACTCGTCGAAGCCGATATGAAAACCGGCAAAGTCGGCCACGTGCTCGTCATACATCTTGGCGATGAAGTCTTCGGGCGTCATGCCCTGCTTCTCCGCATTGATCATGATGGGCGTGCCGTGGGTGTCGTCGCCGCAGACGTAATGCACTGTATTGCCTCGCATCTTCTGGAACCGCACCCAGATATCGGCCTGGATGTAGCCGACCAGGTGGCCGAGGTGGATGGCGCCATTGGCGTAGGGCAAAGCATTGGTGACGAGTATCTTGCGGGCGGACACGATTCAATCCTGTCTATCAAAACGTACACGGAAGCTGGCGATTATAGCTGAACGGCTTAAAATACCCGGCCTGCTACATCACATAAAAGCGTTAAACCTGCTCCATGAATGTTCAAACCGTTGATTATTGTGCCCATGATGCCCCGGGCCGCTTTGTACAATCCCTGCGCGAAACCGGTTTTGCCGTGCTGGTGCGCCATCCGCTACCGCCTTGGTTGATCAACGGCATCTATCGCGACTGGCTGCAATTCTTCGAATCGGGCGAGAAAGAACCGTGGCGCTTCAGCCGTGACACCCAGGACGGCTGGTTCCCGCCCGATGTCTCTGAAACGGCCAAGGGCCGCAGCCAGCGCGACCTGAAGGAGTTCTACCACGTCTACACCTGGGGCCGCATACCGCCCGAGCTGCGCACCGATGCCTTGTCCTACCACGGCACCGCCAACGCCCTGGCCGCCGAGCTGCTGGGTTGGATAGAGGCAGCCTTGCCGACCGAGGTGTCCGGCAAGCTCAGCGAACCCTTGTCGACCATGATAGATCGCAGCCCCAATACCCTGCTGCGGGTGCTGCGCTATCCGCCGCTCAGCGGTGACGAGCCGGCGGGTGCATTGCGCGCCGCTGAGCATGAAGACATCAACCTGATCACCTTGCTGCCTTCGGCCACTGGCCCGGGCCTGGAAGTGCGCGACCGCCAGGGCAACTGGCATGCCGTGCCGTATGAGACGGGCGCGTTGGTAGTGAACGTGGGCGATATGCTGCAAGAAGCGACCCAAGGCTGGCTGCCTTCCACGCCCCACCGGGTGGTGAACCCGACGGGCGCGGATGCGGCCGAATCGCGTATTTCGCTGCCCTTGTTCCTGCACCCGCGCGACGAAGTGGTCTTGTCTGAGCGCCATACCGCCCGCACCTATCTGGATGAGCGGCTGCGTGAGCTGGGTATCAAGCGCGCGTAAGGACTTGCGGGATACGCATCGTGAAGTTTGAGGGGACTCGGGCGTGGATGCCCGAGCCCGATATTTGAATGGAAGAAGGCAAGCAATGACGACCGAAACCGACCTGCTCGACAAGCTGAGAACTTGTGTCGATAGCGACACGGGCCGCGACTATGTCGCCATGAAGGCGGTGCGCGATCTGCGTCTGGAGGGCGGCCAGGTGAGCCTGACCATCGCCTTGCCCTATCCGGCACGCAGCCGGCATGCCGAGATCGCGGCTCAGGTGGAAGCGGCGCTCAAGGCGGTGCCGGGTGTGCTCGATGTCGCCGTCAAGGTCGAAGCCAGGATAGAGGCCCACACGGTGCAACGCGGCCTGACGCCGCTGCCGGGTGTCAAGAACGTGATCGCCGTGGCCAGTGGCAAGGGCGGGGTGGGTAAGTCCACTACGGCCGTGAACCTGGCCTTGGCCTTGGCGGCAGAAGGCGCCCGTGTAGGCTTGTTGGATGCCGATATCTATGGCCCCTCGCAACCCCTGATGCTGGGCCTGCAAGGCCAAAAGCCGGAGTCACCGGACGGCAAGTCCATCCTGCCCATGCAGGCTCATGGCATACAGGCCATGTCCATCGGTTTTCTGATTGATGCCGAGCAGCCCATGGTCTGGCGCGGCCCCATGGTTACCCAGGCCTTGATGCAGTTGCTCAACGATACCCGTTGGGACAATCTCGACTACCTGCTGATCGACCTGCCACCGGGAACCGGCGACATACAGCTGACCCTGTCGCAGAAAGTACCGGTTACCGGCGCCGTTATCGTGACCACGCCGCAGGACATTGCCTTGCTGGATGCCCGCAAGGGGCTGAAGATGTTCGAAAAGGTGGGCGTGCCGGTGACAGGCGTGGTTGAGAACATGGCCATGCATATCTGTTCCAACTGTGGCCATGTGGAGGCGATATTCGGCGAGGGCGGCGGTGGCCGCATGGCCGTCGAATATGGTGTGGAGTTGCTGGGCCAACTGCCGCTGGAGCTGTCGATACGCCTGGCAACCGACCAGGGCAAGCCCAGCGTGGCGGCGGAGCCGGACGGCAAGGTGGCGGCGCTGTACAAGGCGATCGCCCGTAAGGTGGCGGTCAAGGTGGGTGAGAAGGCCAAGGATTTCTCCGCCAAGCTACCGAAGATCGTCATCCAGAATACATGATGGACCTGAGCCAATCACTGGTGGACGCCACGGCGATGATTTTCCATCGCTTTGAGGGCGTCGTGCGGGACAGGGGCGACTACCTGTGCATCACCACGCCTGGCAACCCCACCTTTTACTGGGGTAACTATCTGTTGTTTGCCCAGGCGCCAGAGCAGGGTGTGCTGGCGGATTGGGAAGCACTTTTTATTGCTGATATAGCAGCAGAGCAGCCACAATCCCGGCATCGCTGTTTTGCCTGGCTGGGCGGGCCGGGAGAGCAGGCGCAGTTCCTGCAGGCGGGCTACAAGGTTTATGCCTCGCAAGCACTGGCTTGCAGCCAGCCAAGCAAGGCGCCAGGCATGAACCCGCAAGTGCTGGTGCGCCCTTTGGTGAGTGAGGCTGACTGGCAGGCCGCTATCGCGGTGCAGGTGGCCAGCCGTGATGAAAGCCAGGAGCAACAGGCTTACGAGGCATTCAAGACCGCCCAGTTCGCTACCTATCGCAGCATGGTGGAGGCGGGCTTGGGGCAACGCTATGGGGCTTTCGCTGGCGACACCCTGGTGGCTGAGCTGGGGATATTCATGGGTGAGGGTGGTCTGGCACGCTACCAGAATGTCTGCACCCACCCGGACTGGCGCCGCCAGGGCATGGCAAAGCGCCTGGTTTACGAGGCGGGGCAGCAGGCCATAGCTGAATTTGGTGCGACTAAGCTGGTGATCGTGGCCGATGAAGAAGGCCCCATCCAGCTCTACCGCAGTGTGGGTTTTGCGCCGGTTGGGGTAGCCTATGGCGTGGATAAGGCGCCGCCTGCGGCGCAGGACAAGGGAAACTAGAGTATGAGCATCAAATCCGACCGCTGGATACGCAAGATGGCCGAACAGCACGGCATGATAGAGCCGTTCGAGCCGGGTCAGGTGCGCTATGTGAACGATCAGAAGATCGTTTCCTATGGCACCTCCAGCTATGGCTACGACATCCGTTGCGCCGACGAATTCAAGCTGTTCACCAACCTGAACAGCACGGTGGTGGACCCCAAGAACTTCGATGAGAACAGCTTTGTCGATGTTTCTGGCAAGGGTTATTGCATTATTCCACCCAACAGCTTTGCGCTGGCGCGCACGGTGGAGTATTTCCGCATTCCCCGCAATGTGCTGACCATCTGCCTGGGCAAGTCGACCTATGCCCGTTGCGGCATTATCGTCAATGTCACGCCTTTCGAGCCTGAGTGGGAGGGGTATGTGACGCTGGAGTTCTCCAACACCACGCCCTTGCCGGCCAAGATCTATGCCGATGAAGGCTGTGCGCAGGTGTTGTTCCTGGAGGCTGATCCCGACGATATATGCGAAACATCGTATAAGGACAGGGGCGGCAAGTACCAAGGCCAGGTTGGCGTGACACTGCCGAAGACCTGACGTGGCGGGGTGTTTGGGTGTAAGCTTTTTATCCCACACCTTGTAAATTTTGATAGTTAAATGCTATCGAAACATTCCGCTTTTTAAATTGGACGCTGTAGGGCTTAGCGCCTACAGTGCTACGTCTTTCTGCAACCCATTTCCGGAGAACCTCCATGGCCGTCCTCGTTAACAAGCAAGCCCCCGATTTCACCGCCGCTGCCGTCCTGGGCAATGGCGAAATCGTTGAGAACTATAGCTTCAGCGCCGCCACCAAGGGCAAGTACGCCGTTGTGTTCTTCTACCCGCTGGACTTCACTTTTGTCTGCCCGTCGGAACTGATCGCCTTCGATCACCGCCTGGAAGAATTCAAGAAGCGCAATGTGGAAGTGATCGGCGTGTCCATCGACAGCCAATTCAGCCACAGCGCCTGGCGCAACACCCCGGTGGACAAGGGTGGTATCGGCCCGGTTGGCTACACCCTGGTGGCCGACATCAAGCACGATATCGTCAAGGCCTATGATGTCGAGCACGCTGATGGCGTGGCGCTGCGCGGCTCCTTCCTGATCGACAAGAGCGGCGTGGTACAGCACCAAGTGGTCAACAACCTGCCGCTGGGCCGCGATATCGACGAAATGCTGCGTGTGATTGATGCCCTGCAGTTCACCGAAGAGCACGGCGAAGTTTGCCCGGCTGGCTGGAACAAGGGCAAGGCCGGCATGAAGGCTGATGCCGCTGGCGTGGCCAAGTACCTGGCTGAGAACGCTGGTCAGCTGTAAGACATGGCTTGAGCTTGGGCTGGCCGGTGCCAGCATCGCAAGTGCAGCAGATAACCCCGCCTCGGCGGGGTTTTTCTTTGCCCCTTGCCGCTTTGCCCTCCTACAGTAAAGGTAGGGCTTCGATCTGGACTACGAAAATGGGCGGGCAGCAAAGATGAGAAGCATGGCAATGGCAACCTTCACCTTGTGCAGTCTCGTTCTGGCGGCACAGGAGCTACCACGGGGTGCGGCTCTGCAATCCCTGGGCATGAGCATCAGCTCGCTGGAAAACCCCTTTTTCGTGGCACTGGTCAAGGGCGCCGAGCAGCAGGCGCGGCGCTACAACCCCACCGTCAAGGTGACGACACTGGCCAACGAGTATTCACTGGACAAGCAGATCGCCCACCTGGAGCGTTTTACAGCAGAACGAGTGGACTTGATCCTGTTGAACGCCGCCGATGCCGTCAAGGTGGAGCCCGCCGTGCAGGCAGCCAGGGCTGCCGGCATTGTGGTGGTTGCAGTGGATGTGGCGGCCAACGGGGTTCATGCCACGGTGATGACCGACAACCTGCAGGCGGGGGAGCAGGCTTGTCAGTATCTGGCCCAGGCCTTGTCGGGGCAGGGCAAGGTCATCATTCAGAGTGGCCCGCAGGTGTCTTCGGTGACTGACAGGGTTGCGGGTTGCCATATGGCCTTGAAGCATTTTCCTGGCATTACGGTTCTGACCGACAAAGGAGACGGCAAGGGATCGCGTTGGGGCGGGCAGCAGCTGATGCAGCAGCATCTCAAGCAGTATCCGAGGATAGATGGCGTGTTTACCATCAACGACCGTCAGGCTATCGGCACGGACCTGGCGGCTCGCAAGGCGGGCTTGAAGCGACTGGTGATCACTTCGGTGGATGGCGCACCCGATATCGAGCAAGCCTTGCAGCAACCGTCCTTTATCGTGGCGTCTGCCAGCCAGAGCCCCCGGCTTATGGCCGAGCGGGCGGTGAGCGTCGGTTTTGAGCTGATGCAGGGCAAGCGCCCGGCCAAGTCGCTGATATTGATGGAGCCTACCCTGGTAACGCGTGAAAACCTGGCACGTTACAAGGGTTGGAACGACGCCGGGAAGTGAGCACCGGCGCCTGGTTGGATAGCGTGGCCGGGCGGCCTATTCGAGATTGCGGTTGACGATATCGGCCAATGTGGTGAGCTTGCCATGGAAGAAGTGGCCCGTGCCTGGCACCACCACCACGGGCAGGCCTTGTGGCCTGGCCCAGTCGAATACGGCTGCCAGCGGGGCAACATCATCCTCTTCACCGTGTACCACCAAGGTGTCTGCAGGCACGGTGGGGAAGTTCCATTTGGCTGTAGCAGGGCCGACCAGCACCAGGCGGGCTATCGGGCCATCCCCCAGCCGTTCGCGCAGTTGGCTTTGCACAAAGGTGCCGAAAGAAAAACCGGCCAGAATGACAGGGAGGCCAGGATAAGCCGCCTGGGCATGCGCCAGCACGGCAGCCATGTCATCGACCTCGGCCGAGCCGAAATCATGCTCCCCCTCGCTCTGTCCCACGCCGCGCAGATTGGGGCAGAAGGCGACATAGCCCTTGCGTGAGAATACCTTGGCCAGGGTCTGTACGACCTTGTTGGTGTTGGTGCCGCCTTGGGTGGGATTGGGGTGGGCGACCAAGGCAATGCCGCGTGGGCCGTCGTCCCATGCGCTATCGAGCAGCAGGGTTTCCAGCCGGCCCACCGGGCCGGCCACGGTGATGGGCTGGAACTGGGGTGATTTCATAAGCGGGGTCAGATCTTGAGCCGGGCCACTTCGCGTCCGTTGAGCAGATGCTCCTGGATGATTTCCTCGACGTCTTCCTTGTCGACATACTGGTACCAGACATTGTCGGGGTAGACCACCATGACAGGCCCCAAGGCGCAGCGATCCAGGCAGCCGGCCTTGTTGGTGCGGACCTTGCCTTCGCCTGCCAGGCCCAGCTCCTTGACCCGGTTCTTGGCATAGGCATGCATCTCGCTCGCGCCAAAATCAGCGCAGCAGCTTTCGCCATTGGGGCGCTGGTTGGTACAAAAAAATACGTGGTGCTTGAAGTAGCTCATGATGGCTCGGTTCAATGGCGGGTGGCGGTGGATGGCAGCTCGGTTGGCAGGGGGAAATAAGGCAGATCGTCCTTCACCTGTGGCAGCAGGTCGGGCAGCACGCGGACGTCGTCATGGTGGCACTCGCGCAGCAGGTCCACCATCATGTGTTGCAGGCCATCGACCCGATCGTGCTGGCCCAGCGGCCAGATAAAGCCGGCCCATTCTTCGCCATTCTTCTCGGCACCCAGTGTCACCCGCAATTCATTGCCCTCATGGCAGGAGAATACCGCCACAGGGGTTTCACCAGCCTCGCGCAATTTGCGCAGGGTATTGCTGGCAAATACCTGGAAGCGTATTTCCTGCTGGGCAACACGGCCGTCATTCAATGCAGGCAGCCAGGCTTGTGGGCTGCGCGGCAGGGGGAACAGCGTCATGGCATCGTGCTTGAGCTGCTCGCCCAGCAGCTTGGTCAGGGCCATGGCCCAGGTGCCGGGAGGAGCATTGAGCTGTACCACAGGGTCGGCATCGGCGGGTTGCATGGCTACCCCCACCAGATAGCGCAGGTAGACGCCATCGCCATCCACGGTGATAGGGCTTTCGCTGAAATCGTGCGGCAAGCCGCCGGAAGCGTACTGCAGGGCATCACGCCAGCGGGCCAGCGAGCTGGAGGGTATGGCTTGCAATTGCTCGCGATCAAGCAAGCGACCCGATATTTGCACATCGCTGCCGGCCTTGAAGATGCCCTGTTCGGTCAACAGGGCCTGTACGGCACCCACATCGGGCAGGCGACCGGCAATCACATGCTTGCCACGTACACCCGCGACCAGCACCAAGGGCAAGGCAAAGATCACGGCATGCATGGCACTGCCAGGGGCTGGGTTCTCGACGGCCACACGCAGGCGTTCGCTCAGTATGCGCAGCACAGCTGGGCTGGGCGGTGTGGCGAGTGCTGCCTGGATGACCGCGTCGTCATTGGCTGCCAGCAGCCGTGCCAGTTCGGCATCCAGTGCGGCCTCTGCTGCGACCAGCCTGCCCAGGTCGCGTTCGTCCAGCAGTACTTGGGCCAGGGTGTGTAGCGGGCTGGTGGCAATGCCGGTGTATTGGCGCGGATCAGGCAGTAGGGGCAGGGCTTGCATGGGGAGTCGGTCGTGGGGCTAAAAGCAGGATTATACCCCGGCTATCGACAGCCCAAGCAGGCGCAGATGGGGTGGGCGCAACCCGCGCTGATTGGCCTGTATCACCGTGTAGCAGTGGGGAAATAACGTGGCTGGCCAGCTCACAGAGCTTAGTGATGGAGAAATTAGACAGTTGTACAACTAAAAATTGACACGGATGTACCAATATAAGAAAATCAACATATCGAATGGGTGCGCAAGTGCTCGCTCGATGTTTCTCCTCTATTCTCCTTTGTATTTTTCATGGCCCAACCGCAACGTTGGGCTATTTTTTTGACTGCTATAACGGGGTTGGAGCAAATACTTTAGTTGCCGCTAATGCAAGCGCTTGCTTGTGTAAAATGACCCTACGCCATACCAAAGACTAGTCAGCGCCAGGAGATACCACCGATGTCCATCAGCCAGACCTTCAGCAGTGTTCTTGACTGGTTCATTCCTGAGTCTATCCGGCAAAGCCCGCTGGATTTGAGCCGTGCCCGCAACATTGTTGGCGCAACTTTGCTCGCCGCTGTCTTTGTCCCTATCTTCGCCCTCAACTACTTCAAGCTGGGGCATGGCGCCATGGGCTGGGGCATCGTGACAGCGGGTTTCCTGATGTTGACAGCAGGCTTCCTGCTCAAGCTCACCGGCTTGCTGCCACTGGTGCGGGAGTATGCGATTGCCGTGTTCTTCGGCATGGTGGTCTGGATGTGTTACGTCAACGGCGGGATAGAGTCCTCGTCATCCCCTTGGTTCCTGCTGGTGCCGGTGGCGTCGATGTTCATCGGCGGCAAGAAAAGTGCGACGTTCTGGAGTGTGGGGGCGCTGATCGCCATTGTGCTGTTCTTTGTGGCACACAAAAATGGTTGGGCCTTGCCCAAGAGCCCCCTGGGTGCCGAACTGCACCCTCAGCTGCAAACCCGTTCGCTGGTCGGCCTGACCATCGTGATCTACGCCCTGGCCATGGTGTTCGAGTTCGGCAAGGTAAAGAGCTTCGAGAAAACCGAGCAGGCCAGGCAGGAGGCAGAACGGGGCAATGCTGCCATGCAGCAGCTGCTTGCGCAGGTAACCGGCGCCATCGGCACGGCTTCGGGCCAGACCGCGCAGATCAGTGAGCGTACGGCTTCGATCAGCCAGACCATGCGCCACCAGGCTGGCGAGGCCGCCGAGATGGCCCGTATCGTGGATGAGATAGCGGCACTGACCGTACAGAGCGCCGAACAGTCTGGCCAGGCTGCGCGGGAGGCACACGAGGCGGGACGGCTGGCTGGCGAGGGTGGGCGGGCCATGAATCTCACGCTCAGCAACCTGGATAAGGCATCTGAAGTAGTTACCCACTCGGCCGCACGCATTGAGGAGCTGGGCCGGCGCAGTGACGAAATAGGTGGCATTGTGCAGGTGATACGGGAAATCGCCGATCAGACCAATCTGCTGGCGCTGAACGCTGCTATCGAGGCTGCCCGTGCCGGCGAGCAGGGTAGGGGCTTTGCGGTGGTGGCGGATGAAGTCCGCAAGCTGGCGGAGCGGACCAGTACGGCAACCCGTGAAATCGAAGAAAAGATAGGCGCCATCCTGGCCGGAACCAACCAGGCCATGCAAGCCATGCGCGAAGGCACCCAGCGCATGGGCGAGATCAACCTGAGCGCCGCCGAGGCAGGGAGTCGACTGGACGAGATCATTTCCGGCGCGGGCCGTGTTGCCAGCCTGATCGGTGAGGTAGCGAAAAACGAGGAACGCCAGTCGGGCCAGTTTCAAACCATCGCCACCGATATTGCGGAGCTACGGGCGGACATGCAGACCGCCAGCAAGTCGGCTGAGGCCATCGACCAGGCCGTGGGCAAGCTGGATACCACGGTGCGGGGCCTGGACGAGTTTATCAGGGGGTAGTAGGCAGGCACCTGGATTGCAGGCTGACCTGCCATGCAAGTCGCCTGCTTGTGGGCGAGCCAAGGCCTTGGCTGCCCACATTGGCAGCTGACGGCGCTACTGCCTGAAAGAGATCTTGCGTAGCCGTAGCGCCACCCCCGACTGGTCTCCCCATATGGGCAGCAGATCAAAAGGCGCGCTGAGCTGGTCCAGCCTGAAGCAGGGGGAGGGGTTGGCCAGCACCTCCGTCATAGGCAGCGAGAAGTGCGTCCATACGCCTGCCTGGGGCCGGCCTATTCGGTAGTCATTGCTGTGGCAACCTTGGCCTGTACTTTCCAGCTTGATAGCCAGTCCCTGCGTATTGCTACCCCAGCTCTCTACCAACAGCTCGAACTCCAGCTTGCCACGGCCAAATGCCTGCAGGTTCAAAGGGCCGCCGGTGACATAGAACAAGCCATTGCCAGGGGTGGGATTGGCCCAGCGTAGTGCCAGCTCGCCGTTGCCTTCTGCGGCCATGGCGACTACGCCAGCCTGGCTGGACCACAAGCTGGGTTGAAGTCCAGCAGCAAACTGCCCTCCCTCCAATACCGTGTAATAAGGCCCAGGCTTGGCTGCGCCCGCTTGCAACTGGTCACAGCGTACCGCGTCGGCATCTGCGCCGGCACCTGCTTGCCAGCGCACATGGGCAAAGGCTGCGCTGAATGGCTGATCGGTATAGACCAGGAAGGGTGCGTTGATACGGCTGAAATCACTGCCGTCGGCGGCAAAGCAAACCAGGGGCAGCTTGAGGGTCTGGCGTGTGCCCAGCGGCAGGCGCTCGAACAGCGCCGTTGCGTCGACTTCGCCCCGGCAAGGATAACCACAGTCGATGGCCAGCTTGACCGCTCCTCGGGGCAACTGCAGGGTTTGCACATCGAACAGCAGCGCACCTTGTTGATCCAGGTAGCTGCGCAGATCCTGTGGCTGGCTGCTTGCAGCATAGAATTGGCCTGCAGCGCGCCAGGTCAGCAGCTTGGCATCCTGTTGCGCGTTCAGCTGGGTGGTGCTGAGTAGCAGCGAGGGCTTGCTGGTGGGCAGGGCAAGGCTGGCATTGAGGTCGTTCCCTACCGGCACACCAGCCCAGGCGTTGGCCGCTGTGCTGATCTGCAAGGCGAACGGTGCTTGGTCGGTCTGGCGGAAAACCAGCAGCTCAGGTGGGGTATTGCCATTGCAGGGCTGGTTGCTGCCGCGCTCATCCAGTGTCCCCAGGTTACCGGGCTGCGATACGCTTAAGCCGTAGCCGTAGGCAAACAGCGGCGGCGTCCCGCCATCGCCACGGTTGACCGTGGTCTGGCAGGCGGTGGCAGGCCAGGAGAATGACAGCCGGCCACTGAAATCGTAAGCCACGCTACCATCTGACCGACGGAACAAGAGGTCGGCCACGCCCGCGCCTTCCGTACCCGGCAGCCAACCAGCAATAAAGACACTGGAGCGGTTCAGCAGATCGTTGACATGAGCGGGCCGCCCGCTGAGCAGAACGGTCACGACCGGCACGCCGCGCCCGCTGACCGCATTGAGTACGGCCAGGTCTTCCGGGTAGCGCCGGCTATGGTTCAGATTGCCGGCCAGACCGATGTCGCCGCTGCCTTCGGCATAGGGTGTTTCGCCGATGACTGCGATGACCGCATCCACATCGGCCAGGCTCACGCCTGAGGCGGTTTCGCTATAGCGCACCTGTGCCTCGCCCAGTGTCTGCTTGATACCGGCCAGTACCGTATCGCCTATGGGGAAATCGGCATTGCTGTTGCCGGTGCCCTGCCAGCTGAGTGACCAGCCGCCAGTCTGGTTCTGCAGGCTGTTGGCGCTCTTGCCTACCACCAGCACCCGGCTGTTGCGCGCCAGGGGCAGCAACTGCTGCTGGTTTTTCAGCAAAACCAGGGATTTGCGTACCGCCTCGCGCCCCAGGGCCCTCGCTTGCAGGGCAGCCTGGCTGCCGGCCTCCGGGCGTTGCGATGGGCGTTTGCCGTCAAACAGCCCTGCACGCAGCTTTACCCGGAGTATCCGCCTGACAGCATCATCTATCCGTGCCTGGCTGATCTGCCCATTTTGTACCTGTGCCATTGTGTTGCTGATGAAGGCGCGCCATTCATCGGGCACCATGATGATGTCGATACCTGCATTGATGGCTTGCGGACAACTGGCATTGCTGCAGCCTGGTATCTGGCCTATGCCGTTCCAGTCCGATACCAGCAGGCCATCAAACCCCATGCGGGTCTTGAGCACACCATTGAGCATGGCATGGCTGCCATGCAGCTTGCCTACCGGCTCGCCGACCGGTTCGCCGTTGAGGGGCTTGTCCCAGCTGTTGAAGCTGACCATGACGGTCTGTACCCCTGCGGCCAGGGCGCTGTAATAGCCTTGCCCATGCAGATTGATCAGCTCTGCTTCGCTGGCACGGTTTACGCCCTGATCGATACCGGCTTCGGTGCCGCCGTCTCCGATGAAATGCTTGGCGGTGGCCAGTACATTGGCCTCACCCAGATTGCCTTGCAGCCCCAGTACATAGCTACGGCCATAGGCGGCCACGATTTCCGGGTCTTCCGAGAAGCCTTCGTAGGTCCGGCCCCAGCGATCATCGCGCACCACCGCCAGTGTCGGTGCGAAGGCCCAGTGTATGCCAGTCGCCCTGACCGCGCGGGCGGTGGCCGTGCCGATGCGTTGAACCAGATCAGCGTCATTGGCTGCACCCAGGCCGATATTGTGGGGAAACAGGGTGGCACCGTAGACATTGTTGTGGCCATGTACGGCGTCCGTCCCCCACAGCAAGGGTATGGGCACGGCCATATCGGTACTCATGGCGGCGTCGTGGTAAGCGTCGGCCAGGGCCAGCCAGTCGCTGGCCTGGGCATGCTTGTTGTTGCCTGGCCAGGAGCCGCCCCCATTCAAGACCGAGCCTATGTAATGACGCCGTACCTCTTCGGGGCTGATGCTCTTGATCTCGGGCTGTGTCATCTGGCCTATTTTCTGCGCCAGGTTCATGCCGGCCATGATCTGGCTGATACGTGCTTCCATGGCCGGGTTGATGGGAATGGCGCTCTGGATGGCCGGCCAGTCGGCATAGGTGGTTAGGGCGCTGCTGGTAGCGGTCGTATAGGTGGGCTGGGCGGATTTATGGCCGATAGGCGGTTTGCTGCTGGCTTGTTCGGTGGGGGTCTCGTCCGTGCAAGCGCCCAATAGCAGGCAAAGCGCGGCCGAGGCTGCCGTGGTGGCGACCTTGAATGTGGGCATCTGTCTATTCTCCATAGGTGGATAGTTTCAACGTGGAGGGCATTACTTACGCAATACTTTCCTGTTTCTGTCTCGAAACTTACGTTGAGTCTGCAGTATCGGTATCTCAGCTGGCAGAAAGCAAGCTAGGCTTGGAGTGCGTTGCATAAACCCCCTGGCCTTGCGCTACCGTGATTGCGCACGCTGCGCCGGGCGGAAAGGGGCGGCGAAGTCCATTCCCGACTTAAAAGCTGGAAGTCTGATCCAGCGCAAACCATAGTGCAGGGCGAGGCTGGCATGCTCTAAGCAGGCAACTGGGAGCGAGATACGGTGCGAAAACACGGCTGGTGGCTTGCGATACTGCTGGTAACTATCGTGGCGGGAATAGGGTGGTACTGGCGACCCATGCAGGTTTTGGTCAGCAAGCCGGCGCAGGGCACGGCGGTGGAGGCCATCTATGCCAGCGGCCAGGTGGAGCCTGGTGTGCAAGTACCGATCACTCCCCGCAGTGCGGGGCAGGTGACGGCAGTACTGGTACAGGAAGGCGAGGCAGTGAGGCGTGGGCAGGTCCTCATCCAGTTGCAGGATGATGATCTGGCTAGTGGCGTTGCAGAGCTTGCTGCCAGGGCGGAGCTGGCACGGCAGCAATCACAGCGAGCGGAGGTGCTGTGGCGGCAAGGCTTTGTGGCTGCAGCCGAGCGTGATGCTGCCGCCAGCGCCAGTAAAGCTGCCCAGGCCGCCTTGCTGCGTAGCCAAGCACAGCGGCGGTTCCTACAACTGGTGGCGCCGGCTGATGGCGAGATACTCCAACGCGATGTGGAAGTCGGGCAGGTTGTCTCGCCCGGCCAGGCCTTGCTCTATCTGGCCTGCTGCGCGCCCATGCGGGTGGTTGCCGAGGTGGATGAAGAGGATATTGGCCGGGTGCAGCAAGGCCAATTGGTTGTGCTGGGGGCGGACGCGCTGCCGGGCAAGACTTTCGATGGGGTTGTCAGCAGTATCACGCCCAAGGGTGACCCTTTGACACGCAGCTATCGGGTGCGTATTGCCATCGATCAGCCCGAGCGCTTCAGGGTAGGCATGACGGTCGATGCCAATGTGATACTTGCCCGCCGTGAGCGGGCGCTGCTGCTGCCGCGTAGCGCCGTGCGCGAAGGCCTGGTGTGGCGGGTGCAGGAGGGGCGGCTGTCCCAAGTAAGGGTGACGACCGGCGCCAGCATGGGGGACCAGATCGAGATACGTAGTGGCATAGGGCCGGATGACTGGATAGTCAGTGTGGCCGATGACCAGTTAAGGGATGGCCAGGCGGTAAGGACTCGCCAGGCCGAAATCGGGCCGGCCAGAACGGGCTTGGCGCCATGATCGCGCTCAATATTGCCTGGACTCACTTGACCAGCCGGAAGCGGCAGACGGCGGTATCACTGGTGGGGGTGGTGCTGGGCGTGGCTTTCTTCCTGGCGGTATTGGCTTTGATGCGTGGGTCGGAGAAGGACTTCATTGCCCGCCTGATCGATAACAGCCCACATATCACGGTTTCAGACGAATTCAGGACGGCTCGTTTGCAGCCTGCGCGCGTGCGCTGGCCTGATGATCTGGTGGAGATAGTCGGATTGCGGCCCAAGAATGAAACGCGGGGCATACGTGGTTGGCGCTACAGGCTGGGGCAGATAGAGTCGCTACCTGGGTTGAGAGCGGCGCCGGTGCTGGTGGGGTCGGCCGTGTTGCTGTTTGCAGGACAGGAGCAGGGCATCAGTCTGTCCGGCATCGTGCCGGCCCGCATGCGTGGGGTATCGACCATAGAAGAAAAACTGGTCGAGGGCTCGCTGGACGACCTGGAGGCGAACCCCGGTGGCATCATCATCGGTGCCGGACTGGCCGAGAAATTCAGTCTGCGCCGGGGTAGCACCGTCAATCTGGTGGCTGGCGGTGGGAGCAACCGCAGTCTGACGGTAGTGGCGATTTTCCGCACCGGCAATGCCGGTTACGACGAGAGCCAGACCTATGTACTGCTTAAACGTGCGCAGTTGCTGCTGGGACGGCCAGACAGAGTCAATCGCTTCATCATCAAGCTGGCGGACGCCAGCCAGGCGCTGCTTGTGGCCAGCCGTATAGAGGCCATGGGGACCTACAAGGCAGTCAGTTGGGCAGAGGCATCGGAGGATATCCTCAATGTGCTGTTTGTCCGTAATGTCATCATGTACAGCGTGGTGTCGGCCATCCTGCTGGTGGCTTCCTTCGGCATCTACAACACACTCTCCACCATTGTGATGGAGAAAACCCGCGATATCGCCATCCTGAAGTCGGTTGGCTTTCAGGCCAGGGATATACGCCACATCTTTGTGCTGGAGGGCTTGATTGTGGGCACGCTGGGCAGCGTGCTGGGGCTCTTGGTGGGGGCGGGCTTGATGCAACTGATGGCCAGTGTGCAGATACGTCCGCCAGGGGGAACGGCCATGGTCAATCTGCCGGTCTGGTGGGGCGGGGAGCAATTCCTGATGGCCGCAGGGTTTGCGCTGCTTTCATGTCTGCTGGCAGCCTGGTTGCCTGCCCGTAAAGCCGGCAGGCTGCATCCGGTGGATATCCTGCGGGGGGCGACATGAGTGTGGTCCTACGCGCTCTGGGGCTGCACAAGATACTGGCAGGTGATGTTCCCACCACCTTGATCAAGGGCGTCGATCTGGAGATATCGGCAGGAGAGTTTGTCTGCATCATGGGCCCCTCAGGCTCGGGTAAATCGTCCCTGCTTTATCTGCTTGGCCTGCTGGATGTGCCCACCCATGGCACCATCGAGCTCGATGGCGTCAATACCCAGGGTTTTAACGATGCGCAACTGACCCAGCTAAGGCTGGAGAAGTTGGGATTCGTGTTCCAGTTTCACTTCCTGCTGTCGGAATTCAGCGTGTTGGACAATGTCTGCCTACCCATGCGGCGGTTGGGCCGGTGGCCGGAGGCACAGTGCCGAGAGCGGGCCATGTCATTGCTGACACGGCTGGGTGTGGCGGCACAGGCGTCAAAGCTGCCCAGCCAGCTATCGGGTGGGCAGCGCCAGCGCGTGGCGGTGGCGCGGGCCTTGGCGAACGATCCGCTGTTACTGCTGGCGGATGAGCCCACTGGCAACCTCGATACGGTGGCGAGCGCGAATGTGCGGCAAATACTGCATGATCTGACGCGCGAACTGGGTAAGTCGGTGATTGCGGTTACGCATGACCCCAAATTTGCCGCTGCTGCTGACCGCCGCATCAATGTAGTGGATGGCCAGATAGACCCGGATTGGCAACCACTGTAGCAGTATCAAGGCCTGCTGCTTGTCGTTGCTGCATCGCTACAGGGCCTTGGCGATGCACTAGGTCTGTAGCAAGACGCTTGGATGCCGCTGGCGCAGGGCACCTGGCGCAGGCCACATGACGGGCCTGGTGCCAGGAGACATCCGTGCTAGTTAGCGCAAGTCGGCGGGGTCGCCCACGCCGAGTACCGCATCCCTCTCATCTGGTGTAAGCAGGGCATCCAGCCCTAATTTCAGTAGTTCACCGGCCTTGGCAACAATATGGGCCCAGCTGCAGCGATTGGCATACAGCATGCCAGCGGTATCCAGAGTGCCGCCTTGATTCAAGAAGCCCAAACCCACAGTATGGGCAGGCCCGGTATCGATACGCCGCATGGCACCCAGCAGGGGGCCGGGGCGGGTGTGTCCCGCAATAATGCGAAATGAGCTGTGATGGGGGAAGATGCTTGCCAGTTCGGCATCTGCCAGCAATCCGGCATCAGCTGCGAGCCCTGAGTGGCTCCCCAGCCTGGCTGGTTCGTAGACATACACCACAGCATGCGGGATATCGTGTTCGTCCAGGCGGCGTGAGGCGCGCAGTGTCTCGGTCAACTGATAGCTGCCTACCGCCACCAGTATCAGCTTTTCGTCCACCTCACCCTTGCCGACGAGCCTGAGCAGCCCCTGCTCAGTCAACTGGCGTGCCGACTCTGGTGGCAGGCGGACGGGTACGGCGCGCTTGGGCGCGACCACACACCAGAGCTGACCCCGGCTGCGATAGCAGGCATCCAGCGTGGCGACCGCGCTGTTCCAGTCGGGCGGGAACACCAGCCGGGCATGCGGGCTGGCTTCGGCCAACCAAGCTTCCGCCAGGGTTGTGTCCTGGTGTGAGAGTTCGTTCTTGCCATTCTCCCAGGCGTGGGAAGACAGCAGCAGTGGGACAGAGAGCCAACCGGGCGGGCGGCCAGCCTCGGACTGATTGCGGGCGAAATTGGCTTCCTGCCGCAGTGCGCCCAGCATTTTCACGGCAAAGGCCTCGTAGCTGACCGCCAGATTGAGCCCGCCCTTGTTGGCCAGGGCAGCGCTGATGACCGCTTCTTCATTGAGCGCGGTGATCACACCGCCGGTCAGCGATTCCGGATTGCCTGGCTCGGGGTGGGTGACGCGGTGTTTGAACCGCTCCAGCGTGTTGCCCATGCCATTGCTACGTAGTTCGTCCGGGTTGGCTACCCTTACCCTGAGTTGCGGATTGGCCTCGGCGATGGCGCAGAAGGTGGCATCAAACGCCGCCATGGGCGAGACCAGCGGCGATGCCATATCGTCCCGCCAGGGAAGGCTGGGGGCATGGTAGTCCGGGCGTCGCTGCGCCATGGCGTGATCGCGCTCGGCGGGCCTGCCTTGCACCGCATGGTTGCGGAACCGTTGGCGGGCATCCTGCCAGGCCGAGGGGTGGACCCAGAGCTGGGCTGCAGCATGGTTGAAACGCTGGCGGCAGCTTGCATCGAAGCTGGGGTTACCGCCCAGCGGCAGATTGTGGGCCAGGTTGGTGCCAGCACCGGGGAAGCCAAAGCCCTTGGGGGCATGGGCGATGGCGTAGGGCATACGTACAGGGTACTCGGCACGACCCTGTGCAATCTCGGCCGCCTGAGCTGCCAGGCTGGATTCCATATGCAGTATGGCCCAGGCAAAGGCTGCCGGGTCGGTGCCATCGATTTCCATGGGCTCGAAGCCGTTCAGGCGCAAGTGCTCGATAAACCAGGCCACGCCGCCATCCTGCTCCAGTCCACTGCGCTGCTCGATGCGGCGTCCATTCAATATCATCACGGGGAGGGCCGCGCCGCAATCTTCTGCCCGCCACCAGCGGGGTATCCAGTCGCTGCCGCGTTGCTCTTCAAAGGCGCCATCGCTGAGGAAGCTGACCAGCGTCTCCCCCGGTAGCGGCATGTGCACATACTGAAGTTCGGCAAAACCAAGGTAGCCCCCTTCAATCACGCCCCCCGCCGTATGGGCGTTGACGTGGCTACCCAGTGGTGCCCGAGGTCGTCCGCTGGCATGGAGGGCATAGCTGTAGAAATCCTGGCAGAGCTGGCTGAGCCCCGCATCATCACAGGGGTAGCGTTCGGCCTGCTCCGGATATTGGTTACCCAGCAGTGTGTTGACAGCTTCGATGGCGGCGACGCAATGGCCTTGCCCCATCAGCCAGCTACGCGTCTGTCCGGTCAGGGCGTTGGCCAACAGATAGCCGACATAGGCAGGCACCATATTGAGCGCACCGCCGGTATGCCCCTCAGGTGTCGACTTGAAGTCCGTTGCCGCCAGGGGCGTGCCATCCAGCTTCACCTGCTTGCAGTAGGTCATGTGGGCGACCAGCCACATGGCTTGGCTACAAAGCCTGTCAGCGGCGTGCAGCAGGGACGCCACCTGACTGCTGTCGCCCCCATGCCAAGGTATGGCGGCTGCCTGCAACAGCTGTGCCCAGCGCGCCTGGGTATGCTGGTCGTGCTGGATGACACCATACCCCTGCGCCCAGGCATGCAGCTGAGGTGGGGGTTGAACGTCTGCCGGGGTGGGCTTGGGTTGGTAGGCAATAGCCGTGCCGGCCTGTAACTTGCGGTAGGGGAAGCCTCTGTGGCCGTCCTGCATGGGCAGTCCGGCATCTTGGGCAGGTGTATGGAGCAATTGATCAAGGTGGTTCAAGGCTTCCTCCTGTGGGTCTAGCGCCTGTTATGAACTTCAATCTTTGAAAACAGAAATCAGTTCCTGCAACCCGCTCAAGCTGATGGGAGCCGGCTGGTTCAGGCATACCCGGTACTTGTGGTGAGTAGCACCTTACCCCCTGCAGCAAGGTTGGACGTTGATGCGGATCAAGCTCGCGTTGGCGGCAAAGGCTTACTGCACTTTAGCGCCTGTTCACGGTCAATCCACCTCGTCGTGACGGTGTGGAAAGATCCAATACAAGCTTTTTGCCACGTAGTTACCCCATCAAATGAAAACAGGGGAGGCTATGCCTCCCCTGTGATGCCTTGCTGTGCGGCAAACCGCTTACTTGGCCGGCTTCAGGTAACGCTCAAAGAACTTCAGTGTATGGCCTATGCTGGCCACCTGGTTTTCGCGCTTCTGCGCGCCGTGGCCTTCGTCGGCAAACAGGATCAGATCCGAGGGAACGCCTTTCTTCTGGGCGGCCTCATACATCTGCACTGCTTCGCCTACCGGCACACGGGGGTCGCTGGCTCCCTGGATGATGAGCAATGGGTCTTTCAGCTTGTCGATATGGGTGATGGGCGAGAGCTTGATCAAGGCCTCGCGGTCTGCGACCGGATCACCATACTCGGCTACGCGCAGGGCGCGGCGATAGGGGGCGGTGTTTTCCAGGAAGGTCAGCAGGTTGGAGATGCCGACGGTGGAGACGCCCGCATCATAGCTGCCAGAAAACATGGTCATGGCGGCCATGCTGGAGTAGCCACCATAGCTGCCACCCATCACGCCTATCTTGGGTGCAATGCCGTTCTTGCTCCAGGCCTTCTTCATATGAATGGCGGCATCTTCGATATCGGTCACCACCTTGAGGCGCTTGGCACCATTGTCCATGTTCAGCCAGGTCTTGCCATAGCCGTCAGAGCCGCGGACATTGGGTTCGACATAGATGAAACCGGCATCGACGAACAGTTGGGCATAAGGCGAGAAACCTGCGTCTGACTGTGCTTCCGGCCCGCCATGGAAGTGCACGACAACAGGGCAGGGCGCGGGGTTGCATTGGGCCGGGCGGCGTACAAACATGGGGATCTGGGCGCCATCACGCGTCGGATAGGTTTCCAGTGTAGCGACCGCGAACTTGCTGGTGTCGGTCTCTGGTGATGACGGCAGCACCCACTGGGTCAGCTTGCCGTTGTTCCAGTCCAACACATAGCTGGTGCGGGGGGCCGTGGCCGTTTCCACGCTGACAATGATCTTGCTGCCATCGCGCGTGCCGCCGCTGACGGTGACGTGATCAGCACCTTGGAACTCGGGCAGCTTGATCGGCTTGAGGGTCTTCGCATCCAGCGCGAAGGTCTTGGTGTACCCACCCTCGTTGACGGAGTAGAACAGGCGGCTCTTGGGATTGTCCAGGCCAAAGCCGGCCACATCCCACTTCAATTCCGGGCTGATGGCCTCGAACTTGCCGGCTACCCATTTGTACAGGCGGCGGAACTCGCCGAACTTGTTGGTTTGCACCAGCAGTTCACCATCACGCGCACCGTAGCGTACATCGTATTCTTCCTTCTCAGCCTGGCCGATGATGGGCTTGAGCTTGCCATCCCTGGGGTTCCACTCCCATACCTCGGTCGCTACATTGCTGAGCGCCTTGCCTGCCAGCAATGTGCCATCGGGTTTGTGATCGATGATGCTCCAGTAGCCCTTTTCGCCGAACAGGCGTTCCTTCTTCTTGCTCTGCAGATCGTAGCGATAGACGGTATAGCTGTCGCGGCTCTCGTCGTTGCTGCGGAAATAGATGTAGCGACCATCATCGCTGATGAATTCAAAGAAGGTTTGCACACCAGGAATGTGCTGGATGAGCTGCAGTTCGCCGCCACGCGCGGGTTGCAGATAAAGCCCCGGATTCTCCTCGCCCTTGCGGTCGCGGCTCAGGACCAGCCATTTGCCATCGGGGGTGATGTCGGCAATGCTGGTGGCATCCTCGCCGCCGGTCATCTGCACCGGGAAGGCTTGCGGACCATCTATCCGCCAGACCTGGGCGACACCGGTGACCCGCCAGCCGAAGTACAGCGACTTGGCATCGGGTGACAGCAGGCCTGCGCCGGGTGCACGCAGATCCAGCACGCCCTGCACTTTGCGGCTCAGGTCTGAATCCAGTGGTTTGGCGCGGAATTTCTCTAGCGTATCGGCGCTGACGCTATCTGCACCCAGACCCTTGTAGGTGGTGGTCTCAGCTGCCTGGGCGGCAAAGCCGGCTGCAATCAGCGCGGCGAGCAATGCATGTTTCATGTGTGAGTTACCTATCGGCTTGAAGTTATACATGGGTGCCAAGCACCCGCTTGCGCAGCTTGGCGGTGTCGCGCCATTAATCCATCTTCCAGTCGGCGATCTTCAGTCGATCGATACCCTTGAACTCGCCAAACAGGATGATCAGCAGGTCGACCATGGCCCAGATGCACAAGCCACCCAAGGTAAGTAGCTGTATCACGGCGGAAATGGTCTTGCCTGCATAGAAGCGGTGGGCGCCTACCCAGCCAAGCAGCAGGCATAGGATCAGCGCCGGGGGCCAGTTCTTATCGCCTGTCAATTTCCCCCAAGGTAATGCGTTGCAGCGCGGCGGTATGCTTCCGCCTGTCTTCTGCACATGCTGGCATGGCCGACCATAACTGAACACGCAGAGGCATTGCGTGGCAGGCGAGGGTCGGCCATGTATTACTTGCCGGGCCGGCAATAACGGTTATTCGTAACGCAAGGCCTCGATAGGATCAAGGTTAGCGGCCTTGGAGGCAGGCATGATACCGAACACCACGCCTACCACGGCACAGAAGGCTGCGGCCCCCAGGCTGGCCCACAGCGGCACGGATGCCGGTGGGAAGTTAGGTATCAATGCTGCTACGCCATGCCCCAGACCATAGCCGATGGCGATACCTATCAGGCCGCCGATCAGACTGAGCAAACCGGCTTCGATCAGGAACTGCACCAGGATATCGCGTCGGGTGGCGCCCAAGGCTTTCAGGATCCCGATCTCGCGCGTCCGCTCCGTCACCGATACCAGCATTACCGTCATGATGCCTATGCCGCCCACCAAGAGGGAGATACCGACGATGCCGCCCAGCACCAGAGTGCCCATGCTGGTAATCTTCTCGAAGGTCTTGGCGATCTGATCCGGTGACTGGATCTCGAAGTCATCCTCCTCATCAAACTTCAGGTTGTGGTTGATGCGCAGGGCGCGGGTTACCCTGGCCTTGACCGCTTCAACCTCATCCAGTTGCGAGGTGGTGAAGTTAATCTCGAAATCCACCTTGGCCTTGTTGCCGGTCAATGCCCTGGCCGTCTCGAAAGGAATCAGGGCGTAGTTGTCCTGGTTGAAACCAAAGACCTCGCCACGGGATTCCATGACGCCTACCACCTTGAACCATTCACGACCCAGCTGTATGTAACTGCCGACCGGATTGTCGGGCAGCTTGAGATCCTCCCGCACCTTGTCGCCAATGACGACTACCCGGCGACGGGTGTCATTGTCAGCTGGTACCAGAAAGCGACCCAGGCGGGTAAAGCGCCGTTCTATCATCTGGTATTCGGCGGTAATGCCCAATACGAATGGCGTGGCCGTCTCGGCCCTATGACTGGCGGTACCCAGTGGTGCTGCCATGACGGGAGCCACGTGCCCTACGCCTTCCACCCGGTAGCGCAACAGATCCAGGTCGGAATCCTTCAAGTAGCGATAGTCACCGCTCAGCCGGTTTTCCCGGGTATTGAGGGCTTCCACCTTGAGCGAGCCGCCACCCAGGTCTGCAAACTGGGCGGAGATCGACTGGGCAAAGCCTTGCATCAGGGCCACTACGGCGACCACAGCAGCGGTACCGATCAGGATACCCAGGGTGGTGAGAAAGCTGCGCAAGCGATTGGCCAGGATATTGGCCATGGCGGCACGCAGTGATTCAATCATGACGATAATCATGCGGCCACCTCGCTGGCAGTGGTGTGGGCGACACTGTCAAATACGATACGCCCGTCATTGACGCGTACAGTGCGCTGACAATGGGCGGCAATATCCGGTTCGTGCGTGACCAGCACCACGGTCTGGCCATCCTGGTGGAGGGCATCGAACAGGGCCATGATTTCCTCGCTGGTACGGGAGTCCAGGTTGCCGGTCGGCTCGTCGGCCAGCAGGAGGGAAGGATTACCTACCAGTGCCCGGGCCACGGCCACGCGCTGGCGCTGCCCCCCTGACAGCTGGTTGGGCCGGTGTTGCAGCTTGTCGCCCAGGCCAACCCGGCGCAATGACTCTGCCGCCTGCCGCTCGCGCTCCTTGAGTGGTATGCCCCTATACACCAGCGGCTGTGCGACATTGCCCAGCACTGTCATGCGCGGCAGCAGATGAAAGCTCTGGAACACAAAGCCGATTTCCTGGTTGCGTATGGCGGCCAGTTCATCATCGCGCAGGGTGCCGATATCGCGATTGTTCAGCGTGTAGCGCCCAGTGGTAGGGGTATCCAGGCAGCCCAGCAGATTCATCAGGGTGGATTTGCCTGAACCGGACGGACCGACCAGTGCCACGTATTCGTTACGCTGTATCTGCAGGTCCACACCGCGCAGGGCCTCAAACTCGGTGTCGCCCATACGGTAGCGCTTGACGATGCCCGACAGCTCTATCAAGGCCCGACTCATTCGGCTTCATCCTTGTTCTTGCTCTTCTTGTCGGCCTTCTTCTCATTGGCCTTGAGCGGGTCGCCATTCTTCAGCTCATTCAGGGTCTTGCCTGGACCTGTCACTACGCTGTCACCCGGCTTCAAGCCCTTGGTGATTTCCTGCCAGCGGTCGTCGGACGTACCCAGCTCGATTTCCACCCGCTTGGCCTTGCCGTCCTGCGCCAGTACGAGGAAGCGCTGGGTGGTCTTGGCATTTTCCTTCTCTTCAGTGATGACCGCCTCGACCGGCACAGCCAGGCGCTTGCTGCCATCACTCAAGAATATCTCGGCCCGCGCGCTCATGCCCGAGCGCAGCTTGAGGCTGGTATCCGGCTTCAGGCTGACGGTGACCTTGTAGGCTCGGCTTTGGCCTTCGGTGGTGCTGGCCAATGCGACTTTCTCTACCAGGCCCTTCAAGGCGGTCTCGGGATACGCTGCCGGGTAGATATCGACGGCCTGGCCAACATTGACCTTGGCGATATCGCCCTCATCCACCTTGATTTCTGCCTGGATGGCCGAGGTATCGGCAATGGTTAGCAGTTGGGCGCCGGCCTGGCTGGAAATGGAAGGAATGGCGGTCTCGCCGACCTTGATGGGCAGACTGACAACGCGGCCTGCCATCGGGGCACGGATTTCAGTCTTACCCAGCTGCTCACGCGCCTCCTTCAGCACGGCATCGGCGCGGCGCAAGGCCTCCTTGCTGGATTTCAGCTCCACTTCGGCCAGCTGCAACTGGTTCTTGTCCTGGTCGAATTTGGAATGGTCAACCATGCGGGCTTCAAACAGCTTGCGGGTACGCTCGAACTGGATGCGGCGCAGCTCCAGTGCGGTGCGCTGCTGTTCTATGCTCAAGCTGCTCTGTCGCAGCCCGGCTTCTTCGCGCTCGATGGCGTTGCGGTAACTTTCCGGGTCCAGCCGCAGCAGCAGTTGTCCAGCCTTCACATCGTCGCCTTCTGCTACCAGGATTTCCTGCACGCGCGCCGTGACTTCAGAGCGCAGGTCAACCTCGGTGCGATAGGTCAGGCTGCCTGAGGCCAGGATGGTGGGCTTGATCTCCTGCTGTGCCGCAATCGCGATGTCCACCGGCTTGCCATCACCGCCGGATTTGGATTTGACCACCAGGGGAACCGCAATGATGCCGACGACGGCAATCAGGCCCAGCCACTTTTTCTTGAAAGGAAGCTTCATCGATGTCTCGGTAATAAATGCGGACAAGTTGTAAACAGAAGCAGTGCAGGCTATCGCCTGCACCGCAGTTTGGGGGCTTACATCACGGCGACGACCACAGCCCAGATGCCATAGATGACCACAGAGGGCAGGGCGGCGACGATGATGGCGGATGTCCAGCTGCTACCTGTCCAACTGCGCAGGCCGATGGCGGCGAGGCCCATGGACCAGATGCTCAGCAAGTCCACGCTGGTAGCCAGCGCATACCAGCGGCTACTGCTGGGCAAGTCCAGCAACAAGGGCGACAGGTGGGTCAGATTCAGCGATTGCAGCGTGGTTTCGGGCGACATGCCGAAAATCCCAACCAGGGCAACCAGGCCAGATAGCAGTTGCGGCATGGATGACCAGAGCGAGAATGACAGCCAGGCGAGAAAGCGCTCGTCCTTGCAGCCCAGTACCTTACCGGCCAGCATGTAGTAGACCGCCATGATCAGGTAGACCACCGGTATGCCCAAGGCAGCGCCAATCAGGCCGCTGATCATCATGATGTTGCCGCTCATGTGCTCTTTGGCGGCCGCTATATCAGCCGGCTTCATGTCCTCATTGGCCGAAAGGGTTTGCATGATCATCCAGTCGGTGTCCACCCGGCTGAAGTAGAAGAAGATGACCAGGCAACTGACCAGGATGAACAGGCCCATGGGCAGGAGGACATCAGGTTTTTCCTTGAGTCGCTCGAACAGCTTGCCGGGTTCAGTAAAAACGTTGATCAGTTGCATGATGTCCTCTATTGCCTTTGTTATGGGGTGATCCAGGCCGCGTTATCTGGCAGTGCCGTCTGCAGCATCAGGAACGGGCTGGATGTTAGCGATAGACGGCTATGCCGTGAGATTGAATGCGATGGAATGGCGGAAAATGTACTCGAATGACGACAGACCGGGATTGAATGCGCCCTCCGTGTGGGAGGGCGCATACGCTTCGATCAGCGGCCGCTGCCTGGTTGCTCGGCTACCTGCAGCTCAACCGGGCCATGCTTGCCATCGGCAGGCTTGACGAAGAAGCCCTTCAACCAGCTGACCATGTCATCGAGATAGGTGTAGAACACCGGCACCACGATCAGGGTCAGCAGGGTGGAGGTAATCACCCCACCAATGATGGCGTGTGCCATCGGTGCGCGTGATTCTGACCCTTCGCCCAAGGCCAGGGCCAGCGGCAGCATGCCGCCTATCATGGCAAAGGTGGTCATCAGGATGGGGCGCAGGCGTACCCGACCCGACTCGACCACCGCGTCGAAGCGCGATTTGCCTTCCTCACGCAATCGATTGACGAAATCCAGCAGCAGAATGGCGTTCTTGGTCACCAGCCCCATCAACATGATGATGCCGATGATGGAGAACAGGTTGAGGGTAGAGCCCCAGACCTTCAGTGCCAGGAATACCCCCAGCAGACTCAGTGGCATGGACATCATGATGGCCAGAGGCTGCAGGAAGCTGCCGAACTGCGAGGCCAGCACCAGGTAGATGAACACGGCGCCGATCAGCATGGCAATGCCAGCGTAGCCCGCCGATTCCAGCATGAACTCGTTGTCACCTTCCTGTACCTGACGGTAGCCCGGTGGCATCTGTATGCTCTCCAGCACCTTCTTCACCTCGCCCTGCACCGAGCCCACCGGCACACCTTCGACTTCTGCGCTGATGGTGACGTTGCGGTACTGATCACGCCGTTCGATCAAGGTCGACGTACCGCTATCCTTGACCGAGGCTACCTGCCCCAGGGGTATCATGATGGGTTGGCCGGTACGGGCATCCACATCATGGCTGGAGATGGGTAGCTCAGCCAGATCCTCGGCGATGCGGCGATTGGACTTGGGCAGCTTCAGTATCACATCGTAGTTTTCACCGTCTGGCGACTTCCAGGTGGTGATTTCATCGCCGGCAATCAGTGGACGCAAGGCTTGCCCGATCTGGCCTACCGACAGCCCGACCTGGGCCGCCATCTCGCGGTTGACTTCAATATCGATGGCCGGTTTGGCGGCCCGCAGCGAAGTCTGTACTTCGGTCAGATGCGGTATGCGTTTGAGGCGCTCAGCAATGGTTTCGGCAATGCGCTTGAGCTCATTGAGATCCTTGCCTTGCACCTGTATCTGTACCGGTGCGCCGCCGCCGCCACCGCTAGGCCCACGCACGCTGCGTACTTCGATACCCGCGATACGCTCGATACGGGCACGGATGCGCTTGACCATTTCTTCCTGGCTCGCTTCACGCTCTTTCTTGCTGACCAGTTTGATATTGGATCGGATGATGTGCTTGTTGTTGCTGCCTATGGTGGTGTAGATCTCCTCGATTTCCTTGAACTCGGCCAGCGCGGCCTCTACCTGCATGGCCTTGCTGGTGCTGTAGTCCAGGGCAGTACCGATGGGGGTACGGAAATCAATGTAGACACGGCTTTGGTCGGACTTGGGCAGGAATTCGCCGCCCACCCAGCCCATGACAGGGAACATCAGGGCCACGATCACCGACGACAGGCCGATCAGCGACACCACGAAGCGGTGCGACCAGGTCGGCTTGCCCCGGAAGCCGGACATCAGCCAGGCGCGTGCACGCGGGCGGGTGATCAGTGCCAGCAGGGTGATGGGGAAGGCTGCTACCGAAAGCAACAGCACCAGCCAGCGGGGCAGGGCAAAGCGGTGGTCGCCCAAGGCCCAGCGTATGACACGGCTGTAGAGTGCTGACACCTTGTCCATCCAGCCCTCGAAGCCATCCAGTATGCGGCCGAAGAAGCCCTTGTGGCGCATGCCATGGGCGTGCGGATCGTGCCATACAGAACTCAGCATGGGGTCGAGGGTAAACGACACCAGCATGGAGATCAGCACCGAGGCGCAGACGGCTATGCCGAACTGGTAGAAGAACTTGCCTATGATGCCGCCCATGAAACCCACAGGCAGGAATACCGCCACGATGGTCAGTGTGGTGGCCAGTACGGCCAAGCCGATTTCCTGGGTGCCTTCCATCGATGCCTGGTAGTGCCCTTTGCCCATTTCTATATGCCGCACGATGTTCTCGCGCACCACAATGGCGTCGTCCACCAACAAGCCTATGCACAGCGACAGGGCCATCAACGTCATTACGTTGAGCGAGAAACCAAAGGCCTGCAGAAAGAAGAAAGTACCGATCAGGGCTACAGGCAAGGTCAGGCCGGTAATCACGGTCGAGCGCCAGGAGCCAAGGAACAGCCAGACGATCAGGATGGTGAGCAGTGCACCCTCGAACAGGGTGGCCTTCACGTCAGCCAGGGAGGTACGTATACCCTTGGACGAGTCGTTGATCACCATCAGGCTCAAGCCTTCTGCCGCCAGCTCCTCGTTCAGCTTCTTGGTCATGGCCTTGACACCATCGGTGACCTCGATGGTATTGGCGCCATCCACCTTGCGGATGTCGATCGACAGGGCACGCTTGCCGTTCACCAGCGACAGCGAGGTCTCTTCCTCGGCGCCGTCGATTACGGTTGCCACATCACCGAGCACGATGACTTGGCCATCACGACGGCTCAGGACTACGTTGCGGAAATCCTCCGCATTCTTGATGCGGCCCTTGAGTTGAACCACCCGCTCGGTTTTGTCGAACTCGATGTTACCGACCGGTACTTCCTGGTTCTCGCTACGCAGTGCACTGATGACCTGATCGGCTCCCACACCCAGCGCCCGCATCTTCTGCGGGTCCAGCTCCACCCTTACCTGTCGGGCGACGCCGCCGACGATCTCGGCTGAGCCCACACCCTTGAGCGTCTGGAATTGCCGGCGGACATACTGATCGGCCTTGACCGTCATTTCCCGCATGGTCAGCTTATCGCTGGTCAAGGCTATCGAGATGGCGGCTTCGTCATCACTACGCTCCTGAATGACCTGCGGTTCGGTGATCTCCTCGCGAAATTCGACCTTGGCCTCGTCGACCTTCTCACGTACGTCACGCAAGGCTTTTTCGGTGTCTATGCTGAGCTCAAACTCGGCGACCACCACCGACTGGCTGTTATAGGACGATGACGAAACATGCTTGATGCCCGACAGGGTCGCGATCTTCTCCTCGATGGGCCGAGAGATTTCGTTTTCGACGATTTCAGGCGATGCACCGGGGTAGCTGGTCACCACCACCACAAAGGGAAACTTCACGTCGGGCATTTCTTCGACGGGTAGTTTCCAGTAGGCGGCAAGGCCGAGCACCACCAGCGCCACCATCATCATGGTGGCGAATACCGGGTTCTGGAGGCTGATACGGGTGAACCACATGAGTGGGGTTCCTTCCTTGATCTGGGATTAAGTGCAGGCTGGCTAGCTTTGCTTGCTGCTGGTAACCGGCTTGGCGGCCGGTTTATCGGCCTCACCGGGCAACTTGACCTGCTGGCCGGGCTTGATGTTCTCCAGTTTGGCAATGATGACCTGCTGCCCTGCCTTGGTGCCGCTGGCAATCGCTACTGTCTTGCTGAGCTGGTTGATCAAACCCAGTTGCACCTTGCGTTCGACTACCTTGCCACCTTCGATCGTGTAGACGAAGGGCTGCTTGCTTTCCAGGCCGCGGATGGCGGACAGGGGCAGCATGTCGGTATCGCTTGCGGTGGCAACGGCCACTTCACCCTGGGCAAACATGCCGCCCTTGAGGATGCCGTCCGTATTCTTCAGCCGCACATACACCGATACCATGCGGGTGCCGCTATCGGCCACAGGGGCAATACGCTCGACCCGGCCCTTGAACTGCTGGGTGGTGAAGCCCTCTATATGCAGAACGACATCCTGCGCGGGCTTGATCTGGGGTAGGGCTGCCATGGCCACCTTGGCCTCGAACTCCAGTTCGGCCAGATCGACTAGGCTGAACAGTTTCTGGCTAACGCCCACACGGGCGCCAGGTTCTATCGACCGCTCGGCTATCACACCGGAGAACGGTGCACGCACGGTGGCGTCGCCCAATGCTTTACGGGCGATGGCGACCTGGGCTTCCTCTGCCTTGACCTGGGCCAGTGCTACCGCGTACTGGTTCTCTGCGGCATCGTGGCTATTGGGAGAGATGAAGTTCTGCTTGAGCAGATCGGCACTGCGGGCGCGATTCTTCTCTGCCAGTTTCAGTTCAGCGCGTGTGCGATCCAGGTTGGCCGAGCGGGCGAGCAACTGGTCATTCAGTTCGCGGGTATCGAGCTTGGCCAGCATTTGGCCTGCCTTGACGGTTTCGCCGGGGCGCACCATGACCTCGGCTACGACAGCCTCGACATCAGACGACAAGACCGTTTGACGCACGGCGCTCAGGCTGCCCGACAAAGGCACCGGCTGCTTCAACTCGCCGTGCGCCACAATAGCCAGGTCAGACGAGGACAGTTCGAATACCTTGGGGGCTTCGGACTTCTTCTGGTTGTCGGGCGCAGCACGGCCCGTCTGGGTGGCAACGATGCCACCAAGCGTCAGCGCAGCGACGACGCCGATGACCAGGGTGCGGCGATTAAAGCGGGGGCGGAGAGCTTGCATGGCTTTACTCCTTCTCAATAGCAGGGGATGACGTGAATTCGGGAGCGGGAGCGAGGCCGTGCCAGAGCATGTCCACCATGCGCGGCATCAGGCTGTCGAGTTGTATACGCTCGGGGTTGACCAACCAGGCCATGATCAGGCCGTCCATCAGGGCACTCCAGAAGATGGCCAGCAACTCGGGATCGGCCGGCGGCTGCTGCCCGCGCAACTGATGCTGATGGGCAATGAGCCCGGCCGACATGCGCCAGGAATCCTGATAGGCGGTGGCCAGGCGGTTACGTACATCAGGGTCGCGCGCCTGACCCATGAACTCCAGGAACAGGCGGGGCCAGTCCGGATCTTGCTTGACTCGGTCTACTACACCACCCAGTAGTTCCTTGAGGCCATCCTTGGGGTCGGTATGGGCGGCATCACGTGCCAGGGCGGCTGGTAGGTGCTCGTCGTATTCCTGCTGGAAACGGCTGTCGAGCAGGGCAAAGAACAGATCGCTCTTGCTCTTGAAATGCCAGTAGACGGCACCCTTGGTCAGGCCTGCATCGGCTGCCACTTCATCCAGCGATGCGCCAAGATAGCTCTTGTTGGCAAATACGCGGGCGGCAGCATCCAGGATGCGATCACGGGTATCCACCAGTTCTGGCCCGCCACCGTCCAGCAAGGCAGTGAACTCTTCACGTGGGCCCAGCAATCGCTTGACGGTCTGCCAGGGGAGGCCGGCTTCGGCTGCGATCTCGCCATAGTTCACATCCGGTGCAGGGCGGGTCTGGCTCAACTGGCGCAAGGCCGCAATGGCGCGTTGGCGCGCCTCGTGTATGTCCAGCTCGACAGCGGCGGGGGTGACAGATCGGTTCAAGGCCGGTACTCCAATAAGCATACTGACCGGTATTTTATGGTTTGATGTCCCGAAATGTAAAGCACCGCTTGGCAGCGCAGGCCGAAATGCTGGTCGCTACGCGCTTGCGTGCCAGCTACATACTGCAGGCGATAAGGCTGAGAGAAACCCTGTGCATCGCCACCTATACTGCAATGTACAAGAATCGAATATATAAACAGTCTATTTGCCCGGATTGGACGGATGCTTTCTGATACCACGCTCTCAGCACGCAGGCTGTGGATGCGATTGTTTCTTCGCACATTCGTGCCCTTGTTGCTATTGGCGCTGCTGGCGACGCTTTGGCTTTGGCGCACAGAACGCGAGCAAGCGCTGGAGGATCTTGCGCGCCAGGCAGATGTGCACCTGGCGGCTACCCAGCGCGATCTGTATGGGACAGTGACGGCGGCGGCGGTTGATTTGATGCTGCTGGCCAATGACCCGGAGCTCGCCCTAAGGGTTGACCGTCCACCCCAGGAATGGGGTTCACATGCGGAGCACTTTCTCAGCTATCTCAGCTACAAGCCGGTTTATGACCAGATACGGCTGATCGACCTGCAGGGGCGCGAGCGATTGCGGGTCAACCTGAATCGCGGTTCTCCGATGGTCATGCCGGAAGAAACCCTGCAGGATAAATCCAATCGCGATTATTTCAGGGATAGCGTTGGGCTGGCACGGGGGCGCATCTACCTCTCGGGCCTGGATCTCAATATCGAGCATGGGCAGATAGAGCGACCCTTCAAGCCCACACTGCGTCTCGCCACCCCGTTCTACGATGGCAGCGGCGTCAAGCGCGGTGTTCTGGTGGTCAATCTGCTGGCCAACCAGTTTCTGGACAAACTGGGCGAGGGTGGCGGCGGGCACATGGCCTTGCTTGATGCCTCGGGGCAATGGCTGCGTGGCGGGCAAGAACGTGACAACTTCGGTGCCATTACCGGTGAAGGCAGGTTGCTGAGCCAGTTACGCCCGGGTCTATGGACGGCCATCAGCAGCGGTACGGCTGGTTACTACCGCGATGAGCAAGGTCTTTGGAGTTTTCGCCGCTTGACGCCGAACGACCCTGGTAGCCAGGCAGACCTGCTGCGCCTACGTCTGCCCTTTGCAACGGGCTCTGGTCCACAGCACTGGTGGTTGCTCAATCACTATGATGATGCGGCGTTGGTGCAGGCACAAGACGGTGCCATGCGGTTGAGCCTGTTGTTTGGCGGCGGCGCGCTGGCCCTGGCGCTGATTGCCGGGGTGCTGCTGGCCAGTAGCGCCTTGAAGGGCGAGGCACGACAGGCGCGCGAGCAGGTATTCCTGGCTTTGCTGGAACAGGCGCCACTAGGCGTCGTGGTGCTGGATCAGGCGGGTGAGGGTTATTTCTTCAACCATAACTGGGTACGCCTCACCGGCATGAATCCAGCATTGGCCAAGGGGCAGGGCTGGTGGAGTTTGCTGGAGCAGGCAGACCAGGTGCGCCTGCAAGCGGTAATGGCGAAGTTTCTCGAGGACGGGGAGGCGCCCAATTTGGAGATGCAGCTGCGCCTGGGCGATGGCAGTCGTCGCTGGGTTGCCTGCATGGTATCGCAGGGCCCGGGGCCGATGCTGCGAGCCATGGCCTGCATTCTGAGTTTTGCCGATATCCAGGCCAGCAAGGATCATGAGGCGCAACTGGCCAATGCCTTGCAACTGGTCCAAGGGGTGGTGACTGGTAGCGGCGACCCTATCCTGGCACTGGATCGCAGCTTGCGTGTGACGCTGACCAACCCCGCGCTGGGGCAGGCCTTTGGTGCCATGTACCGGGACGTACCGGCCCTGGGTACACAGCTATACGACTGGATGGCACGCTCCCCTGCAGACCAGACCAACCTGATGAACCAGTTTGCCCATGCCCTGCAAGGCAGGCAAACGCAGGTACGCCTGACCTTGGGGCCATCGCGCCGGGTGTTTGACGCCTCGTTTGCGCCACTGCGTGACGACGAGGGCAACCTCGATGGCGCTATACTGTTTGCCCGCGATGTGACCGATATGGCCCGCATACAGGCGCGGGTTGCGCGTAGTGAGGAACTGTTTCGCGCGGTGTTCAGTGGCAGCCTTGATGCGGTTTTCGTGCTTGAGGCAGTCAAGGACGAAACGGGCCGTATCGTTGATTTTCTCTATGTTGAGGCCAACCAGATTGGCCTGAGCGCTGTTGGCATGCAACGCGAAGCGTTTATTGGCAAGTTACAGTCGCAAATCAATCCGGAAGCCCGCGAGCTTGGCTATTTCGATCGCTACGTCAGGGCCATGGAATCGGGCGAGCCCTTTGTCGAAGAGGACTACTTGCAGCATGCCGGCCTTAAGCCAGGCTGGTATGAGAACCGGGTGGTGCCCATGGGATGGGGCATTACCCTGACCAGCCGCAATATTACGGCCCGTAAGCAGGCGGCATTGGACTTGGCCAGTAGTGAGGCCTTGCAGCGCAATATCCTGGATTCGGCGCCCTATATGATTGCGGCGACCGATGCCAGCGGCAAGATCAGCCTGCTCAATCGTGCAGGCGAGCAGATGCTGGGTTACGCAGCTGACGAACTGATAGGACGCGCCACGCCCATGCTGTTCCATGAGCCGGCCAATATGAGCCGGATGGCTGCCCAGCTAAGCCAGGAGCTGGGGCGCGCCATACAGCCGGATGCCAGCCTGTTCGAGGCCGTCTCGCTACTCTCTGCCGATGGCGTCAGCACGCGGGAGTGGACCTATGTCGCCAAGGATGGCCGGCATATACCGGTACTGTTGACGCTAACCGTCAGGCGTGATGCTGAGGGCAGGGCGCTGGGCACCATGGGTATCGCCTACGACATCAGCGAGCAGAAGCGGTTGGAAGAAGAGCGGGACAGGCTGCATGCCGTGGTCGAAGTATTGCCTGACATGGTGGGCATGAGTGATCTGGATGGGCAGTTGATCTATTTGAACCAGGCCGGGCGGCGTATGCGGGGTATAGCACCGGAGGCTGCGCTGGACGGCATTACCATCCGTTTGGGCTGGGCTGAATGGGCCTACCAACTGATCAGCCGCGTGGCCTTGCCGCAGGCGCTGGCGGGCAGGCCATGGAGTGGCGATACCCAGATGATCCTGCCCGATGGCCGCACATTGGAAACGCGACAACTGATAGTGGCGCCCCGCATGGGCGGAAGAGAGCCGAACTTCACCGCGACCATCGTGCACGATCTGACTGAGATGCGTGCCATGGAAGCCAAGATGATAGAGGACGAAGCCACCCTCAATTCAGTTCTGGAGAGCGTGCAGGACGCAATCGTGGTGCTGGACGACAATGCGGTCGTCCAGGCACTCAACCCTGCGGTCAGCTCGGTGTTCGGCTATAGGCTGCACAAGGTCATGGGGCGAGAAATATTCATGCTGTTGCCGCAGGTGCTGGCAGAGCAGTATCGCAACAGCTTCCGCCAGTATATCGAGACAGGTACCCATAGCGGCAAGGTGATAGGGCAGCGGGTCGAGGTGGATGGCCAGCGTGCCGATGGCAGCTCCTTCCCACTGGAGTTGACTATCAGCGAGGTGAAGCTGGGTGACAAGCGGCTGTTTACCTGTGTGATGCGCGACATTTCGCAGCGCAAGGCATTTGAAGAGAAATTGCTGGAAAACATCGACGAGCTGCAGGCCACCCAGGACGCGCTCAATGCGGCCAATGAGCAATTGATGGACGCCAATATGGAACTGGGCCGTATGGCCCAGCAGGATGGGCTGACCGGGGTGGGGAATCGGCGGGCATTTGATCAGCGCCTCCGTGCTGAATGGGGACGCGCAGCCCGCAGCGGCAAGGCCTTGGCCCTGCTCATGATAGACGTGGATCATTTCAAGAAATACAACGATGGCTATGGTCACCAACTGGGTGACGAATGTCTGCGCAAGGTGGCCGAGATACTGCGCGGTGCGGTCACCCGCGCCAGCGACTTCACTGCCCGTTACGGCGGCGAGGAGTTCGCCATCCTGTTGCCCGATACCGACGAAGCCGGTGCCATGGAGGTGGCGATACATATCCGGCTCAGGCTGGCTGAGGCTGCTATTCCCCATGCCTTTTCGCTGACCAGTCCGCATGTGACCGTCAGCATAGGCTTGGCCTCGGTCGTACCCTTGCTGGGGGTTGCGCCGGACCATCTGGTGGCCGGAGCAGACCGTGCACTCTACCGTGCGAAGGATGCAGGGCGGAACAGGGCGGTGGGGGTGTCTTCTCCGGCATGAGTTGGCCGGCACAAAGCTTTGGCACCGTATTGTCATCTGGCTGAGATAAACCAGGCCTAGTCTGGTGTGTGTCTATCTTGCTGAAACCAGAGGCTTGGCATGCGCGTCTTGATGGTGTCCGATGTGTATTTTCCTCGGGTCAACGGGGTCTCCACCTCGATACAGACCTTTCGTGAAGCATTGGCCGCGCTGGATGTGCAGGTAGATCTGATCGCGCCGGCCTACCCCAATGAACTGGACGAGCCGGGGGTATGGCGGGTGCCATCACATTATCTGGCGTTTGATCCGGAAGACAGGATGATGCGGCGGGGCTTGATACGGCGCCTGCTGCCTCAGTTGCAGGCAGCGCAATACGATCTGGTCCATATCCAGACGCCCTTCATTGCCCATTACGCCGGTATGGCGCTGGCACGCCAGCTTGGCGTGCCGGTAGTGGCGACTTACCACACCTTTTTTGAAGAATACCTGCACCACTACGCCCGCTTGCTGCCTGCCGGGTTGACACGCGCCTTGGCCAGGCGGTTTTCGCGCAGCCAGTGCAATGCCCTGGCTGGTGTGATTGCCCCCTCCAGTGCCATGCACGACGGCTTGCGGCGCTATGGTGTGACGGTGCCGATAGCCGTGATACCTACTGGCATACCCTTGCGCCAGTTTGCCGAGGGGGATGGCGCAGGCTTCCGGCAGCAACATGGCATCGCACCTGACCGTGAGCTGGCCTTGTTTGTCGGCAGGGTGGCGCACGAGAAGAATATCGACCTGCTGCTGGAGGTGGCAGCCATTGCCCGGTTACAGCGCCCGCGATTGCTGCTGCTGATCGCCGGGGAAGGGCCGGCACTAGCCCACCTGCAGGCTCGCGCTACCCAACTGGGGCTGGGGGAGCATGTACGTTTTCTGGGCTATCTGGACCGGGCCAAAGCATTGCCAGACTGCTATCGGGCGGCCGATGTGTTTGTCTTTGGTTCGACCACAGAAACCCAAGGCCTGGTACTGCTAGAGGCCATGGCCATGGGCGTGCCGGTACTCGGCATCCCGGCGATGGGGGCGAGGGATATCCTGGGGCCGGGCATAGGGTGTGTCTGTGCCAGCGACAATGCCGATGACTTTGCCGGCAAGCTGGTGGCACTGTTGCAAGATCCGCAGGAACGACAGCAAATGGGCATGGCCGCACGTGACTATGCGCAAGGCTGGAGCGCCCCAGCGACGGCAGAGAGGTTGCTGGCGTTCTATCGACAGACCGTGTTGCCACAAGCGAATGCGCTGCCCGACGGGGCGGTGCAACCGCAAACGGCCACAGGTCGCTAATGACGCAGATCGATAATCAGCGCGTGTGATGCACTCAAGCAAATGAAAAGCGCTGCTTGACCTCTCTCCGTGGATAGCGCCAGGGTTTCCCCTGGCGCCAGTGCAGTCCGATCCCGCCTATCGCCTTACCGCACGGCGTCTCGCAGATGTAATCCCCATCCGATTTGCCCTTTCGCGTTGTGGCGATGTTTACCGGGCCATCAGTTCACGCAGCACAAAGGGCAAGATGCCACCATGCTTGTAGTAATCCACCTCTATCGGGGTATCGATGCGGCATAGGACGCTGACTTCAAAGCGGCTGCCGTCATGGCGGGTGACGCGCAGGCTCAAGTCCTGCTGTGGTTTGAGGGCTTCGTTCACACCCACAATATCAAAGGTTTCGTCGCCCCTGATATTGAGCGATTCAGCGCTATCACTGCCTTTGAATTGTAGCGGCAGTACGCCCATCCCTACCAGGTTGGAGCGATGGATGCGCTCGAAGCTACGCGCAACCACCGCCTTGATGCCCAGGAGTTGCGTGCCTTTGGCGGCCCAGTCCCGGCTTGAGCCGGTACCATATTCTTCGCCTGCAAAGACCACGGTAGGGGTGCCGCGGCGTATGTACTCCATCGCCGCATCAAACACGGTAGCCTGCACACCATCCAGCAGGGTATAACCGCCCTCTACCCGGCTGCCATCATCCTTTGGCGGCAGCATCAGGTTCTTTACCCGCACATTGGCAAAGGTGCCTCTTATCATGATGTCGTGGTTGCCGCGCCGGCTGCCGTAGCTGTTGAAGTCGGGCTTTTGCACGCCGTGCTCCAGCAGGTAACGGCCTGCTGGTGTGGTCTCCTTGAACGAACCCGCAGGAGAGATGTGGTCGGTGGTGACCGAATCGCCAAGCAGCAGCAAGGCGCGTGCCGCAACGATATTGCCTATCTGTCCCGGGCTCATGCTGAATTCGTCGAAGAACGGTGGGCGGGCGATATAGGTGGAGTCCGGCCAGGTATAGACTTGCCCTGTCGGTGCCGGAATCGCATTCCACAGGTCATGATCGCGGGTGAAATCGCCATAGAGCCGGCGGAAGGTTTCCGGGTTCATGGCATGGTGCATGAGCGCCGCGATTTCATCACTGCCAGGCCAGATATCCCGAAGGAATACGGGCTGGCCATCCTGGGACAGACCCAGGGCTTCCGTCTCCATATCAATATTGACGCGGCCAGCCAGTGCAAAGGCCACCACCAAAGGGGGGCTGGCCAGGAAGTTGGCCTTGATATTAGGGTGTATGCGTGCCTCGAAATTGCGGTTGCCCGATAGTACGGCGGCGGCGATCAGATCGTGGTCGAGGATGGCTTCGTTGAACTCGGCAGCCAGATCGCCCGCATTGCCTATGCAAGTCGTACAGCCATAGGCGGCCACATTGAAACCCAGTTGGTCCAGATAGGGCTGCAGGCCGGTTTCGTTCAGGTATTCAGTCACCACGCGCGAGCCTGGCCCGAAACTGGTCTTGACCCTGGGGTGGACCTTGAGGCCTTTCTCTACCGCTTTTTTGGCCAGCAGGCCGGCGGCCAGCAGTACGCCAGGATTGGACGTATTGGTGCAACTGGTGATGGCTGCGATCAGGACGTCACCATGCCCCAGGTCTATGCCGTCCTTTTTGCTCGCTACCCGGCCGGCCAGGCTGGCGGCGGGTTTGTTGAAGCCACTGTCGGCCAGGGGCTTGCTGAACAGGTCGTTGAAGGTGGTCGCCATGTCAGGTAAGGCAATGCGATCCTGCGGGCGTTTGGGGCCAGCCAAGCTGGGGACGATGGTGCCGAGATCCAGTGATAGCGTCTTGCTGTACTGGATATCGCCAGCACGTGGCATGCCGAACAGCCCTTGTGCCCTGAAGTAAGCCTCAAATGTCTCAACCTCTGCATCGCTACGACCTGTGCCTTTGAGGTAGGCCACGGTTTTTTCATCCACGGGGAAGAAACCCATGGTGGCGCCATACTCGGGCGCCATATTGCCTATGGTGGCCCTATCCACCACGCTGAGCGTGGCGGCGCCCTCACCAAAGAATTCCACGAATTTGCCGACGACCTTCTCGCGTCGCAGTACCTCGGTTACCGTCAGTACCAGGTCGGTCGCGGTAATGCCGTCACGCAACTGGCTTTTGAGTTCTACGCCCACCACATCGGGCGTAAGAAAGTACACCGGCTGCCCCAGCATGCCGGCCTCGGCTTCTATTCCCCCCACGCCCCAGCCAACCACACCTACGCCGTTGATCATGGTGGTATGGCTATCGGTACCCACAAGCGTGTCTGGGAAGGCTATGCCGTCGCGTATCTGCACACCGCGGAACAGGTATTCCAGGTTGACCTGGTGAACGATACCGATGCCTGGCGGCACCACCTTGAACGTGTCAAACGCCTGCATGCCCCATTTCATGAACTGGTAGCGCTCGCTATTGCGCTGAAACTCAAGCTCCATGTTCAGGCGCAGGGCATCGGCGGAGCCGTAGTGATCTATCATCACGGAGTGATCAACCACCAAGTCTACCGGCACCAACGGCTCTATGGTCTTGGGGTTCTTGCCCAACTTGGCTGCGACATTGCGCATGGCGGCCAGATCGGCCAGTAGCGGGACGCCAGTAAAGTCCTGTAGCACAACGCGCGCCACCACAAAAGGAATCTCATCCACCCTGGGTGTCGACGCTCCCCAGTTGGCTAGCTGCCGAACATGTTCCTCGGCCACTTTCTTGCCATCGCAGTTACGCAGTACCGATTCGAGCACTAGCCTGATGGATACCGGTAGTCGGCTGATCGGCCCCACACCTGCAGCCTCCAGTGCAGGCAGACTGTAATACTGCAGCTGGGTGCCTGAGGAGAGTGTCAATGACTTGAGGGTATTATGCAGATTGTGGGGCATGGTGCTTCCTCCGAACGGAATGCGGGTGTTTCGATTAGGACTGGGCGGCAGTCTGGTGGTTCGTGAATCTCCTTATCTTCGACCATGCCCGGCAGGATGCAAGCCATTGCGATGTGGGTGTGAGCTATAGAGGCGGCTATATCAGTCCAAGTTCGCTGCGCGTCCCTCCAGCCATTGGCAGAAAGCCGTGATGGCGGGGTCGTTCATCATGGCGCGCGGGGCGATCCAGCAATAACCCCGCACCGGTACGATAGGGCCACGCAAGGGGGCAATCAGGGTGCCGGCCTCGATTTCAGCCTGCATCATAGGTAAAGGGCCCAGGGTGACGCCCAGGCCATCCATGGCGGCTTGCAGGGCCAGGTAGAAGTGGTCGAACTGCTGGCTGGCTGCCGGTTTCAGATCAGGGACGCCGGCTAGCGTCAGCCAACGCTGCCAGGCTGTGGGACGGGTATCGGCATGCAGCAGCGTGTGGTGCATCAGGTCTGCGGGTCCGCGTATCGGGTGGCGCTCCAGCAAAGCAGGGCTGCACAGGGGGATTTCCCATTCATCCAGAAAGGGCTTGCTGATGTAGCCGGGCCAATCGCCTGGCCCGCGCCGTATGGCAAGGTCAAACGGCACATCCAGACGGCTGATGTCGCGGTCGCTGGTCATCAAGCGTAGCTCTACGTCAGGATACTGGCGCTGGAAGTCGGTCAGTTGCGGCAGCAGCCAATGCATGGCCATGGTGGGGGTGGAATTGATCACCAGCCGCCGCTGCCGATTGGGCTGCATCAGCTGCGCCGTGGCATTGGCGATGATATCGAGCCCGTCCTGCACCTGCACCAGATAGCGCCAGCCGACTTCAGACAGCTTGACGCGGCCGCCCACGCGTTCAAACAGCTTCACACCCAGCCATTCCTCCAGTTGCTTTATCTGTTTGCTCACAGCGCCATGGGTAACAAACAGTTCGTTGGCAGCGGCCGAAAAGCTTTCCAGTCTGGCTGCAGACTCAAAGGAGCGGAGGGCGTTGAGTGGGGGGAGATTGGGCTTCATGCTGTGATTTTAGCTCACAGCGTGTGTAGCAAATACTCGTTTGTGCCTTGTGCCGGTTGGGCGTAATCTTCGCCCATTCGCAAAACCGCCTCGCCGACATGGGAATGATCCCGGCAGCCAGGTGGTATAAGCCGGATTTGTGGCTGCAAGCAGCCGCGCCGCTTCCCAAAAATCGCAACCGCAAGCAAAGGTTCCCCATCATGCTAGAAGCCTACCGCCAGCACGTCGCCGAACGCGCCTCCCTGGGCATTCCGCCGCTCCCGCTCACCGCCCAACAGGTGGCCGACCTGGTCGAGCTGCTGAAGAACCCGCCGGCCGGCGAGGAAACCACCCTGGTAGACCTGATCACCCACCGCGTTCCACCTGGTGTGGATGACGCGGCCAAGGTCAAGGCCTCCTTCCTGGCTGCCGTGGCTGAAGGCAGCGTGAAGTCGCCGCTGGTTGACCGCGCGCTGGCCACCAAGCTGCTGGGTACCATGCTGGGCGGCTATAACGTGAAGCCCATGGTCGATCTGCTGGCTGATGCCGAAGTGGGTGGTATTGCGGCGGATGGCCTGAAGAAGACCCTGCTGGTGTTTGACTACTTCCATGATGTGAAGGCACTGGCCGATAGCGGCAATGCCAACGCCAAGGCTGTGCTGCAGAGCTGGGCTGATGCCGAGTGGTTCAAGAGCCGCCCGGAAGTGGCCGAAAAGATCACCGTGACGGTGTTCAAGGTGACGGGTGAGACCAATACCGACGATCTGTCGCCCGCCCCGGATGCCTGGTCGCGCCCGGATATTCCGCTGCACTACCTGGCCATGCTCAAGAACGCCCGTCCCGGCATCACCCCGGAAGAAGACGGCAAGCGCGGCCCCATGCAGTTTATTGAAGACCTGAAGAAAAAAGGCCATCTGGTTGCCTATGTGGGCGATGTGGTGGGTACCGGCTCCAGCCGTAAGTCCGCCACCAACTCGGTGGTCTGGGCGACTGGCCAGGACATTCCCTTTGTGCCGAACAAGCGCTTTGGTGGCGTGACCCTGGGCGGCAAGATCGCCCCCATCTTCTTCAATACCCAGGAAGACTCCGGCTCCCTGCCTATTGAAGTAGATGTATCCACCTTGGAAATGGGCGATGTAATCGACATCTACCCCTACGCTGGCAAGATTGAGAAGAACGGCGCCACCGTGGCCGAGTTCAAGCTCAAGAGCGATGTGATCCTGGATGAAGTGCGTGCCGGTGGCCGTATCAACCTGATCATCGGTCGCGGCCTGACCGCCAAGGCACGTGAAGCGCTGGGCCTGCCGGTCAGTACCGAGTTCCGCCTGCCCAAAGCGCCGGTGGACAGTGGCAAGGGTTATTCGCTGGCCCAGAAGATGGTGGGTCGCGCTTGTGGTTTGCCGGAAGGCCAGGGCGTGCGTCCAGGTACTTACTGCGAGCCCAAGATGACCACGGTGGGTTCGCAGGACACCACCGGCCCGATGACCCGCGACGAGCTGAAAGACCTGGCTTGCCTGGGCTTCAGCGCCGATATGGTGATGCAGTCGTTCTGCCACACCGCGGCTTACCCCAAGCCCGTGGATGTAAAGATGCACAAGGAGCTGCCAGCCTTTATCAGCACCCGTGGTGGCGTTGCCCTGCGCCCCGGTGATGGCGTGATCCACTCCTGGCTGAACCGTCTGCTGCTGCCTGATACCGTAGGTACCGGTGGCGACTCGCACACCCGCTTCCCCATCGGCATCTCCTTCCCTGCAGGTTCCGGCCTGGTCGCCTTTGCGGCGGCTACTGGCGTGATGCCGCTGGACATGCCCGAGTCGGTGCTGGTGCGTTTCAAGGGCAAGATGCAGCCCGGCGTCACCCTGCGCGATCTGGTCAATGCCATTCCGCTGTATGCCATCAAGGCTGGTCTGCTGACGGTAGCCAAGGCGGGCAAGAAGAACGTGTTCTCCGGCCGTATCCTGGAAATCGAAGGTTTGCCTGATCTGAAGGTCGAGCAAGCATTCGAATTATCCGACGCCTCGGCAGAGCGCTCTGCCGCTGGCTGTACCGTGCATCTGGACAAGGCGCCGATCATTGAATACATGACGTCGAACATCACGCTCATGAAGAATATGATCGCGAATGGCTATGCCGATGCCCGTACCCTGGAGCGTCGCATCAAGGCCATGGAGGCCTGGATTGCCAAGCCTGAGCTGCTCAAGGCCGATGCCGATGCCGAATACGCTGCCGTGATCGAAATCGATCTAGCCGATATTCACGAACCTATCGTGGCCTGCCCGAACGACCCGGATGATGTGAAGACGCTGACCGAGGTAGCTGGCGCTACTATTGACGAAGTTTTCATCGGTTCGTGCATGACCAATATCGGCCACTTCCGCGCTGCCTCCAAGCTGCTGGAAGGCAAGCGCGATATCCCCGTCAAGCTGTGGGTGGCTCCCCCCACCAAGATGGATGCCGAGGAGCTGACCAAGGAAGGCCACTACGGCACCTTCGGCACTGCCGGCGCGCGCATGGAAATGCCAGGCTGCTCCTTGTGCATGGGTAACCAGGCTCAGGTGAAGGAAGGCGCTACCGTGATGTCTACTTCCACCCGTAACTTCCCCAACCGTCTGGGCAAGAACTCCAATGTCTACCTGGGTTCGGCCGAGCTGGCTGCCATCTGCTCCAAGCTGGGTCGTATTCCGACCAAGGATGAGTACATGGCCGATATGGGCGTACTGAGTGCCAAGTCCGGTGAAATCTACAAGTACATGAATTTCAACGAGATCAAGGATTATCAGGACGTGGCCGACACGGTTGCAGTCAAGTAATCACTGCGAGCGCTATAAACAAACAGCCCATCGGAAACGATGGGCTGTTTGTTTTCGTGGGCTAGGCAAGATGGGGTGAAGCCGCTAATGATTGATCAACTCCACCCCCTTGCTACTGAGGATGGGCTTGCGCCTATCCTCCTTGCCTACTTACTTTCCTGATGCCTGCTTGATTGTCAGCGTGTAGCTGGCATCACGGTAGCCATCGACCATCAGGTAGACGTCGCCACTGTAGCCGGCTGGGCTGCTGCAGCTTTCCTCGCTGTCACCACGGTAAGGGCGGCAGTCCCATTCCATCTTGGTCGGGGCGCTACCAGCACGCAGGTAGATATCCGCATCACCCTGGCCGGTGAGCTGGGCGGTCAGCCTGGCACCTGCGGTAAGGCGATAAGGGCCGTAGGCCAGGTTTTGGCCTTGCTTCAGCGAGCCGGTCTGGGTCTCGGTCTGGCCGCCGCCGTTGCCGGGGCCGCTGGCATCGCTACCAAGCTCTACAGCGTAGGCGGTGGCGAGTTGGGCGAACTTGAGCGCGTGTTGTGCCTGGTTGCCCATATTCTCGAAAGTGTCTTCGGCGGTATGGATGCGCTTGTTCATGCCGCTGAAGCTGGCCTCAAATGGCATCGATGCGGGATAGCCTTGTGCTGTCCAGGAGGCGTGATCCGAGCAGCCATAGCCACATTTGTCCTGGCCTACCTTCAAGTTGGGCAGGTAGGTCTTGATCAGGTCGGCCAGGAAGGTGTTTTGCGCTGCGTCGGTGTAGTCGGTGTAGAGGTAGATGTCGCTATCCGAGCCCTTGTAGTTGGTCATGTCCAGCTGCATGACACCTACCACATTGGTGTTCTGGGATTTGAAGCGCTGGGCGATATCCTTGGAGCCGCGCAGGCCGCCTTCTTCGGCGGCATAGCCGATGAACTTGATGGTGCGGTCGGGTTTGTAGCCCTGGGCGATCAGCACGCGCAGGGCTTCGGTCATGCTGGCGATGCCCGATGCATCATCATCAGCGCCGGGGGCGCGGGTGTCCTCGCCCATGGTGCCCTTGTGGATCGAATCGAGGTGGCCGCCGATGACGATGACTTCTGCCGGCTTGGTCTGGCCCTTGATGGTGATCATGACAGACTTCTGCGGGTAGTCCGCATGGGTGATCTGCTCGGCGACGATGTCGTTACGGCCTTTTGCCAGGCCCTGCCAGTGCTTGAGCAGCCAGTCGGATGCCGCGACGCCATGACGGCTCTTGAAGTGGCGGTTGGTGAAGGCCGACAGGGTGACAATGGTGCTGGCGATATGGCTTTCCTGCAGCATGGGCAGCAGGGGCTGGACCTGGGCTTGATTGTCGATGGCATAGCTGGGACGGGTGATGGCGGCAGCTTGTACCGGCTGCAAGGCGCGCAGTGCGTCGGCGTAGCTATTGTGGGCGATGAAACCGCCGCAGCGGTGCAGCTCCTCATGCACGGCTTCGGACAGCGAGTGCAGGCTGGATTCTTCAACTTCGACAACGTGTACCTGCTCGGCAAACAGGCCTTGATCGCCACGGCCGGCAGAGATGGTGCGTGATTGCTTGGCGATGCTTTGCGGGGCCACGCGTTGCAACTGGGCGTAGGCGTCGTCGCCTACGGTGATCCAGATCTTCTTGGCGGGGGCGGCTTGGGCTGTGTTGAGAAAGGCTAAGGTCAGCAGGGATGCGAGCAAGGTGTGACGCACGAGGTTCTCCATCTGTATTTTGGGTCCACTGTCGGGGCGCAAAGGGGTTTGCGTGGGCGAGGAGACTATCATGACAAATGAATAACCGCACTTAAGCCAGCCTTAGTGCTTGGTTAAGCAAGGCCGGTGTGTGGTGGGTGGGACACGGTTTCCGGCCTTGAGTAGTGCGTTTGCATGGCAATTATTGCTGATTGAATGATTATGTCATATTGCCTTGTGGCGTGCGGCCCATAATGCTGACAGGACGATAAGGGCGCCGCCTAGCCTGGCGATGGGGCTGAGTGTCTCGCCCAGCCAGAAGACGGCGAACAGGGCGCCGAAGACGGGCTCGCTGCCAGTGAGGAGGCTTACCCGTGTGGGGGAGCTGTGGCGCAAGGCCCAGTTCTGGGCGAAAAAGGCAAAGATGGTGCAGCCCAGCACCAGGTAAGCCGTTGCCAGCCAGAAGCCAGAATCCACAGGCATGGCCGGTAGGCCTTGTGGGCTCAGCCAAGCCAGGAGCAGGCTGCCACAGCCTATGATGCCCGCCTGCACTGCGGTCAGTGCCAGCGGGGCGACCTGGCGGCCCTGGGTGAGCTTGCTGGTGAGGCAGACCGTGATGGCGCGCAGCAAGGCTGCGCCCAGCATCAATAGATCGCCCAGGCCGAAGCGAGCCTCCAGGCCTCCGCCCAGCAGCAGGGCGCCCAGCAGGGAGACACCGGCGAAGACAAAGGCCGGTGTCGCTGGCCGGCGGTGCAGCAACCACCACTCCACGAAGGGTGTCATGACGATGCACAGGCTGATCAGGAAGGCGGCATTGGCGGCCTGGGTCATGGCGACGCCGAAGGTCTCGCAGATAAAGATACCCAGCATCAGGCCGCCCAGTGGCAAGCCAGCCAGCAGCGCATCGCGCCGTGCTGGTGCGCTGATGTTCAGCAGCGTGGGAGCCAGCAGGGCAAAGGTCAGCAGGAAGCGTATGGCCAGGAAGCCCAATACGGGATAGTAGTTGAGGGCGCCTTTGGCTATGCCATAGCTGGTACCCCAGACCATGGCGACCAGAAGCAGAAGGAGATCGGACAGACGCAGCAATCCGGCGGGGTGGGGAAGGGTAAGTGAGGACATGGCGTCAGCCTGGAGTGAGCGATGCCGGATTATCAATTTACCCGTGTGAGATGATAATCTGCCGCATTGGAACAGGATTTGTGCGCAATGAGAACAAATGAGGAGTTTGAAAGCCTGCCTGAGATGGCGGTGTTCGCCAGGGTGGTGGAAGCAGGTAGTTTTTCGGCTGCGGCCAGACAGCTGGGGCTGACGCCCTCGGCGGTCAGCCGTTTGATAGCCAGGCTGGAAGCGCGCCTGCAACTACGGCTACTGGAACGGACCACCCGGCAGCTGCGTCTGACCGAGGCGGGCGAGGCAGCCTTGGCCTGTAGCCAGGACATGCTGGCTGCGGCTGATGGGGTTTTGGCTTTGAAGGATGCCTACGCTGCAGCCCCCAGGGGATTGATACGGATCAGTGTGCCCAAGGCGGTGGGGCGGCAGGTGGTGCATCCGTTGATGGCCGAATTCCTGCGCCGCTATCCGGAGGTTGATGTGCAGCTGGTGGTGACGGATCGGACCGTGGATCTGTTTGCCGAATCAGTAGAACTTGCCATACGCATGACGGATAACCCGCCACCCGGGCTGGCCGGCAGGCCATTGATGACGATCAGCCATATGCTGTGCGCCAGCCCCGACTACCTGGTGGCGCATGGTACGCCTGCGCACCCCAGGGAGCTGGCTGAGCATAGTTGCTTGTACCTGGGGGAGGATGAGCGCGACCGGCACTGGCGATTCCGGCAGGGTAGCGAGCTGTGTACTGTGGCGGTGCGTGGCCGCTATGTGGCCAATCACAGTGAGATGCGGCTGGAAGGGGCATTGGCGGGTTTGGGTATTGCCAGCCTGCCCGCATTTGCGGCCACCGCCGCCCTGGCACAAGGCCGGCTGCAGGTGGTTCTGCCAGACTGGGAGCACCTGACGGCGTATGCCGGGACGGCCTGGGTGCTGTACCCGTCCAACCGCTTTGTACCACCCAAGCTAAGGGTGATGATTGATTTTCTGGTGGCGCAATTGGGCGGTGATCTGCAAAGGCAGCAGGTAAAAAAACACCCCGCTTGAGCGAGGTGTTTTCGGCAGCGTCGGCTTGCGCCGATGAAGCGGGGTAGGGCTTAGAACAGATGGATGATGCCAGTGGTCCAGGCGCTGTTGTTGCGCTTGGTGCCGACGGCGCCACCTTGGCCAGCCGAGGTTTCCAGCAGCGAGACGTTGTTCTTCTCGTTGGTGGCGCGGCTGAATTCGGTGTAAACGATGGTGCGCTTGGACACGGCGTAGTCCACGCCCAGGGCCAGGTAGTTGCCGCCGGAGTTATCTACACCGTCCAGATCGCCCACGTGGGTGTAGCCGATACGGGCGGTAGCATTGCCGAAAGGCTGGCTGACCACACCGATGATGGTGTCACGGTCGGTATCGACTGGGCCCAGGCTGAAGTTGGACTGACGATAGGCCAGCTTGAAGTTGGTACCAGCTGGCAGGGTGTAGCCTGCGCCCAGCAGGTAGTTCTTGATGCGGGCGCCGTCCATGACAGGCTTGGTGCCATCTGCAACGATAGGAGCCAGATCGCGCTGCGACTCAAAGGCGCCGATCAGTTGCAGCGAGCCCACGTTGTACTCCAGCGAGCCGATCAGGGCCGAGGGGGTCACGTTGTTGGTCTTGCCTTCCATGTCGCCGTACTGCAGCTTACCAACGAAGCCACCCAGGTTGGGGGTTTCGTAGGCGATGTTGTTGCTGGAGCGGTAGTAGACGCCATCGATCAACAGGCTGTTGATCATGGTGGAGTTACCGTTGAAGCCGTCGAAGTTCTCTTGGGCCAGGTCGAAGTAGGTCTTGCCGCGACCCAGCTTGACGGTACCGAAGTCGCCCTTCAGGCCAAGCCAGCCTTCGCGGTTGGCGAAGCCGCTTGCGCTGGCGTCGTCAAGGCGAACCTTGCTTTCGATCTTGAAGAAAGCGCTCAGGCCGTTGCCCAGGTCTTCTTCGCCCTTGAAGCCGATGCGCGAACCGGTGTCTTCGATGATGGTCTTGGTGACGTCGTCGTTGTTGACGATGCTGACGCCGGCTTGGGCGATACCGTAAACGGTAACGTTGGCGTTGTCGGCGTGAACCAGTACGGGAGCAGCAAACAGACCAGCAACCAGTGCAGCGATGCGAGCGTATTTCATGCGGGATTTCCTTTTCTTCTAAGTTAGGCCAAGGGCGAATAGCACACCCGTGGCAGGCGAACGCATTGTGATGAGAGTGGCGGATAAATGCATTAGGGAAAACGGTTAGGGAACTATTTCACCTTACAGCCTAAACACACTGGTCGGTATGTCTACTTTCTTAATTTAAACAATGCGTTGCGACTGTATTTATATCTGGATTTGGCGCGTTTAATAAAAAGGCCGGTAATAATATTACCGGCCTTTGTAGCGTCCGCGCTACAGCTACATTAGATAGTTGACAGCGTATACAGGGGGTGAATATCAGTAATTCACTATTTATTGGGCATTCAATCCCTTGGGTAAAGAGAATACAATGCCTTCAATCGTGCCTTCCATTTCCTCTACCGATTGAGCGCCGAATTCCTGAATACGGGCAATGACTTCCTTGACCAGTATTTCCGGTGCTGACGCGCCAGCGGAGACGCCGACGCGGGCCTTGCCGGTAAACCAGGCTGCCTGCAATTCGCTGGCATTGTCGACCAGATAGGCATCAAGGCCGGCGTTGGCCGCCACTTCGCGCAGGCGGTTGGAGTTGGAGCTATTGGTGGAACCGACCACCACCACTACATCGGCCTGGCTGGAGAGCTTCTTGACGGCATCCTGGCGATTTTGGGTGGCGTAGCAGATATCGTCCTTCTTGGGGCCGACGATGGCAGGGAAGCGTTGCTTGAGTGCATCCACCACCACGGCGGCGTCATCCACGCTCAGGGTGGTCTGGGTGACGTAGGCCAGCCGGCTTTCGTCCTGCACGGCCAGCCTGCCCACATCGGCAGCGTCTTCGACCAGGTACATGCCGCCTTGGGACTGCCCCATGGTGCCCTCGACCTCGGGGTGGCCCTTGTGGCCGATCATGATGATCTCGAAGCCTGTCTCTCGCAGCTTCTTGACCTCCATATGTACCTTGGTCACCAGTGGGCAGGTGGCATCAAACACCTTGAGGCCACGTGATTCTGCTTCGCGGCGTACTGCCTGGGATACCCCGTGGGCAGAGAAGATCAGGGTGGCGCCAGCAGGCACGTCGTCCAGCTCTTCGATGAAGATGGCGCCTTTCTGCTTGAGGTCTTCCACCACGAACTTGTTGTGCACCACTTCATGGCGGACGTAGATGGGGGCGCCGAACTGATCCAGCGCGCGCTCGACGATGGCGATGGCGCGGTCTACGCCAGCGCAGAAGCCACGTGGGTTGGCGAGTACGATTTGCATGATGGTCATGGCAATTCCTGTTTGATCAGGTGGTCTGGTCGGCCGGCTTCTTGAAACTGTCCAACACCATCAATACGGCGCCGACGCAGATGGCGGAGTCGGCGATATTGAAGGCGGGCCAGTGGCTGGTGCCCCAGTAGACATCGAGGAAATCGATGACGTGGCCGTAGAGCAGGCGGTCTATCAGATTGCCTACGGCGCCACCGAGAATGAGCGACAGCGCCAGGGCAAAGCGGGTTTCGCCATGGTGCTTGCGCAGCATGGCAACAATGGCAACCGAGACGACCAGCGCCAGCAAGGTGAAGAAATGCCGCTGCCAGCCCCCGGCGGTGGCCAGGAAGCTGAAGGCGGCGCCCTTGTTGTAGGTCAGGACCAGGTTGAAGCCGTTGAAGATGGGCAGGACATCACCGAACTCGAAGGCCGACTCAATGGCCAGCTTGGTGGCCTGGTCTACCACCATGATGATGAAAGCCAGCAGCAGCCAGCGCGCCATGCCTTGCTTAAGCATGCTTGCGTACCTCGCCCGAGCCAAACAGGTTGCTGATGCAGCGGCCGCAGAGGCTACCGTGCTCGGTGTGGCTGCCTACGTCGCTGCGATAGTGCCAGCAGCGCTCGCATTTTGCGGCCGTAGCGGGCGACACGCTGATACGGGTTTCGTCGCCGCTGACCAAGCTGAGGCTGGAGACGATGAGGATGAATTTCAGATCGTCGCCCAGTGCAGCCAGTAAGGGGTAGAGCTGGGCATCGGCGGTGATGGTCAGCTCGGCCTGCAGGCTGGAGCCGATATTGCCGGCTTCGCGCAGGACTTCCATCTCCTTCTTGGCCTGTGCCACTACGCTGCGCACGGCGGACCAATCGCGTGCCAGTGCTGCCGCATCGGCAGGTTGGGGCAGCGTGTACCAGGTGTGCAGCAGGGTGTTGTCGTCGCTATTGCCTTCCAGTGTGCTCCACACCTCGTCAGCCGTGAAGCTGAGTACCGGTGCCAGCAGCAGGGCAAGGCTGCGGGTGATGTGGTACAGGGCGGTCTGGGCAGAGCGGCGGGCAGGGCTGTTGGCGGCCGTGGTGTAGAGGCGATCCTTCAGGATGTCGAGGTAGAAGCCGCCCAGGTCGTCTGCACAATAGTGGTGGACGGACTGCATGGCCGTGTGGAAGCTGTAGCGGCCATAGTCGGCGGTGACGGCATCCTGGAACTGCTGTGCCATGACCAGTGCATAGCGATCCAGCGTCAGCATCTGGTCTACGGCGATGGCGTCGGTTGCGGCATTGAAGTCGCTGAGGTTGGCCAGCAGAAAGCGCAGGGTGTTGCGGGCGCGGCGGTAGCTGTCGGCCACGCGCTTGAGGATCTCGTCCGAGATGCTCATCTCGCCCGAATAGTCGGTACTGGCCGCCCACAGGCGCAGCATGTCGGCGCCATACTGGTCGATGACCTTTTGCGGCGCAACCACATTGCCCTTGGACTTGGACATCTTCTCGCCCTTGCCGTCCACCGTAAAGCCATGGGTCAGCAACTGCTTGTACGGGGCGCGGCCCTCGGTGGCGCAACCGGTCAGCAGGGACGACTGGAACCAGCCACGATGCTGGTCCGAGCCTTCCAGGTAGAGATCTGCCGGCCAGGCCAGTTCGGGCCGTTGGCGCAGCACGGCGAAGTGGGTGGAGCCGGAGTCGAACCACACGTCCAGGGTGTCGTTCAGCTTGTCGTAGTCCTTGGCCTCGTCGCCCAGCAGCTCAGCCGGGTCGAGCGCGAACCAGGCGTTGATGCCGCCGGTTTCCACGCGCTTGGCAACGGCTTCCAGCAACTCCAGCGAACGGGGGTGCAGATCACCGGTCACCTTGTGGGCAAAGAAGGTCATCGGTGTGCCCCAGTTGCGCTGGCGCGAGACGCACCAGTCCGGGCGGTTGTTGATCATGGACTCCAGCCGTGGGCGGCCCCAATCGGGGAAGAACTCGGTGTCATCGACCGCCTTCTGTGCCACGGCACGCAGCGCCTGGCCGGCGTGGCCGGGTTTTTCCATGCTGATGAACCACTGGGCGGTGGCACGGAAGATGATGGGGGTCTTGTGGCGCCAGCAGTGCGGGTAGCTGTGATTGAGGCGCACATTGGCCAGCAGCAATTCGCTGGCGGCCAGGTTGTCGATGATCAGCGGGTTGCCTTCCCACACTGACTTGCCTTCGAACAGGGCGACACCGGGTTTGAAGCGGCCGTCGTTACCCACCGGGTTCTCGTCGCTCAGGCCGTAATGCTGACCGACCAGCCAGTCGTCCAGGCCATGCGCGGGCGCGGTATGCACCAAGCCGGTACCGGCGTCAGTGGTGACGTGGTTGCCCAGGATGATGAAGGATTCACGCTCATAGAAAGGGTGTTGCAGCTTCAGGTGTTCCAACTTGCTGCCATGGGCCTGCGCCACCACCTCGACCGATTCAAAACCGTATCGCTTGATGGCGCTTTCGGCCAGTTCGCGTACCAGGATCAACAGGCCCTTGGGGGTTTCGACCAGGTCGTAGGTCAGTTCGGGGTGCACGCAAACTGCCCGGTTCGCCGGCAGCGTCCAGGGGGTTGTGGTCCAGATCACGGCATAGGCAGGCACGCCGGCAATGCGATCAGCAGGCAAGCCAAAGGCGGCAGCCAGGGCGGCGGTATCCTTTACCGGGAAGGCAACATCAATGGCGGGGCTGTTCTTGTCCTCGTACTCCACCTCGGCCTCGGCCAGCGAGGAGCCGCAATCGACGCACCAGTGCACCGGCTTCTGGCCCTTGACCAGATAGCCCTGGCGATGCACCTCGCCCAGGGTGCGGATGATGTTGGCCTCGGTCTCGAAGGCCATGGTCTTGTAGGGGTGCGCCCAGTCGCCAATCACCCCGAGGCGGACAAAGTCCTTCTTCTGGCGCTCGATCTGGATCTCGGCGTATTCGCGGCACAGGGTGCGGACGAAATCGACCGGCAGGTGGGTGGCTTTTTCGTCCAGGCCGTTTTCCTTGCGGAAGGCCACGATCTTGGCGTGGATGGCCGGTGCGGCTTCGATGGCCTTCTTGTCACCCTTTACCAGCTTTTCGATCTGATGCTCGATAGGCAGGCCATGGCAATCCCAGCCCGGTACATAGGGCGCATCAAAACCCGACAGGGTCTTGGTCTTGACGATGATGTCCTTCAGCACCTTGTTGACGGCATGACCGATGTGGATATCGCCGTTGGCATAGGGGGGGCCATCGTGCAGGATGAACTTGGGTCGGCCCTGGGCGGCTGCGCGGATACGCTGGTACAGCTTCTGGTCTTGCCAGCGCTGCAGAAAGCCGGGCTCGCGGCGTGCCAGATCGCCCCGCATGGGGAAGGGGGTATCCAGCAGGTTGACTGGGTATTTGCTTTGTTCGGACATGGTGGTAACTCGATGAATTCAGTCTCTTGGCCGGCGCTTTGCGCCGATCAGCGTGATTCGTGCCGCCCCCGCCCGCTCACGGACGGGGGAGGCTAATTCGTTCGCGGTAGAAGGCGCGGGCGTTCTCCACATCCAGCTTGATCTGGGCGATCAGGGGTTCCAGGCCATCGTACTTGGCTTCGTCACGCAACTTATGCAAAAAATCCACCTGCAGATGGCGGCCGTACAGGTCGCCGCTGAAATCGGGCAGGTAGACTTCCAGCGCGATCCGGCCGCTATCGTCCACCGTCGGGCGCTTGCCCAGGCTGGCCGCGCCCAGCAGGGGCCGGTCGGCCGCGCCGTGGACTTCGGTGACAAAGATGCCGGTGAGGGGCGGGCGGTTATGCTTGACCTGGATATTGGCCGTGGGAAAGCCTATCTGCCGCCCCAGCTTGGCGCCATGCACCACCCGGCCGCTGATGCGGTAGGGGCGACCCAGCAACTGCTCGGCCAGCGCCAGGTCGCCGCTGCCTAGGGCCTCGCGCACGGCGGTGCTGGAGGCGCGGCGGCCGTCCACGGCTATCTCGGGCATGGCTTCGGCCAGGTAGCCAAATTGTTGGCCATAGGTGGCCAGCAGGCGGTTGTCGCCGGCACGGCCTTTGCCAAAACGGAAATCATCGCCCACCAGCACGTAACGTGCTCCGATCTGCCTAGCCACGATCTCGCCCGCGAAGGCCTCGGCGGAAAGCGAGGCAAAGCCCCGGTTGAAGTGGGCCAGATAGACTCTGGCGATGCCGGCATCGCGCAGCAACTCTAGCTTTTCTCGCAGGCTGGATAGGCGGGCTGGGGCCGCATCGGGGGTAAACAGCTCGCGCGGGTGCGGCTCGAAGGTGAGCACGGCCGGCGGCAGGTTGGCACGGCGTGCTTCGGCCACCAGGCGATCAAGCATGGCACGATGGCCGCGATGCAAGCCATCGAAGTTGCCTATGGTCAGGGCACAAGGCCCGGCCTGATGAAAAGGGACGCCGCGAAATACCTGCATGGAGTAGAGAGAATGCACTCGCCGTGGGAAGAACCGGCAATTCTACTTGTGGGGGGGCTGGGGGTCTAGGCGCGAATGGCGCAATGCAACAAGAATCAGTACTTTATCTCGACCGTGCCGCCTGCGCGGGCGATACCCTGCACCACGGCACCGCTGATCATCTTGACGCTGACCTGCTGGCCTTCGTTGGCATTGCCCATGGCGCGGCCCTCGCTGGCCACCTCGAAGCCGTTGCCGACGGCCACTACCTTGACGAATTCATTCACCTTGACGGCAAAGGGCGCGCGCAACTGATCGCTACGCAAAGGGGCGCCAGCAGGTGTGCCCCCGACCAGATGGCGGCCGACGGCTTGCACATGGTCGACCACCACGGTGGGGGGGAGTTGGGATAGATCGCCGGTGCGGCGCTCGATATCGGTTTCGGTAATCTCGTGGCCCGAGGGTAGGGCTCGTGCAGCAACCCAATAGTCAGCCTGTATGGCGATGGCGGCCGGTAGGTTGACTGTCCACTTGGCGCCCTTGCTGCAGCGTATCCGCAAGCTGGTGTTGCCCATCAGCCGGTTGCCCTGTGCCAACTCCACGTCTATCTTCTGGCAGGGCGCTAGCGTCAGCCGATTATCCAGCCTGCCCAACTGAAAGCTAGCCCGATCGCCGTGGCTGGCGAGCTGGGTGGTGAGGTAACGATTAGCCGCCTCGTACAGACTCTCCAGGCCCTGCCGGGCATCGGCAGCAGCAAGGGAACAACTCAGCAGTATCAGGATAAGGCAGCGGTACATCGCGGAGCAGCTATGACGGTGGGTTTTCAAGTGTGGAACCGCTGAGGCTGAAACGCAAGGTCGGCGTGGGTTTGCCTGGGTTTGGGCTGGGACTTCGCGGCAATCTGGTCGTGCCTGTCTGCCAGTCAATTTTCTACTTTCTTCTTTTTTTGATAAGCACTTGGCAACATCGCAAGTACAGCGATGCCTGCTATGACTATACCGCACACACAACCATGATATTGTCCCGATGCTGCGAGAGTCAGAGCGTACCAGCGTCGACCTCGCCAAAGCCCACCGTGACAGCGAGCAGTTGGGCCACATCTGGCAGCAATACACCTGGGGCTGCGGGGTGCAGAAGCTGGCGACACCGGAGGGCAGTGGCACGCCTAGCAGTACAGGCAACCTGGCGGACCGTAAGGGCGACGCCACCACGATTGAACTGAACCCGGCCACGGGTGTGTGCAAGCTGGTCAAGCCGGGCACTGCTGTAGTGGCCACACGGAGTCAACGGCCATGCGGGTGCTGGCGCCAATGTGCCGGAAGGCAGTCGCACGGGTAGATTGCCCGTGGTGGTGTCGAACGATGATGTGCTGGCGTTTTAGGTGGGGGGTATACAGGAAGTCGTGTTAAGAATTGTTCCAATTAAACCGAGTTGAAGATGACTCAATTCGATGAACACGCCGAAATGCAAGTTTCCGGTATTGAGCTCCAGTACGTTGAATATTGTGCTGTGTCGAAATTTTTCACGTTCAGCCAGTCTTGTTTTGAAACTGGGCTTTCGGAAAGCGTCCTCCTCGGGCTGGCCAATTGGGCGAGCTGAGGTACGATGTGGTGTTTTTAACCGCAGGTGGCGCATGGGGTATGGTGGATAGGATTGCAAGCTGGCGTCATGCTTGGATGGCTGTGGGGGTGGCGGAGCCTGATGCGGCTTTGTTGGCAGCATTGCTGGCGCGGTACGCGGAGGCTCAGCGCGCCTACCATACCTTGCAGCACCTGGATGAGTGCCTGGCGCTGTTTGAAGCTGTTTCTGCCTGTGCTGAGCGGCCGGGGGAGGTGGCGTTGGCTTTGTGGTTTCACGATGCCATCTATGATGTGCAAAGCCGCGATAATGAGGCGCGTAGCGCGGCTTGGGCGCGGGAGGCTTTGCTGGCGGCCGGCGTGGATGGGGCGGCGGTGGCGCGGGTGGTGCAGTTGATCATGGCGACCCGGCATGATGTGTTGCCCCTGACGGTGGATGCCAAGCTGCTGGTGGATATCGACCTGGCGATCCTGGGGGCAGAGGCATCGCGCTTTGCGCAGTACGAGCAGCAGATCAGGCTGGAGTATGCCTGGGTGGCGCCAGCTGTTTTTGCGGCCAAGCGTGCTGCTGTGCTTGCGGGTTTTCTGGCGCGGCCGCGTATCTATGCGACCGATGCTTTGTTTACGCGGCTGGAATCGCCGGCGCGGGCCAACCTGCAGGCTGCCATTTTACAGCTGGGTGCTTGACCTTGCAGTTGCTTCAAGATTTATGCTGTGTCCGTTCTGACTAGGGTTGGGTCTGCGGGGTCGGACGGTGCTGATATGCAGCGCCAGGGCTGCCGTGCCTTACCCGGTCTCCAGTATCTGCCAATGAATGGGTTCATGGCGGGCTGTTGGCCTTTCGTAGTAGCGTGGGATATCTGCGGTGCGTTGCGCCAACAGGGCCGGCGCCGACTGGGCTGGTTCGCCGATTTTCATGGTGTGTTCAGACAAGTATTGTTTTACTGGCGTCACGGTAGCGCTTTGCCGTTATCTGTGCGGTGTAGGGCATCCGGGCAATGAAGGGGTATTCAATGAGCAAGCAGGAAATGAACGACAAGCAACGAGACCAGGCTGCCATGGTGCGCCGTAATCTACGTACGGCCTTGATACTGGTGTTGCTGATAGGCGGATCGATGGCGGCCTTTCTGAATAACTTCGGTGTTTTTGGCTGACAGTTGCGGCCTACCCGCTGAGCCTGGCATTTGAAGCATCTGACGGGGCTGTTAACCTAAGGAAATGCTGGTGGTGCCGGGGCTGAGCCCTTGCTGATAGGGAACCGCCGTGGCTGGCATGTGTCTAGCGATGCTGGTTAGTGGCAGGTGCCAAGGGGTCCACGTGCTGGGCGTCGGGGTCACAGCAGACTTCAGACTTAGCCCCCGCCCTCGTTGCTGCGACGGAAATCCACGTCGCACGGTGCGTGGAGGGCGTTGCGCTGATGTTCTTTTTTGAATGAGCTTCAGATTTCCAACAGTTACAATGGCGGCCGCTGAATGGCCGCCTGATCTATCCAAACAATGAGAAAGCACTCTGTATGAACAGCAAGCGTCTTTTTGCCCGTGCCTTGTTGGCATTGGGCCTGTCGGTAATCGGTGCCTCGGCCCTGGCCGCTGGCGACCATGCTGGCCCGGTAACCAAGTTGCCGGCGGCTCAGCCGGTGGCTACCCCTGGCAAGATCGAGGTAATCGAGTTTTTCTGGTTTGGCTGCCCGCATTGCAGTGCGCTGGAGCCTGCGGTGGCGGCCTGGGAGAAGAGTCTGCCCCCTGATGTGGTTCTGCGCCGCGAGCATGTGATGTGGGATGGCCGCTCGGACATGGAAGGCCATACCAAGCTGTTTGTGACACTGCGTACCATGGGCCTGCTGGCTCAGCACCAGCGTGCTGTGTTTGATGCCATCCATGGTGGCCGGGTAGAACTGCGCGACGAGAAGACCCTGTTTGAGTGGGTGGCCAAGCGCGGTATCAACCGCGCCCAGTTTGAGGCGGCTTACAAGTCGTTTGGTATCGGTAGCCAGATTGGCCGTGCCAAGCAGATGACCCGTGACTATCGCGTCAATGGGGTACCGACCTTTATCGTTAACGGCAAGTATTCGACTTCAGTCAGCCAGGCCGGCGGCGAGCAGCAGCTGTTTGCCATTTTGAACAAGCTGATTGCGCAGGAGCGCGCCGGCAAGAAGTAAGAGCCTGCCTGGGCACGGTCGGCGCCATGCTGGCCGTGCCTGTGTCAACGACCCGTGCGAGGCTTGAGGTTGCGGCGTCCCCTATATTCCATTCTGCTGGATGCAAATGCCTGAATGTGTAGAGGGAGGTTCTAATACTTTGCTAAAATCGCGGTCTGCCAATTAACAGCTGTTCTCATCTCATGTCCACCATCGCTACCGAACGCGTCCTGAGCGTCCATCACTGGAACGACACCCTGTTCAGCTTCACCACGACCCGTGACCCTGGGCTGCGGTTTGAGAATGGACATTTTGTGATGATAGGCCTGCAGGTGAATGAGCGCCCCCTGATGCGGGCGTACTCGATTGCCAGCGCTAACTACGAAGAGCACCTTGAGTTCTTTAGCATCAAGGTGCCCAATGGCCCGCTGACCTCGCGCCTGCAGCACTTGAAGGTGGGTGATGAGCTGTTGGTGAGCCGCAAGCCTACGGGCACCTTGGTGATACATGACCTCAAGCCTGGCAAGAATCTGTTCCTGTTCGGCACGGGTACTGGCTTGGCGCCTTTCATGTCCATCATCAAGGATCCGGAGACTTATGAGCATTTCGAGAAGGTCATCCTGTTCCATGGCGTGCGCTTTGTGAATGAGCTGGCTTACGCCGACTACATCCAGAATGAGTTGCCCAAGAATGAGTTCTTTGGCGATGTGATCCAGCAGAAGTTGATCTACTACCCCAGCGTGACCCGCGAGGAGTTCCGCAACCAGGGCCGGTTGACCGATCTGATCGAGAACGGCAAGTTGTGCGAGGACTTGGGCCTGCCGCCACTGAACCCGGAAACTGACCGTGCCATGATGTGCGGCAGCCCGAGCATGCTGAAGGATACGGCGGCCTTGCTGGATGCCCGTGGCTTCCATGTTTCGCCACGTATTGGTGTGCCTGGCGACTATGTGATTGAGCGTGCCTTTGTCGAGAAGTAATTGGGCTGCTTGCCGTTGAGCGCTCGGCCTGCCAGTGGGGTGGGCCGTGGCGCGCTGATGGCTGTCTGTTTGCTGATGTGCTATGTCCCTAATCTGTAAGCAAGTTTTCTGACAGAAATGACTTGCCTGCGAGGGGGGATTGGGCGAGAATTCGGCCCTTGTTTTATAGCGTTGCGGCACCTCGCCCAACGCGGGTATTAGGGCGCTGAAAAGCGTGCCTGGTGCTTGCCCCAAAGGGCCATGAGGCTAGGGAGGTTGGGCTTGCGGGCTCGTCTCCGGCTAGGCGCAATGCCTGCCGACTCGTAATCCATCAAGGCAAGACGTTCTTAGACCTTCGGGTGTTGGGGCGCGTCTATAGATGGATTGCGCCCAACTCCGACTCTTGGGGGTGTGGGATATGTCCAACCTGACTTCATCCAACCAGCTTCGCGCGGCTCAAGCGCAATTGCCTATCTCGGTCTATTTTGACCCGGATTTTTATCGGCTTGAACAGGAAACGCTGTTCTCCCAGGCGCCAAAGTATGTCGGCCATGAGCTGATGGTTCCCAATGTGGGCGACTATCAGGTACTGGAGATGTACGATCGTTCGCGCTTGCTCAAGCGCACCGAATCTGGCGTCAAGCTGCTGTCGAACATCTGCCGCCACCGTCAGGCTTTGATGGTGGATGGGCGCGGCAATAGCTCGCATATCGTCTGCCCTTTGCATCGTTGGACCTATGACAACCAGGGCACCCTGCTGGGTGCGCCGCATTTTCCCGAAAAGCCCTGCCTGAATCTGCCTGAGACCCGACTACAGTCCTGGAATGGCATGTTGTTCGAGCTGGGTACGGGCGGCAGGGATGTGGAGGCGGACCTGAAGAACCTGGGCGTGGCCAAGGATCTGGATTTCAGCAACTACATGCTGCATAGCGTGCAGGTAGATACTTACGAGGGCAACTGGAAGACCTTTATCGAGGTTTATCTGGAGGACTACCACGTGGATCCATTCCACCCTGGCCTGGGCAGGTTTGTGGAGTGCGATGACCTGAAGTGGGAGTTTGCCGACTGGTATTCGGTCCAGACCGTGGGTATCAACAATGCCTTGGCGAAGGCCGGTTCGAAATCGTATGCGGAGTGGCACAAGCAGGTGCTGGCATTCAACCGTGGCCAGATGCCCAAGCATGGCGCCATCTGGTTGACCTATTACCCCAATGTGATGGTGGAGTGGTATCCGCATACGCTGGTGATCTCGACCTTGCTGCCGGATGGCCCTCGCCGCTACAAGAACATTGTGGAGTTCTATTACCCTGAGGAAGTGGCCTTGTTCGAGCCGGAGTTCATGGCGGCGGAGCAGGCGGCCTACCAAGAGACGGCGGTAGAGGATATGGAGATTATCCGCCGCATGGAAGAGGGCAGGGAGCGGCTATACAAGGAGGGCCGGGACGAGTTCGGCCCTTATCAGAGCCCGATGGAGGATGGCATGCTGCATTTCCATGAGTTCATGCGGCGGGAGATGGCTGATCATATGCCTGCCATGCGCCTGTAAGTATTGCCGTGATGGGGTTGTGCCAAGGGCCGGTACCGATAAGGTACCGGCCCTTGTCTTGGGGCAAGCTCAGATGGTTTTGGAATAGCGTTGCAGGGGCTGGCCTTGCTGCAGGCGGCGGTCGAATATCATGGCGATATTGCGTATGAGCAGACGGCCGCGTGGCAGTACTTGCAGGCGCTGTTCATCCAGGCTGAGCAGGCCGTCATTGGCCAAGGCCGCCAGCTTTGGCTGTTCGGCGGCAAAGTAATCCTTGAAGCGAATACCCCAATGCGCCTCCAGCTGGGCGAAGTCGAGTGCGAAATCACACATCAGTTGCTGTATCAGGCTACGGCGCAGCCTGTCATCTTCGTTCAGGGCGATGCCTCTGAACAGCGGTAGTTTGCCAGCATCCAGCAGGGCGTAATACTCCTCGGTGCCGCGCACATTCTGGCTGTAGCTTGCGCCCAGCTTGCTGATGCCTGAGACCCCCAGGGCGAGTAGATCGATGTCGTCGCGGGTGGAATAGCCCTGGAAGTTGCGGTGCAGGGTGCCTGCGCGCTGGGCAATGGCCAGTTCGTCATCGGGCAGGGCAAAGTGATCCATACCAACGTAGACGTAGCCAGCGGCGGCGAGTTTGCTGATGGCGAGGCTGAGGATATCGAGCTTGGTATCGAGCGCTGGGAGGTCGGCTTCGTTGATCTGCCGCTGCGTTTTGAACAGCTGCGGCATATGCGCGTAGTTGTAGATGGAAAGGCGATCCGGCCTGGCTGCGATCACTTTGTCCAGTGTGGCGCTGAAGCCCTGTACGGTCTGCAATGGCAAGCCGTAGATCAGGTCGATGGAGATGGACTTGAAGCCATGTGCACGGGCCGCTGCGATCACTGCCAGTGTTTCGGCTTCGCTCTGGATGCGGTTGACGGCCCGCTGGACGGCGGGATCGAAGTCCTGCACGCCCAGGCTCATGCGATTGAAGCCCAGCTTCCCCAGATGTGCCACGGTGGCGGGTTGGACTTTGCGTGGGTCTATCTCTATCGAGTATTCGCCCTCATCCTTGGGGGCAAAGTCGAAATGGGCCCGAAGTTGCCCCATCAGCCGGCCGAGTTGGGCATCGGAGAGGAAGGTGGGGGTGCCGCCGCCGAAATGCAGCTGCTCCACCTTGGCGCGGCCTGCGAACAGGGGGGCTTGCAGGGCAAGCTCCTTGTCGAGGTAGTCCAGGTACACCTCGGCGTGTGCCTTGTTCTTGGTGATGATCTTATTGCAGCCGCAGTAGTAACAGATCGTATTGCAAAAGGGGATATGCACGTAGAGCGACAGCGGGCCTTGCTGGCCTGCGGGGAACTGCCTTGCCACTTCTGCGCGGTAGGCTGCTTCATCGAAACCGGCATGGAAATGATCGGCCGTGGGATAGGAGGTGTAGCGTGGGCCATTACCTGCCAGACGCTCGATCAGGCTTTTGTCGAAACACAGGCCTTGAACATCAAAATCAGCTGGGGCCGGCTTGATGGCAGTGGGGGCGGGCGCATTCATGCGGGCAACCATGTTGATATGAGGTGCGGCCAGTTTGCCTGTGGGCGAGGGGCGCTACCTTGATGCGTATCAACCGGGGGCGACTTTGATGGCTGGCGCTGCGATGGGGCTAGTGGAAATCACGACTCTCTACCGACAGGGCTCCCAGTAGCTCGGATTTGTCGGCCAGGCGCTTGGCGAGCAGATGGACGACCTCGCCTTCCCGCTGCACTACGCCATAGACGGCCAGCAGTCGGGCGCCCAGTAATTCCTTGCGCTGCCTTTCGCCCAGATCCTGCCAGACAATGACATTGGTGTTGCCGGTTTCGTCTTCCAAGGTAACAAAGGTGACGCCACTTGCCGTGCCGGGACGTTGGCGGCCAACCACGATGCCGCAGGCTCGTGCGGGCTGGCCGTGCTGGCAGGCGCGCAGCTCGGCGGCGCTGAGCAGGCGATCCCGACTCAGGCGTGGGCGTAGCAGGCTGAGTGGATGGGCCCTCAGGGTGAGGCCCTGGCTGCGGTAATCTTCCAGCACCTGCTGGCCCAGGCTGGGGAGCGGGAGGGTGATGGCCGCCTCTGCCTTGGCGGCCAAGCCTGCGAGGTCTTGCTCCAGCGGTAGGCCACCCACCTGCCAGCGGGCTTGCCGGCGATTGCCCGCCAGGGTGGCCAGCGCATCGGCATCCGCCAGAATACCCAGGCTACGCTTGTCGAGACTAGCCAGACGCTGCAACTGGGCCAGGCTGTCGTAGCCTGCTGTTGGCTGGTGGGCGGCAATGCGCTCGCCTATGCGCTGGCCTAGGCCGCTGATCAGCCGCAAGCCCAGTCGGAGCGCGTGCTGGGGGCACTGCTCGTCTTCCAGCGTGCAATCCCAGTCACTGCGCTGTACATCGACAGGGTGTACCACGATGCCATGCCGCTTTGCGTCCTGTATCAACTGCGATGCAGAGTAAAAACCCATGGGCAGACTATTGAGCAGGGCGCAGGTGAAGGCTGCTGGCTCGTGGCGCTTGAGCCAGCCCGACACATACACCAGCAGGGCGAAGCTGGCGGCATGGGATTCGGGAAAGCCATATTCGGAGAAGCCTTCTATCTGCTTGCACAGACGGTCTGCAAATTCCTGGGTATAGCCATTGGCCAGCATGCCGGCGACCAGCCGCTCTTGGTAATCCGCCAGTTCACCCGTGCGGCGCCAGGAGCCCATGGAGCGTCTAAGCTGGTCGGCCTCGCCGGGGGTGAAGTCAGCGGCATCGATGGCCAGCTGCATGACCTGCTCCTGGAAGATAGGCACACCCAAGGTTCGCTTTAGCGTCTTCTTGACGGCTTCGGATGGGTAATCGACGGGCTCCAGCCCCTGTCTCCGCCGCAAGTAGGGGTGCACCATGCCGCCCTGTATGGGGCCAGGGCGCACGATGGCGACTTCGACCACCAGGTCGTAGAAATTTTTGGGCTTGAGTCGCGGCAGCATGGACATCTGTGCCCTGGACTCGATCTGGAACAGGCCTACGGTATCGGCATGCCCTATCATCTCGTAGACCTGTGGGTCTTCCGCCGGGATATCGGCCATGCGCATCAGTGGTTGCCGGCGTATCGCCGACACCAGGGCCAGCGTACGGCGTATGGCGCTCAACATGCCCAATGCCAGCACATCGACCTTGAGCAGACCCATGGCATCCAGGTCATCCTTGTCCCACTGGATGACAGTGCGGTCGGGCATGGCGGCGTTTTCTATGGGGACCAGCCGTGCCAAGGGGCTGTGCGAGATGACAAAACCGCCCACATGTTGCGACAGATGGCGGGGGAAGCGCATCAGCACCTGCGCCAGCCGCAACAGCAGTTGGACTGGCCGGCTCTCGGGGTCGAAGCCCGCCTCCTGCAGTCGCTTGGGCAGTTCTGCGCGGCTATCCCACCAGGCCAGGGTTTTGCTGATCTGATCCAGCTGCTCTTCGTCAAACCCCAGTGCGCGCCCTACATCCCGCAGGGCGCTGCGCGGGCGGTAGGTAATCACGGTGGCGGCCAGTGCGGCACGCTCCCTGCCATAGCGCTTGTATATGTATTGGATGACTTCCTCCCGTCGATCATGCTCGAAATCCACATCGATATCGGGGGGCTCATGCCGCTCTTGCGAGAGAAAGCGTTCGAACAGCAGATTGGATCTATCCGGATCTACCTCGGTGATACCCAGGGCAAAGCAGACGGCGGAGTTGGCTGCTGAGCCACGGCCCTGGCAGAGGATCTCCTGGCTGCGGGCGTAAGCGACGATATCGTGGACGGTGAGAAAGAACGACTCATAGCGAAGCTTGATGATCAGCGCCAGCTCGTGCGCTACCTGGCGACGGACTTTTTCTGGTGCGCCCGCTGGATAGCGCTGGCGTAAGCCAATTTCGGTCAGTGTGCTCAGATGACTTGCCGGTGTTGCGCCCTCGGGTACTAGTTCGGCTGGGTATTCATAGCCCAGATCGGCCAGAAACTGGCCGCAGCGCTGTGCAATGCGCACGGTTTCTGCCAACAGTGCGTGTGGGTAGATGTGGGCGAGCGCCCGGAGGCTGCGCAGGTGGCGCTCACCATTGGGAAATAGCGACAGGCCGCACTTTGCTACCGGCCGACCCAGCCGGATTGCCGTCATGACGTCCTGCAGGGCGCGGCGGGATCGGACATGCATATGCACATCGCCACTGGCGACGCAGGGGAGACCGCATTGCCGGCCTAGCTGCAATAGTGCGGACAGGCGGCTGTCATCATCTGCCTCCTGAAATAGCTCTACCGCCAGCCAGGCGCGCTCGGGGAAATGCTGGCTAAACCACTGGCCGTCTGCGGCATCCGGCAGGGCGGGGGGCAGCCACAGAGCCAGCAGCCGCCCGGCGTGGCGCGCGACAGCGGCGCGGTCCAACTGGTATGAGCCCTTGTTGGCATTGCGTCGCCCCAGGCTGATCAGCTGAGATAAATCGCCATAGGCTTCACGATCTGGTGCCAGCAATACCAGGCGCAAGCCATCATCCAGGGTCAGTTCGCTTCCTACGATCAATTGCAGGCCGTGCTTCTGGGTGGCCAGATGGGCACGAACAATACCGGCCAGCGAGCATTCATCGGTTATGGCCAGTGCTTGATAGCCCAGCTTGGCGGCCCGCTCCACCAGCTCGTCTGCGTGCGATGCGCCGCGCTGGAAGCTGAAGCAGGAAAGGCAATGCAGCTCGGCATAGGCGGCTTGGTTGGCGGCAGGCATGGCGATTCCTTAGGCAAACAGACCGTGCAGGTACCAGCTGTCGGTGCTGCGCTGCTGGTATATCCAATAGCGGCGGCCAGATGGCCCTTGCGCTTGGTAGTAGTCGCGGGTGACGCTATTGCCATCCCACCAGCCGGACTCTATACGCTCTGCACGTGTCAGCAGCTGGAGAGGCTCGCTGTGCCAGAGATGTCCGTCACGTAGCTCCAGACTCTGGGGTTCGGGCAGCAGCCAGGCGGGGCGCTCGCCCAGGGTGAGCGGAGGGGAGACGCTACCGCAGGGTGCCCAGCACCAGGCATGTTCTGGGCGGTGATCCGCCACGCAGACGACGCTCTGCACAGCATCCTCGCCCAGCCGCGCCACCAGCCGTGCGCGCAACAGGTCGAAATCCTCCGCCTGGCTGGCATCACCAAACAGGGTCAACACCTGGCCGTCCAGGCGATGCAACTGGCTGGCCAGAATACCCATGGCCTCTACCGGTGCGGGCAAGGCCAGCCGCGCAAGGCGCTCGCGACAGATGGCCAGCATGGCATCGGCGGCGCGGGTGGGCTTGCCCAGCCCTAGCGTCACTTCGGTTTTGCTGCTGTCTTCGTGCTGCATGATCAGCTGCAGCTGTTGTACCCCCAGCCCCCTGCCCATCAGAAATGCTGCCAGCTCGGTAAACAGGCGCTTGGCGACAAAGCCCAAGGCCTCGATCTGGTCTGTTGCCCAATTGAGCGCTACGGTGCGTTCAAATCGATCAGGCGGCTCAAAAGGATCGCGCGGGTCTGGTTGCAAGCCCAGTGCTTGGTCCAGCATGTAGGGAAAGGTGTGGCCGAGGCGATGGGCAAGGCCATCGCGCGGGAGGCTGTGGAGATCGGCAAACTGGCGCATGCCTAGCGCCTGTAGTTGCCGCAGCGTGTCGTCAGGCCAGGGGAGTTCGGCGATGGGCAGGCTTGCCAGGCCGTCGGCAAGGCCCTCTGGGCTACGTATCACGGCTTGTGGGCGCAACTGGGCCAGCCAGGTGGCGGCAAGCGGTGAGGGGGCTGCCGCCATCTGTGCCGACCAGCCGTGCTCCACCAGGCCTTGTGCAATGAGCTTGCGCAATCGGCCCAGACCCTTGAAGTAGCGCAGGCAGCCTTCTATCTCCAGCAGCAGGCCGTGTGGCGGAACCAGGCAAACGGTAGGCGTGTACTGCAAGCTCCAGGCTGCAAGGCTCTCCAGTAGCGCCAGCTCCTGCTGCGGCTGACGCCGGGCAATGCGCAGGCCTGCGGCGAACGTCAGGGCGGCAGCGCGGCGCATGCCGGGCTTTACACCCAGCGCTTGCGCTGCGGCATTGCATATCAGTACCTGCTCCTGGCGGCCGCGCTGCTCTACGACAGCCCAGGGCTCAGGCTGCGTAGGCGTAAGGTTCTGGTGCAGTGCGTCTAGCGGTAGAAAAGGCAGGTGTAGTGCTAGCCACAACATGGGTAGGGCCTGTAGCAGGATGCCTGGTGGGCGTTGGTTGATGGCTGTGGGGCAGGAATACAGCCTGGGTGGCTGCGGCGCCCCGGCGCTTGAGCACCTGTACTGCTACGCCGCCAGCGACGGATTCCACGCCCAGCCGCAGACCGAATGGTGAGCTGACATTTTCGGCGCGGCCATGGCGCAAGACAAAACCACTACCACCACCTTGTTCGGCCGCTAGTTGCAGGCGGCGGCAGTTGCGATCGCTCAGGGCCAGATCGAACCAGCCTACTACCGCGCCACAGGCAGGTTCCCGCAGGGATTGCTCCATGGCCCACAAGGCATCGTGTTCGGTTTTGGGGTTTACCCAGGTCAGTCGCCGCAGATCCACACCGGCAGCCTGCCAGGCCGGGGCGTAGGGTATTTGCGGCGGGGCAATCAGCAGAATTTGCTTGCCAGCCTGACTTAAGCGGGCGAGGGCCGGTAGCAGTAGTTTGAGCTCGCCGCAGCCTGCTCTGCTGGCAATGACTTCGGTAACGGCCGCCAGTGGCCAGCCCGCGCCCGGCAGCAAGGGCGCCAAACGCTCGTGCCCGCAAGGGATGGTGGGTACGGCAATCTGGCTGTAACCATCACCCCGCCATACCCCTGGGTGCTTCAAGACATCGACTAGCGCTGCTTTCATGGCCCACTCCTCACAAGAGAACGTTCGTTCACTAAATATTAGGAGAACGAACGTTCTCCGGTCAACCATGATGTGAAATATTTTAATTAGGTGACGTGTCACTTAAATATAATCGTGACCAAGTCACCGCCTTTTTGAAAGCAGCAGACATGACAAGCGATACGCTTACACCACCCAAACGGCGCCCAGGCAGGCCCGCGCATGGTGAGCGCGCCATGACGCCGGCAGAGCGCCAGCGCGCCAGCCGCAAGGCCAGGCGTGCTTTGTTCATGCAGGAGATCAAGTCTGGCAAGGGGGTAGATGCCAAGGCGGCCAGAGAGCCTTTTGCCACGACGATAGATGGCACGCTCAAGGCTCATCTCAAACTATGTGCCTGCAGGGTGGGCCTGGATATGAATGCGTTTCTGGAGCTTTTGATACAACAGCACGCGGCTGATTTACGGGACAGCTTATCCCGGCAGCAAGATGAGACACCCAGGCGGTGAGCGCGGGCTATCTGGCCTTGCTGCCCTTGGGCTGCCATTTCTCCAGCAGGCGCTGCAAGCTGCCATCGGCCTTCATCTCCGTCAGCGCAGCATGGAGTTTGGCCACGGTCTCGGCCTTGCTGAGGCGATTGAGTGCAAGATAATAGCCGCCGCTGCTGATCAAGAGCATTTGCGGCTCCAGGTCTTCGAGTGCAATCCCGCTTTCACGGGCAAAGGCGCCAATGGAGAGCGGATTCATCGGAACCAGGTCTACCCGTCCAGCCAGAAGTTTGTAGCCGATTGCGCGGTCGTGCATTGTGATGTCGAGATTGAGCCCTTGCTCAAATCCCTGTGCCAGCAGGTATTCGGTGGCGGCGTCATTATGGGAGGTACCTACCCTGTACTGCTTGGCCAGATCCAGTGAGGTGGCCACGACGTCCTTGCGGGTGCGTAGCCGCCATAGCCAGACTTCGCGTTTGGCGATGGGTCCTATCCAATGAAACCAATCTTCACGCTCAGGTGTTCTCGCTACGGTAAACAGCAGGACATCGGGCTTTTGCCTGGCTGTTTCAAGCGCTCTTGCCCAGGGCAGGGCTTCGGTCTGCAGGCTGAAACCGCTACGTCGTGCGGCTTCATTGGCAACGTCTACCCCCAAGCCTTGTAGCTTGCCGTTGAACACGATATTGAATGGCTCATTGTTCTCTGCCGTGACCGCCCGCAACGACAGCGGTGGTTCGGTGGCGGTGGCGTAGGTGGCGGCAAGCAAGGCAGCAAGCAGTGCTGTGAGGTACACGCGTATACAAAGCATCCCTGATCCTCTGATGTCCTGTTGCCGGTTCATGGGCAGCCGTGCGTGCCAGTAAGCGGGCGGCACGGCTGCAATCAGATTAGCTTCAGGCGATCGTGGCCGCCAAGAGTCGTGGCAGCTTGCTGTTGATGGCGTCCTGCCAACCCATGATCATGTCCGCGAAAGCGGCTTTATCGAGTGCGTTCAGTATCTCAAGGCCGGCATCGCTTAATGCCGTCAGTGTATAGCGCACCATGATCTCGGTGGTCTGATCAGCGAGGGCATGGCATTGCACTTCGACTGTGCCGCTGCGTGATCCAGGGGTGACCCGGGTATAGCGTGAATAAAGGCGTTCCTGGTCAAAATCGACCAGGCACCAGAGTGTGTTCTCGGCACCACTGCCGGTGCTGAAGACCATGCCGGCCTCGGTTTGGCCATTGGTGGGGTGGTGGTACTGCGGTTGCCATCCTGCTACCCATAGGCACTCGCCCGCGGGGGTAAAGAGGCGATGGCAGGATTGGGCGGGGGCTGCAAGCGTAATGCGGTGGGTACGAACGATACGTGCGGACATAGTGAGACGCTCCATGAATTGACGTGGCAAGACATGGTCACTGCATTGGGTGGACTCACTCTCCCTTCCGATCTACCAATTGATGGCTGTCGCTCGCGGCCAGATCCAGACCGTATATTTCGCGCAACTTGCTGATCATCTCCAGTGTATCGGGCGAGAAGGCACATTTGCCCTCGAAGGCGTGCAGCACAATGCCTTCGAGCAGGTCACCTAGGGTGACTTCCTTGTACTCGGCCAGGCCTTTAAGTACTTTTACCAGACGCTTTTCTAGTCTTACACCGGTTTGGATGCGTTCGACAGCTATCGTGACGGGCTTGATGGATTCAGGCATGGTGGTCTCTCGCAATAATGAGTTACCAAGTTACCATGGTAACATAATCGCCCGATGAGTTTGCGACAGGCGGCTCATCAGTCGAACATTAATTCTTATTAATCTGCCGTTAAGCACGCTGCAACAGCACCCATGTCAAGATCGCACCAACTTAGTTATGCGCCGACGCCGCCGCCTGACCGACACAGACAAGCGTCCCCGTATATCTGGTGTGAGTTCAACGAGCCTTAGGGGGCTGGGTAACCAGTCCCCTCTCTTTTTATGGCGATCTGGCCTGTAACCATCTGCTACAAACGGCACTGCGACATCTCACTACCGTCGCACTGCGCTCGTCATGCACAATACACCTACTCAAATAAATAAAGACGCCGTGAAGGAGAGCACGCGTGCCTAACGTTGCGACGTTGCCATGGACCATGGCTGCCTTGCTCGCACTCAGTACCAATGCGGCACCGCCGACGACAGAGCCTGCAGAGACAGGTGCTGTTCTGCCTCAGCCATCCCGCCAGCAGATTCGCGTCTCCCGCCTGTTTGGCTGGCAACCGCTGGATGCCAGCAGTCTACTGTTGTGGACGGGCAAGGAAGAGGTCTGGCGCTTGTCGCTGGCCTCGGGCTGCAAGGAGTTGATGCGCGCCCGTACCATTCAGGTCACCACCGACCGTCGGCATATCAAGATAGGCAAGGACAAGGTGCAGGTGGGGGAGCAATCCTGCGCCATTCAATCGTTGACCTTGCCTGATGAAAAGCTCAAAAAGCGCTACAGCAAGGCGCGTAAGGGCTATGTGGCCAATCTGCTACCCTGGCTGGATGCGCCGGATATGGAACCCGCGGATACGCAGAACGACGGCAAGGTCTGAGCGATGCGTCTTCTGCTGGTCGAGGATCAAACCGATACTGCCGAGTTCGTCCTGAAGGCGTTGCGGGAGGCGGGCCATATTGCCGACCATGCCAAGGATGGCAGGGAAGGCTTGTTTCTGGCGACGACCGAGACCTACGATGCCATCATCCTGGATCGCATGCTGCCCAAGGTCGATGGCCTCACCATACTGCGTACCTTGCGCGCCTCCAGCATTCATACACCCGTGGTCATCCTCTCTGCCTTGGGCGAGATAGATGACAGGGTAGAGGGCTTGCGCGCGGGTAGTGATGATTATCTGGTCAAGCCTTTTTCCACGATAGAGCTGTTGGCCAGACTGGATGCGGTTACCCGCCGCAGCCCCGGGCAGTCTGAGCCCGAGGGGCATGTGCTCCGTCTGGCGGATCTTGAGCTCAACCGGCTGTCGCGCAGCGTCAAGCGTGCTGGGGTGGCGCTTGAGCTACAGCCACGTGAATACCAGTTGCTGGAGTATCTGCTACGCCATGCGGGCCAGGTGGTGACTCGTACCATGCTGCTGGAGGCCGTGTGGGACTACCACTTCGACCCAGGCACCAATGTGATCGACGTGCATATCAGCAAGTTGCGCAACAAGATTGATCCGGCTGGCCTGCCACCCCTGCTGCACACCGTGCGCGGTGCGGGTTATCGCCTGGGCGACCCGCAGGCCTAGTCGGATACAGCCTACAGCCAGCCCATGCGCCTTAGTCCTTTTTCCTGGTTCATCATCGGTCTCTCCACGCTTATGCTAGCTGGGGTGACCCTGTTTGCTGCCGTCAGCTATCGCGAAACGCGCAATGCCATGATCAGCGAGTTCCAGGCAGCCCTGCGGGAAGAGACAACCGCCCTGGAAACCATCTACCAGTTACAGGGCCACAAGGCCTTGATCGAGGTAGTGACCGCCCGTGCCAATGCCAATCTGGACGATATGGGCAATGAGGCGGTGGCGGTTTACCTGCTGACCGATGCCAAGGGCAAGAAACTGGCTGGTAATCTGGCCTATTGGCCCACTACCGAGCAGGCGGTGGATGAGAGCTCCTTGCAGTTTATTGACCCGGCAACGGGTGACACCATTGTTGCGGTGGTTTTTCTGCTGTATGCGGACCAGCGCTTGCTGGTGGGGCGCCGGGCGGTTTTTGAGCAGGTGGGCCAACATCTCTGGCGTAACTATGCCTTGCTGGTGGGGGCAGTGCTATTTGTCTCGGTAGGGGGCGTGTGGGTGTTTACCCGGGCATTGCGCCAGCGGTTGGGGTATATCAGCGCCACGGCCGAGCGCATACGCCGCGGTCACCTGGATGAGCGGATTCCACAGAGCCGTCGCCGGGATGAAATTGAAGCGCTGATAGGTCAGCTCAACCTGATGCTGGATCAGGTAGAAAAGCTGATGGAGCATGCGCGCACTACCTCCAGTGCCATTGCCCACGATTTGCGCCATCCTATCAGCCGCTTGCGCAACGAGCTGGAGGTGCTGGTGGGCGAAACGCAGGAGCCGAGTACCCGTGCCAGGGTAGAGACGCTGACTGCGGATATAGACAGCATACTGCGCATTTTTCAGGCTGTGTTGCGGTTGGGCCGGCTGGAGGCGGGGGCCTATGCCTTGCAATTGGAGGAGGCTGAGCTGACAGAGCTCGTCGTTGATGCCATTTCGCTGTATGAGCCCATTGCCGAGAACATGGGCAGGCACATCCACTTCAGTGGGATGCCGGCCACTTGGCGCATTGATCGTGATCTGGTGTTTCAGGCGGTGGCCAACCTGCTGGAAAATGCCCTGAGCTATGGTGCCGGCGATATTCTGGTGCAGGTGGAGGGCAGGGGGGTGATCATACGGGATCACGGCGAGGGTATTGCGGCTGAGGACATCGAGCGCGTACTGGAACCCTTTGTACGCTTGGATGAAAGCCGTAGCAGTGCTGGCAGCGGCCTGGGCTTGAGTCTGGTGAGGGCCATCATGGAGGCGCATGGTGGCACCTTGGCATTGGCGGATGCACATCCAGGCTTGTGTGCCACCCTGGACTTCACGCCCGTTGTGCGACCCAAGTTGGTTACTGGTGCGAGCCGGCCCAAGCCAGAGGCATGAGAGGGGGGCGCTGGTGGTGCCTGCCTTGCCATCGCTCAAAGACGCTGAGCATTACCTCAGATAGCGATCTATGGCGGCGCGGTAGCGGCCATCAGCCTTCATCTTTGCCAATATCAAATCGAACTGGTTACGTAACCCGCAGTCCCGAAAAACCACATGGTAGTTGGCACGGCCTGGAAATATCGGGTGTATCTCCACGCTCTCGCCAGTGGGTAAGCTATTGCGTAGTTGATGCCGATACCAGCCAAAGATGGTTCTATCGATCAGCAATACATCAAAGCGATTCAGCCAGAATTGCCTGACCTGGGCTGCTTGGTCTCCCAGCTCGGTGTAGCGCTCCAGGTGCGGGCCTTCTGCATTGGGGCCGTAGAGCGCTTCGAACTCACGTCCCAGGTTGCGGTGCGCCTTCTGCCAGGCGGCAACCGAGTACTTGCTTAAGTCATGCACGCGATTCAGTACGACATGGCGGTTGGACTTGCTGATGGCGACATTGACGTATTCGCTGATGGTCTGCTTGCTATAGCAACTCTTGTCCCCGGGCTCAGGCTGCACTGCTACGGCCGCCGCAAAACTGGCATCCGACAGGGCAATGTACAGGCGGGCATTGGGCAAGTGGTGGTGGTCCACCTCATAGCCGAGCTCCCGCATGGCCGCCTTCATGACATCCAGCTCAAAGCCACGCCAAGTGCCTGATTCTTCGTACACAAATGGCGGGCGGCCCAGGCCGAAAGCTATCTTGAGCGTTTTATGGTCTGCTGCCTGCGCAGGCAAACAGGTAAGGCAATACGCTAGGAGAATCATTACCTTGGGTGGGGCTGGCACGTATCCTCCAGTTATGCAGGTGCCTACGGGTAGTTTGCGTAGTGGGTACTCACGCCTTTGTTTATAGCAAAGCACTGCAGCAGCGCGCCCCACGTGTCTGGTCGGTGCGGGGTAAAACGAGACATGGCAAAACCTGCAAACCTGGGCTTAGATTAAGCGTCACTGACAAAACGCTGCATATCGGCATTGGCAAGGTGCAACAGGCCAGGGCCGGCTGTCACCGCACTGCCTAGTGCTTGGGTCAGGGGGGCTGGTGGGGTGACCGCCAACGATAGCAATCGCCAAGGAGCGTAGCACCATGCAATTTGATCCTGTAGAGGCTGCACATTTCAGTATGCTGTCGCGCAATCCGTTTCCCCATATGCTGATTGATCAGGCCTTGCTGCAGGTGGCGGGGGGGGATGTGCAGGGTTCGCAGTTTCGCAAGGATGCGCTGGCTGCGGCGGGGTGGCGCCATAGCAGCCTGGTTCCATTCGGCAAGTACCCAGACGAGGCCGCCAGCGCTTTCAATCGTTTGCGCGAAGCGCTGGCTGAGACGGAAGAGCCGGCCGCCATCCTGGCCAAGCTGAAACAGGCCTAAGTAGGTTGCGAGATGCCGAGTGGCGGCCTACGCCAGAGTCACTCGGCAATCCTGTGCTTGGCCTTCAGCTTGCTCACCATGTCTTTTTCCTTGATCAGAAACTCGTTGAACTGTTTGATGACCTCGGGGTGGGCAATGCTGGACAAGGAAAATTCACTTTTCTCCTTGGGTAGCTTGTCATCCAGTACTAGCGCACCCGGTGTCTTCAGTACTTCGCCCATGATGTAGTTGGCCGAGGTGGTGTTGAGAAACACACCATCTACGCGGCCGCTGGTGCCCATCTTGATTGCGGCATCGGCGGTATTGGCTTCGCTGACCGTAATGGCCTTGCTCTTGATCTGTGCCATATAGGGCCAGGGCGTAAAACCGCGCAAGGTGGCAATGCTTTTGAAGGTGGTCAGCGATTTGCCCTTGTTGGCCGGCAACACCAGCAAACCTTCAGTCACACTGATGGCGCCCATGCTGTAGCTGATATTGGCCCCTTTCTTGATATCAGCCTGCCACATGGCGTTGTCGGGGAACTTGAAATCCAGCGACTTCTTCACGGCGAATTCATCGAACAAGCGCGCAATGGGCATGGGTTTGTAGCTGAACTGGTGGCCGTGCTTGGTGGCAAAGGCATCAAGCAGGTCTCGGGCGTAGCCTGTGTAGTTGCCTCCCTCGCCCTTGTAGATGGGGAGGTAGTCGTTGGCCTCTACGCCTACCGTGTAATTGCCCGCCATTGCCTGTCCTAAGCCCAGGGCAAACAAGGTGGGTGCGATCAGTATTGCGGTGCTGCGCATCGTAGTCTCCTTAACAGATATGCCATGTCTTACTATAGAAGCTGACCGGTGCAGTTCCATGGCGACCGTGCGTGCGCTGGCGATGGTGCCATACTGATGGGCAGTGTCCCGATGCTCAAGCGGCATAAGCAGGCTGCAGAACAACCAATACGGAGAGGCAGCATGGATAGTAGTCAGGTCAACTTCGAGCTACTGCAGGATGTCATGACCGAATTGGGTGATCGGCTCCCGCTGCTTGAGGATGATATGCACCAGTTGGTGCGATTCCGTGAAAACCCGGATCTGGTTGCCAGTGCCTTTCGCCACGTGCATAGCATCAAGGGGGACTTTGCCTATTGCGGCGCCGAGCCGATCGCTGACTTTGTGCACCGATTGGAAAACGTCCTGCAAGCACTGCGTGAGCGACGGATATTGTGTACGCCACTGATTGCCGAGGCCGTGCTGCAGAGCCTGGACAGGGTGCGTGATATGGCGCTTACCCTGCAGCGGACCCACCATTTTGATGACACGCCATTGACTGGCCTGCTGGCCAGCATAGACGAGCTGAGCGAAGCGACCAGCCAGGGCAGGGCGGATCAGGCGGCGCGCCATGTATTGCTGGCGGCACATAATCCAGGGGAGTTGCTGCAGGCGCCCAGTCGCTGGGATGACAGTGCACCGACACCAACACCGTTGGCGGAGAACAATCCGGCCTTGTTGCTGGGCCAGCAGCTGGCGCAGGCGCTGGCATTGCGCTACCCGGCCTGGCAGCGCCGCGTGCCTACCCAGCTGGAGATTGTGCAGGCTTTAAATCGGCATTACCCCCAGCCGGTGGCCGAAGGGCCGCTGACGCTGGCGGTGTATTGGCACGACGTGGGCATGCTGGCACTGCCCAACAGTTTTTTTGCTGCCCCGCCCAAGCCCAAGGATGAGCTGTGGGATAGTTGGGTCTTGCATCCGGAATTGGCGGCTCAGTGGCTGCTGGCCGCTGACCCGGCCTGTACTGAGGCGGCCACTATCGTGCGTCAGCATCACCAATGGACGGATGGGCGGGGCTTTCCTTTGCGTAGCGGCACAGGCGGACTGCATCCTGGCGCGCAGATGCTGGCCTGTGCCGATATGTTCTACGACATGGTGGCGGGGCTGGATGGTGAGGAATATCGCCGTGGTGCATTGCGTGCGGTGTTTGACATCCATGGCGGCTTGGACACCCGCTTCGACGCATTGCTGATCAATGCCTTTCAGGCGGTGGCGCATGGTTGGACCCAGCCCGTGAGATGTTGAGATGGCGAGGGTGCGAGCTTAAGCGTCTGCTCAGTGCGGGTCTGTCTTGCTCTTGCATGGCTGCATCGCCTATACCTGCCTGTGCACGCCTGAATTTAACTGCGTAACGCTGGAGGATGGAATGCAAGCCACCAAGATACTGATCGTGGATGACGATCCGCTGCAATTGCGTCGGATGGCAGGCATACTCGGCGCCCATTACGCCATTGATACGCTGGATAGGGGCGCGGGCTTCAAGGAGGCACTGGCGCGCTATGCGCCGGATTTGGTGATCCTGGATATTGAGCTGCCTGACGTCAATGGCATTGCATTGTGCCGAGAGCTCAAGGCGCACAGCGAGACTGCGGCAACACCTGTGGTGTTCCATTCGAGCCACGATACGCTGGATGAGCGCATGGAGGCGTATGAGGCGGGCGGGGAGGACTTCCTGCTCAAGAGCATGGGTGCTGACGAACTGCTGGCCAAGGTGGGTATCATGCTCGAATGGATCAGCCGGAATCGCCTGCTGGCCAAGGAGGAGCAGGCGGCCCGTGCTGCAGCTGATGCCGTCAAGCATGATCTCAGCGAGATCGGCATTGCACTTGAAGCCCTGCGGCAGATGGGCGTGTCGGACGACATGCAGAGTCTGGCCCGGGTTGGCGTAGACGCGCTGAGCGATTGGCGTATTGATGCCAATGTGCAGGTGCGCGTTGGCAAGGACAAGTACACACTCAATCCCCGCGGCCACGCCACGCCGCTGGAGACCTCTATCATCCATAACTCCCGCCTATCGGGGCCGGTGTTTCAGTTTCGCGACCATCTGGCGCTGAACTTTGACCACGCCAGCATACTGGTGCGCAATCTGCCACAAGGGGAGGCGGTGAAGCTGCAGCGGGTACGTGACTTGTGCAGTGTTCTTGGAGAGGGGCTGGATGCTCGCGCACGGGCACTGGAGGTAGCTGCCTCCTTGCAGGAGCGCAATATGGTCTTGACCAGCTTTGCGGCGCAGGCCGAGAAAGCCATGTTGCAACTGCAAGGCGAGTGGCGTGAGCGACAGGGTGCGGTGGCGGCTGCCCTGCAAGTCCTCAAGGATGAGCTGGAACAGGATTTCTTGCGGCTGGCGCTGAGCAAGGATGAGGAAAAACGCTGCCTGGTGACCTTGGGCCGCGGCATGGCGGAAGTGACACAGGTCTCTGCCCGAGAGCTGGCCGCCGATGTGACATTGCGTACCTTGCGTGAAAAATTGGCGCACTATGGCCGGCAGCGTTGAGTCGGGTGTTGGCAATTGTGCCAACTGTGATGGCGCTGTGGGTACATTGCCCTGTTAATGCCTGTGCCGTTCTTGGCGCAGGCCATTACATCCGCTAAGCTCCGCCGCTATCGTACGCCGCATGCATGGCGCGGAGAATATAAGGCATGACCGATTTTCACTGGATTACCTTGAGCCTGGGTCTGGCACTGGTCGGCGGGGTGTGGGGCTATAACAGCTGGCAGGAATGGCGCTTCAAGAAGCGCGCTGCCGACGCATTTGCCAAAAGCCATCCCGATGTGCTGCTGGATACCCCCAAGAACATGGTGCGGCAAGGCGAGACGGGCATGCGTTTCGAGCCCTCGCTGGATGAGCCTGCTCCGGTGCTGGGTAGCGCCAACAATGCGCCTGAAACGGTGGATTTGAGCGAAAACATCGCCTTGGCGGTAGCGGTGCTGGACCCTTCGCTGGACTATATCGCTGAGGTGCATCCTGGCGAGCCGGTGGATTTTGCCGTTGTGCCGCAGATAGAGGTGGGCAAGCGGGTCAAGGTACTGGGTTTGAATGAAGGCGATGAGTGGGAGCTGATACGCCCAGGGCAGCGCTACAACGAATTGCGTGTGGGTTTGCAACTGGTTGACCGGCAAGGCCCGGTGAGCGAAGCACAGATGGTGAGGTTTTGCGAGGCCTTAAGTAGCTTTGCTGCCAGTGAAGGTGGTGTAGCAACCTTCCCGCGACGGGAAGACAAGCTGCATGTTGCCAAGGAGCTCGATGCATTCTGCGTGGAGGTGGACATGCAGATTGGCCTTAACGTGGTGTCCAGCCGCGCGCCTTTTCCGATTAATCGCGTTGCTGCCATGGCAGAGGCTGCTGGCCTCGTGCTGGAGGCGGACGGGGTATTCCATGCCCGCTCTGAGTCGGGCAAGACATTGTTCAGTCTGGCAGACCGCCATCATCGCCCAATAGATGCGCTTGATGACACGCCCTCGATCACTATCTTGCTGGATGTGCCCAGGGTGGCAGGCGGCGAGCAGGCGTTCGATCGGATTGCCGACCTGGCGCAGCAGATGGCATTGACCTTGGGGGGCGATCTGGTGGACGATGATAACCGTTCGCTCAAGCCAGCCGATCTGGCTGCCATACGCAAGCAACTGGTGGGTATTTATGCCCGCATGGATGATCGCGGTATCCCTGCAGGGGGTGTAGCTGCCCTGCGTCTGTTTGCCTGAAAAAATACATGATGACTTCTCTTGCTGAACGCGCTGCCGAACTGCGCGCGCTACTGCATCGCTATGGCCATGAGTACTATGTGCTCGATGCCCCCAGCGTACCCGATGCTGAGTACGATAGATTGTTCCGAGAGCTGGATGCGCTGGAGGCAGCCCACCCCGAGCTAAGGACTGCGGATACGCCGACCCAGCGTGTAGGCGGCAAGACGCTGCCGGAATTTGCCCAGGTGCGGCATGACGTACCCATGCTGTCCATCCGCACCGAGACCGACTCCGGCCCGGGGGGAGCAGAAAATTTTGATGCCAAGGTACGGCGTGATCTGGGCCTGGCGGCCGATGCGCCGGCCGTTGCCTATGTTGCCGAATTGAAGTTCGACGGTCTGGCCATCAGCCTGCGATACGAGGCTGGTGTCCTGGTGCGGGCAGCCACGCGTGGCGATGGCGAAACGGGAGAGGATGTCACCCAGAATATCCGCACCATAGGCCAGATACCTTTGCGCCTGGCGGGTGTGGCAGCGCCCGTGCTGGAGGTGCGTGGCGAGGTCTATATGCGGCGTGACGATTTCGACACGCTCAATGTCCGCCAGCGCGAGCGCGGTGAGAAGACCTTCGTCAATCCGCGCAATGCGGCAGCAGGCGCGGTACGCCAGCTGGATCCCCGCATCGCCGCACAGCGGCCACTCAGCTTCTTTGCCTATGGCTTGGGGCAGGTGGAAGGCTGGGCGATACCCGGCAGTCACAGCGCCATGCTGGACGCCTTGGTGGCCATGGGTATGCCGGTATGCACTGACCGCGCCATCGCAGAGGGCGCTGCAGGGTTGGTGGCTTTTCATACTGCCATTGCGGCCAAGCGAGATAGCCTGCCGTTTGATATTGATGGTGTGGTGTACAAGGTTGATGACCGTGCCTTGCAGGCGCAGTTGGGGTTTGTCAGCCGTGAACCCCGCTGGGCCGTGGCGCACAAATACCCGGCACAGGAGATGCTGACCACGGTGGAGAGCATAGACGTGCAGGTGGGCCGCACTGGCGCCATTACACCTGTGGCCCGCCTAGCGCCTGTATTTGTGGGTGGTGTCACGGTCACCAATGCCACCTTGCATAATATTGATCGTATACGCCAATTGGATATCCGTGTCGGTGACACCGTGATCGTTCGCCGGGCGGGGGATGTGATCCCTGAAGTGGTCGATGTGGTATTGGAGCGCCGCCCCGTTGTTGCCGAGGCGGTGGACCTGCTGTCACCGCCCCGCGAGGTGCCGAAGTACCAGCCCTTCGAGATGCCTGCAGCTTGCCCTGTCTGTGGCTCACATGTGGCACGGGAGGAGGGGGAGGCGGCTTACCGCTGTACGGGGGGGCTGGTCTGCTCGGCGCAGCGCAAGCAGGCGCTGCTGCATTTCGCCAGCCGACGCGCCATGGATATCGAGGGTCTGGGGGACAAGCTGGTGGAGCAGTTGGTGGACGTGGGCTTGGTCCGGACACCGGCTGATTTCTACAAATTGGGCATCGTCAAGCTGGCCGAGCTCGAACGTATGGCAGAGAAGTCGGCTGCCAACCTGCTGGCTGGCATAGACAAAAGCCGCCATACCACCCTGGCCAGATTCATCTATGCACTGGGGATACGGAATGTGGGTGAAACCACAGCCAAGGACTTGGCGCGCCACTTTGGCAAGCTGGACGCACTGCTGGATGCCGCGACACTGGACGACCAGCCTGCTGCGCTGGCTGCCCTGCAGGCAGTACCGGATGTTGGGCCGGTGGTTGCGCAGAGCATTCGTGATTTTCTGCAGGAGAGCCATAATCGTGAGGTGGTGGAGCAACTGCGCGCTGCCGGTGTGCGCTGGGACGAGTTCGAGCCTAGCGAAAACCTGGCGACAGGCCCCTTGCTTGGCAAGACCCTGGTGATTACGGGCACGCTACCCAGCTTGAGCCGCGATGAGGCCAAGGCGCTGATCGAGGCGGCTGGCGGCAAGGCTTCGGGTTCGGTCTCGAAGAAGACTGATTACCTGGTGGCTGGCGAGGAGGCTGGCTCCAAGCTAGCCAAGGCGCAGGAACTTGGTGTGCCCATACTGGACGAAGCGGGTCTGCTGGCGCTGTTGTCGCACGCAGCTACAACCGAAACATAAAGATTCAGGCGGATATCTCCGAATGCAAAAAGTTACCAAGGCGGTCTTCCCTGTTGCCGGACTGGGCACGCGTTTTTTGCCTGCCACCAAGGCCAGCCCCAAAGAAATGCTGAATGTAGTGGACAAGCCATTGATTCAGTACGCAGTGGAGGAAGCCATCGCCGCCGGCATCACCGAGATGATATTTGTGACGGGCCGTAACAAGCGCGCCATTGAGGACCATTTCGACAAGGCCTATGAGCTGGAGACCGAGCTGGAAGCCAAGCAAAAGCACGAGTTGCTGGAGATGGTTCGCAATATCATTCCGCGCAATGTCTGCTGCGCCTATGTGCGCCAGCCCGAGGCCTTGGGTCTGGGGCATGCCGTGCTCTGTGCCCGCCCGCTGGTGGGGGATGAGCCCTTTGCGGTGATCCTGGCCGATGACCTGATTGATGCCGCCAAGCCGGTGATGCAGCAGATGGTGGAGCTGTATGACGACACCCATAGCTCGGTTATTGGTGTGCAGGAGGTCGCGCGTGAAGAAACGGGCTCCTATGGCATAGTCGTGGCTGCGCCGAATGGCGGTGGCCACCTCAAGATTTCCGGTATTGTTGAGAAACCCAAGCCAGCGGAAGCGCCTTCCACCCTGGCTGTGGTGGGGCGATACATACTGAGCCCGCGTATTTTCCGGCATCTGATCAAGGCAAGCCCAGGCAAAGGCGGTGAAATACAGCTGACCGATGCCATTGCTGCCCTGCTGGAAGAGGAGCGGGTGTTGGCCCTGCCTTTTGAAGGGGTGCGCTACGATTGTGGTACCAAGCTTGGCTATCTACAGGCCACCCTGGCCTATGCTTCGCGCCATCCCGAAGTGGGCAAGGAATTCACCGCCTATCTGCATCAATTCTGCACTACGGGTGAGCCGCTATGAAATTACGTCAGCTCAAGGCTGGGGATGATCTGGCGGAAGCTACCCGCCTGTTTGATGCTTACCGGCAGTTCTATCAGCAGCCATCTGACCAAAGCGCGGCCCGTACATGGCTGACCATGCGCCTGCAAAGCGAGCAGTCTGTTGTCTATCTGGCGGAGCTGGATGGCAAGGCGGTGGGCTTCATGCAGCTCTATCCGACCTTCTGTTCGGTGGCGCTGGCGCCCATCTGGGTGTTGTATGACCTGTACACCGCAGCCGAGGCGCGCGGCCATGGTGTGGCTACCGCCATGCTGGAAGAGGCTCGCCGGCTGGGACGTGCCAGCGGTGCCGCTTATCTGCAGCTGTCTACCGCGCACGACAATACGGTAGCGCAGCGCGTGTACGAAGCGCATGGTTGGCAATATGATCAGGTGTTCCGCACCTACACCCTGGCGCTGGATTAAAGTCACAGGCTTGGCTGTTTGCATCATCGCCGCAGGTTTGGCACAGTGGGTATGCCTGAACGCCCACAAGCCGTGGTATTGCCCGCACTGCAAACCCGCTTACAATTAGGCTCGAACGAACAAGAAAGGGACGGGCGCATGCTCGCCATCATCGGCGGAACCGGTCTTACCCGGCTCAAGAATCTCAAGATCACACACCGGCAGGTTATTCGTACACCCTATGGCGAGCCTTCTGGCGCGCTGACGTTTGGCGACATCAATGAGCATCAGGTGGTGTTCATTGCCCGGCATGGTTACGGCCATACGATACCACCGCATGAAATCAACTACCGCGCCAATATCTGGGCGCTGGCTGAACAGAAGGTCAAGCGCGTGGTGTCGGTCTGCACAGTAGGTGGCATACGCGACGACCTACCGCCAGGTACGGTAGCGGTACCTGATCAGATCATTGATTACACCAGTGGCCGCAAGCACACCTATTTTGAAGGTGGCGACAAGCCGGTAACCCATGTGGACTTTACCGAGCCATACAACCCCAAGTTGCGTGCGCGCATACTCAAGGCTGCCCATGCTGCTGGGCAGAAAGTGGTTGATGGTGGTGTCTATGCCGCAACGCAAGGCCCCAGGCTGGAAACAGCCGCCGAGATCAACCGCATCTGCAACGATGGTGGGCACATGGTCGGCATGACAGGCATGCCCGAGGCCGCCCTGGCCCGCGAGGCCGGCTTGCGCTATGCCACCATCGCCGTGGTCTCCAATTGGGCTGCTGGCCGTGGCAATAGCCAGCACCATGTTGATCTGGCTGCTGCCGAAGGGGTTTTTGGCGAGGCCATTGAACATGTGCACCGCATACTGGAAGCCTTGGTGAAAGTCGATGGCGATTAGGCCGATAGTCAAGATGGGCAGCCCGCTGTTGTTGCAGACAGCGGAGCTGGTGATGCCGGAAGAATTTGGCTCGCCTGAGTTGGCTGCCCTGATACAGGACCTGCAGGACACCATGCAGGCCATGGATGGGGCAGGCATTGCTGCACCGCAGATAGGGGTTTCCAAGCAGTTGACCCTGTTTGGCGGCTTCAAGAGCCCGCGCTACCCGGATGCGGAAATCGTCCCGTTCACCATTCTCTGCAACCCTATCCTCACACCCTTGGGGGAAGAGATGGTGGATGACTGGGAGGGCTGCCTTAGCGTGCCAGGCATGCGTGGCCTGGTGCCGCGCTACCAGCATTTGCGTTATCAGGGTTTTGACGAGCATGGACAGGTGATCGACCGTACGGTGGAGGGCTTTCATGCACGCGTGGTGCAGCATGAGTGCGACCATCTGTTCGGCATGCTTTACCCCATGCGTATCAAGGACCTGCGTGACTTTGGTTTTACTGATGTGCTGATGCCAGGCTTGGCCGAGCTGGACTAGGTTTGCTGAAATAGGGCATAAAACAAGCAACCCCGCTTATGGCGGGGTTGCTTGTTTGTCCGTACTGCTGTGCCGGCTAACTAGCCTTCTCTGGCGGCGGGCAGGCGCCCAGGTACTTGCTCTCGTCCTTGAAGGATATCCAGCGGGTGCTGCCGGGAATGCGCTCGCCCACCAATACTTCTGAAACCAGGCTGTCGCCACTGACCTTGATATCGATCACCCCCGGCCCAGGTGGTTCGCCCTGGCAAAGCAACTTGGCCTGGTAGCTGTTGGTGGTGATTGCCTTGTCGATAATCTTGCAACCGTTGGTCACATCGGGTCGGCCATAGCCGGTAATGGCCAGTACGCCGTCAGGGTCGCCTGGCTTGATACAGCCGTGATAGCGGACGGTTTTGGGGGGGAAGGGCATGGCGCCCAGCTCCATGGTGCGGTCCACCTGCCAAAGCCCCGGTTTGACCTGGAGTGTTTCAGCCGCCTGGGCCGCAGTCAGCCCACCTGCCAGCAGAACCATACCGGCCATGGTATTTATCTTGAGCCTATGCATCATGACGCGAACTCCATACTGTTGTGTGGCCTTGCCATCCTGTTGATTGCACAGGCCAGACAAGGTTCCCTTATTTGACGGCTAGCGCCCAGAGATCGTAGCCCTCGCCATGACGTACCGAGACTTCGCTGAAACCGGTATTCAACAGATGTTGCCCCAACGTCTTGGCGGTGAAGGCTGTGCGATGCGCCATGAAGAGGTTGCCGGCGGCCATGGAGCTACGCAGGCCGTACATCATGTCTATTGGGCATATGGGGCCGGCGGGGGAGATATAGGCGGTGTCTTCCAGCCTGTCTGCCGCCACCAGCTGTGCCACGGCTTGTATATCGGGCAGGGTGATCAGGGCAAAGCCACCTGGTTTGAGTACGCGGCGGAATTCGGACAGGGCCACGGGTACTTCGTGCGGATAGAGGTGCTCGACATTGTGTGACGAGAATATGGCATCGAAGCCCCCATCCTCGACCGAGGACATGTCGGTCATGGTGCCGATGAGGTCCGGCTTGACGTTGGGGTCGATGTCGAAGCGGATTTCCTGCCAATCGCCGAAACGGAAGATGGGGTGGACGCGCAGCGGATGGTAGTCGCCGCAACCTACATGGAGGACTTTACGCATGGTTTATTCCTGTGTGAACGGGCTGCATGCCTAGGCAATTCAGGCGGCTGGATGAGCTGTCTGCAGGGTTTCAAGTGCCGCAAGCGCATCGGGGTGGTCTGGGTGCAGTTGCAAACTGCGCTGCAGATCACTGACAGCACTTGCTGTCTGGCCCAGCTTGGCGCGCGACACGCCACGCATGCGATAGGCATCGGCCAGCTCGGGCACCAGGGCAATGGCTTCGCTGAAAGCGGCTACTGCATCGGCGTGCCTGTCCAGATCGGCAAGTACGATGCCGAAATTCATGGTGGCGTTCAGCGTAGCCTCCATATTTGAGCCAGGTTGGCGACGTAGCTGCTCAAAGCAGGCCAGCGCCAGCTCATTGGCTTTGAAGGCCCGTGCCTGATTGGCAAGCCGGCCCAGCACTTCCGGGTCACCGTTCACCATGCTGACCAGCGTTTGCAGATGATCCAGTGCGGCGGCATGCTGGCCTGCCAAGCTGATGGCAACTATTTGTTGCACCCTGAGTGCAAGCTGGTCGGGCCAGCGTGCGACGGCGGTATCGAGGCGAGCGTGGGCGGCATGTGCTTCGCCTTGGGCCAGCAGGGCGCCGGCCAGCATGACCCACCATTCAACCGGCGCTTCATCGATGCCATCGACCATGGGCTCGAGCAAGGCGCGGACGCGGGCCTGGTCGCCTAGGCTGGCGCACACATTGGCCAGGTTGGCATTGATGGCAGGGTCGCTGGGTTCCAGTGCCAATGCCTGCTCCAGTGCCTGTCGCGCATTGTGCAGCATGCCGCTGGCGCGCAGGCCCAGGCCGAAGCTGTTCAGCGTCCGGGCGTCATTGGGTTCGCGCAGCAGGCTGACGCGCAAGAAGGCAACGGCTTCTTCATAGCGTTCCAGCATCAGTTGCACCATGCCCATCAAGGCCAGCGCCCTGGCATCCAACGGTGATTCGGCCAGCCTGGCCTGCAAGCCTGTGGCTGCCAGCCCCAGATTGCCCGCCTGCATGAGTGCAGTGGCTTCTTTCTCCCAGTTTTCGGCGCTCTCTTGCGTTGAAACCATTGTCTCTCCCTTTTTGGTTTTGACTGATTGCATCGGGCGTTGAAGCCTGCCGGCAGCCTCGACTCCTGATCGAGACCGGATGCGAGTGAGAAATTTCGGCGCAGCCTATGAAGGTATAGGTGAGAAGAAATTTTTCGCGCGCAGCGCCGTGTCGGGACGAAAGCGAGGTGTCCAGCAGTTTCCTTTACGCGGAGTGGGTGCTGCTCTGGTCGGTTCCGGCATGCTGTGCAACGTGCGCTCGCCAGATATTGCGCAAGGCTGTTTCAAAGTCCTGGGTAAATGCCTTGGCATCGCCCAGGGTGGAGCGGGCAAAGCGATCACGCATGCCCATCCTGGTGGCGGCCAGGGTGGCGGTGTCGCCTGCAAGCTGTCGTGCACGGCGGCGATAGTCGGCCGTGTCGGTTGCTATCCAGTCGGGTAGATCCAGTGCACTCAGTATGCTCGCGCCGGCACGCTCGAATGAGCTGGGGCCGGCCAGGGTCAGGACGGGCAGGCCCATCCACAATGTCAGCAAGCTGGTAACACCACCAGGATAGGGAAAGGTGTCGAGCGCGATATCTACCTGCTTGAGTAGTTCAAGGAATTCCGGCAGTGGCTTCTTGCCGAATACTGTCAGCCGTTCGCGCGGGACTTCGCGCAGGGCAAACAAACGATAGATGCGGTCGATGGCCGCAGTGTTATCGTCCGATTCGCCGCTGTAGACCAACAGCTTGGCATCGGGGAAATCGTCCAGCAGCATCTCGGACCAGGTGTCGAGCACTGTGCTGTTGGCACGGGAGAAGTGGGTAAAGGCGCCGAAAGTGAGGTGACCGTTCTGTAAGAACGGCAGTGGTGCTATGGCGCTGGCGCTGCTGGGCGGCTGGAAGCAGAAAGCACTGGGCAGGCGTAGCAGTTTCTCGCTGTGCAATTTTTCGGTCTGGCCGACAGGGTCCATCTGTGCATCGCTGATGCGCCAGTCCATGGCATCCAGCCCTGTGGTGGCAAAGAAACCCAGCCAGCTTATCTGTATCGGCGCTGGTTTCAATGCAAACACCTTGAGGCGGTTCCCCTGCGTGTGCACCGAAAGATCGAACAGAATATCAATGGCATCCTGGCGGATGCGGTCTGCCAGGACTTCGGGTATCAGGGGCACAATATTGCGCCAATGGGTGGCGTGCGCCCGCAACCTGGCGGTGACTTCGTCTTCCTGGTTGTTGGCGGCATAGCAAACAATCTCGAACTGGTCTTTGTCCAGCTCGCGCAGTACGGGCTCCAGTAGCTTGGCGACTGCATGGTCGCGGAAGTCGGCGGACACAAAGCCCAGCCTGAGCTTGCGGTTGGGGTCGGTGGCATGCGGCAGCGCTTGTTGTTTGTCCTTCAGCGGCAGGGCGAAGCGCTCGTTCCAGAGGCGTGCCTCGGCGTAGCGCGTGTCGGCGCTACAGGTGTGATCGTAATGCAGCGAGAAGATCAGATTGCTTTGCAGTTCCGGCTTGTCGGGCGCCAGTACGATGGCCTGGCGCAGGCTTTGCAGACCCAGCGCCACATCGCCGGCACGCACTTGGGCAACTGCCAGGTTGGACAGTAACGGCCATTCGCCCGGTGCCAGCATCAGGGCATGGCGGAAATGTTCGGCTGCGCCGCGGACGTCCCCCTTGGCGCTGAACACGGAGCCGAGATTGGCATAGCAGGCTGCCAGGTTGGTGCCGCGCAGGCGCATGGCCTGCTGTATGCAGTCTATGGCGCCGGCGTAGTCCCCCAGGAACTGTTTGATGGTGCCCAGATTGCCCAGCACATCACTGGCATCTGGTTCCAGTTCAAGCACGCGTTCCAGCGTGGCATGCGCCTCTTTGTGTCTGCCCATATAGCTGAGGCCCACGGCATGGGCACGCAGTATGGTGGTGTTATCGGGGTTGATGGCCAACTGATCGCTGACCAGCATTTCGGCCTCGGTATATTCGCCTAACTGATACAGGACGGAGATCAGGTTGTTGCGTGCCTGATACAGGCTGGGCATCCATACCTGGGCCTGGCGTAGATGAAATGCCGCTTTGTCCAGCTCGTTGCGGCGCATATGGAGATGGCCGAGGTTGTTGTGGGCCTCGGCATGTGTGGGGCGGAACAGCAGTGCCAGCCGCAGGCTTTCGGCAGCAGCATCGTCCTGGCCCAGCTCCGCCTGAACGACCGCCAGGTTGTAATGACCATCGGGGTTGGCAGGATTGAGTTCTATGGCCTTGCGGTAGCACTTTGCCGCCTCGCTGAACCGGCCGGCAATTTTTTCCACATTGCCGAGATTGACCAGCCCTTGAACCATCTTGGGCTCCAGCTCCACCGCGCGTTCCAGCTGCTTTCTCGCACCATCCAGATCGCCTGACTGGGCCAATATCACGCCATAGGCATTGATCAGGGGAATGAAATCGGGATTGCCCTCCAGCATGGGCTCCAGCAGGGCCAGGGCCTCTGCATGCTTGCCTTGCTCGCTGAGTTTGCTGGCACGCATGACCTTGTCGGCAGGTGCTTCCTTGCTGGCTTCTTCTTGAGTGCTCTGTGTCTGTTCGCTAGTCATGGCAGGGGAGGAAGAGATAAATGGCGCAGGGAACAAGTGCAAGAGTTGTGCCGCCAAGGCCATGGCTGACGCAAGGTAGGCGACTCATGGTAGGCATAGCTGCGGGGGCTTGTCGATACTCTTGGCAAAGAAGGGCCAGCAGTGCGGTCTGGTAGCGTGGATGGCTTTGCGGTGTGGGGCGTAGCTGAGCCCCTCGACCATTTGGCATGGCAGGGGGCGGGAATATATCCCTGAATGCGTTGGGAAATTGCGTCTCAAACTGGCGCGGATACTGCTATAGAGAAAGGGCCGGTCAGTGATGGGTTGTTGGTAATTTTCACAGTATGTAGAGCTAAAGTTCTAAAAATGCGCGTCGATAACATGTGCGGTGGTCTTGTACGTGGGGTGGCTGTGGATTCAAGGGCTTGGTTGTACTTCAGTAAATACTGATACTTGAATTTGCCTTGTGCCCGTCCTACTATCGATTCGCACCATCAACCCTTTGCGCAAAGGAGCTTCAATCATGCAACACAAGCTTATCAAGACCTCACTAGGGGTCGGCTTGCTTGCTGCGGGTCTTACCGCACAAGCTGCTGATTACCCGAGCTTTGGTCAGGGGCAGGTGTACTACAAGCCCTTGACTACTGGTGGCATCTATTTCGCATCGCTGATGCCGAATGGTGACGAAACCACCTCCAGCGTGCTTTTGCTTGAAATGCTCCAGGGCACTGGGACGGCGCCCAATACCTGGACCTATATCGTCAGCAGCTCAACGCTGGCCGCATCCTCGGGTCGTAGCATAGCCCTGACCATCGGTGCAGCAGGTGCCAACGAACCGGCAGCCAGCGCGTATTCCAAGTTCACCAATGGCCGCAATACGGCAGGTGTCTTCCTGACGACGGGTGCTACCAGCCTGCCGGTGGCTGCGCTACCGTTCTCCTATTCGTCGGTTTCCGGTTCGGGCTCGACGGCGGTGACCTGTGATGTGACGTTCAATGCGAATGTCGATATCGCTGATCAGATGACTTACGCCGTAACGGCTAATCGCCCGAAGAACTGGGCGTTTACCACCACGGGTGCTGTGGGCCTGACGGCTGCCTCCGCCAATACCGATGCGGTGGGTTTTGTTACCGCCATCGCCCGCGCAAGCGGCGCGAACTCCACCAGTGGTACGGTAACCCTGTCCTTGGTGCCTATTGCGGGCGGGATGTTCCAGCAAACGGCCACCAATGTGACCGCAACCTACCCGACTATCAGCAATACCGTTGGTACTTTGTTCTACTTCAACGGTTCGGCAGTCGGCGCAGGTTCGACCAACAACGCCACCGTACTGTCGGGTACGGCGACCGCTGCTTTTGGTACCAACGGCCTGCCGTCGGCTGTCAACGCCGCCAGCCAACTGGCCGGCTCGGTCGCCTTTGGCGCGACTTCGGCTGTGGCCTTGAACAGCTGTATCAATGTCAAGGTGGCCCGCGAGAAGTACAACGCGGGTGTGCTGGGCAGCGTTGGCGCTGGCATGCTGAAGCTGTGGTAATTCTGGGCTTCGAGGAAAACCACCGTTTCGACGGTGGTTTTTTTTCGCCTGGGCGATCTTCGCGCAGGCGCTTGTCCTTGCTATGCTCATTGGTGTCCGGTGCCGTTCCGCTGGGCGCTACGCCTTAGCCGTCCTTATTGTTGGTCCCTTTCAAACTCAATCACGTATCGGCCATATGAAAGAAGATCCGCTCTACCTTACCCCGGACCAAGCTACTGAATGGGCTTGGCAGTGCCTGCGTGAAAACAAGCTGCAAGATGCTGAAAATCTGTGTGAGAAACTCGCAAACCGATATCCCGAGCATGGCGGCAATTGGTATCTGCGTGCCTTGGTAGCACAGGCGGATGGCCGCCATGGCGATAGCCTGGATTACCTTGGTCGGGTGGCACAACAGCCTGAGCTGACGATACCTTTGATGCAGGCCAAGGGGTATGCCTATGCCGCGCTGGGGCAGTGGGCTGAATCACTGGAGCAATATGAGCTGCTGATCAGCTTGCAGCCCGATGTGGCCGATAGCTATTTTCAGGCCGGTGTGGCTTGCCGTGAGCTCGGCCGTCTGGATGAGGCCCGCAGGCATTTCCGCCGGGCTGGCATGCTGGATGAGTCGCGTGGTGATGCCCCGTTTGCGCTGGGCAGCCTGCTGTTGGCCATGGGGCAAGCAGAACCGGCCTTGGCTGCACTCAAGCTCGCAGCGGCACGCTTGCCGGAAGACGCAAGCGCCTTCCTGAATCTGGGTTTGGCCTACCAGGCCATGGAAGACGCGGTGGCCGCCGAGCGTTGCTACCGACAGTCCTTGTCGCTCAAGCCTGACTTTGCCCTGGCGCACGCCAACCTGGGCTTGTTGCTGCAAGCGCTGGATAGAGGCGCGGAGTCCAGTACCTTCATGGATGAAGCCATCAAGCTCGACCCCACGCTGGCCCAGCCTCTGGGGCGCTAGCGGCGGGCCTGCCGCGCACGGTGTTATCCCATTCAACATGCCCACACTATCCCGAGACGCGGAACGATGACACTAGCAAGTGATCAAGCAATAGAAGCCTGCCTGGAACAGGGTGAGCATGAACAGGCGCTGGCTTTGGCAGAGGCTCGCCTATTGGCGCAGCAGCAGGATGTCCCGGCAGCATTCTATGCTGGCGTCAGCCTGTTTTTGCTGGAACGTGCCGAAGAGTCGGGCAGGGTGCTGGATTGGGTGCTGGAGGCGCAGCCGGATCACTTACGGGCATTGAATGCCCGTGCGCAGGTTTGCCTGCAGCAGCATGATCTGGATAGGGCCAAGCAATTACTCGAGCGCGCCATCGCCCTGGCACCCGATGATCTGCGCACCAACTTCAATCTGGGGCAGGTATTGGTGCTCAAGGGGGACTCAGAGGATGCCGTGCCACCGCTGGAGAAAGCCTTGGCGCAAAGCCCGGATTTGATCCCAGCACATCTCTACCTGGCCGACTGTAAGTATGAGCTGCATGAGTATGAAAGCGCGCTTCAGCACTACCGGGTGGCAGGTGAGGCGACGCCTGATTCATTGGACATCAAGAACAATATTGCGGCCTGCCTGATACGGCTGGGCAATCTGGCGGAAGCCAAGAATACGCTGGACCTGATACTGGAGCAGGCGCCCAAGGACCGGGGAGTGCTCTACAACCTGGCGGCAACCTGCCAGCTGGCCGGTATGCACGGCATGGCCATTGAGTACTTTCGCAAGTTGTATGTGTATTTCCCCAATGATGTAGAGGTGGCTGTCAATTTCGGGCTGTCGTATGAGCGGCTGGGTTGGATGGATCAGGCTGCCGTTTACTACATGCGTGCGGCTCAGCTGGCACCAGACTCAGCTGACCCGCATTGCTACCTCGGCGGGGTATATGAGTTCCGCAAACAGGATGAAAAGGCGCAGCAGGAATACGAGCGTTGCCTGGAGATCAAGCCTGACCATTCTGAGGCACTGGCCCGCCTGGCCAATCTCAAGAACCGCCAGAACCTGGGTGAAGAAGCGGAGGCCCTGCTCCGCAAAGCGATTAAGGCCAAGCCGGATTGGGGCTCTCCCTACCTGCAGCTGATCAATCTACTGCAGGAGCGTCAGTGTTTCGATGAAGCGCTGGTGTTTATGGAAAAGCTGGAAAGTATTGCCGAAGGCGCACATGAAACACTGCTGACGCGTGCCAGCCTGCTGCTCAAGATGGGGCAGATTGCCAAGGCGATGGCAGTGTACCGGACGGTACTGGAGGAACAGCCGCGCCACCCCGATGCTGCGTCGGGCATGTTGTTCTGCATGAACTATGACCCCGAGCTTACGCCTGAGCGCCTGGCCGATGCTTACAAGGATTGGGACAGGTTGTTTGCCCGTCATTTGCTGCGCAAAGATGTGGTGTGGCCCAATGAAGTGCTGCCGGATCGTCGTTTGAAGGTGGGTTTCGTCTCGGGGGACCTGCGTGGTCACTCGGTAGCGTTCTTTCTTGAGCCTATCTTGCAGCAGCATGACAAGGACAAGCTCGATATCTATTGCTATTCGACCCATGCCTATACCGATACGGTTACGCTGCGGCTGATGAAGTACTCGGACCATTGGCGCTTTATCCATGATCTGTCGGATGAGGCGGTGCTGGAGCTGCTGCGACTCGATGAGATCGATATTCTGATCGACCTCTCCAACCATACCGCACATCACCGGCTGTATCTGTTCGCGCGAAAGGCGGCGCCGATACAGATGACCTGGATAGGTATGCCGACAACCACCGGTATAGCAGCGATCGACTATCGGATTACCGATGCGCGCATGGACCCGGTAGGCATGACGGAGTCGCTGCATGCCGAGAAGTTACTGCGCTTGCCCAGTTCCGGCTGGTGTTACCGGCCTGCGGATGAGGCACAAGGCCTGGAAGTCGGCGAGCTGCCTGCTCTGCGTAACGGCCACCTCTCCTTTGCTTCGTTCAATGCCTTTGGCAAGATCAACAATGAGGTGATCACGCTGTGGGCCCGGATGTTCAAGCGCATGCCGACGGCGGTGCTGCATATGTTTACCGGCGGCAAGGACGATGAATCCAACCTCAATGACACGGTGAACGAGACTTTCGAGGCATGCGGTTTCCCCATGGCGCAGCTCAAGCTGTTTGGCCGCAAGCCGCTGGATCAGTTTTATGCCTTTCACCAGCAGATAGATATTGCCCTGGATCCATTCCCCTACAACGGCGGTACCACGACTGCGCACGATCTCTGGATGGGGGTGCCGGTTTTGACGCTGGCAGGCCGCAAACCCATACAGCGCATGGGGGTCAGCATGAATACCAGCGTGGGCCTGGAGCAGTTCATTGCCCAGACGCCGGAGGAGTATGTGGATATCGCTGTGGCCTTTGACAACCCAGCCGGTTATCAGCGCTTGGCCGGGATACGGGGGGCATTGCGGCAGAACATGCAGGATTCGCCACTGATGAATGCCGAGCAGGTAACGCGTGACCTGGAAGACGGTTTGCGGACGGCTTGGTTGGCATGGTGCGAAACGCAGAAAGAGCAGGCCTCTGCGCCTGCTCTGGCTTGATTCTTGCCTGTGTGGCCTGATTGATAATCCAAGACAGAGGCCCTTGAAGGGGTTCTGTGTTTCTGATGGGCGGGGAAGATCATGTTCAATGATAAAAGCATTCTGATCACCGGCGGTACCGGCTCGTTTGGCCGCCGCTTTATCACCAACCTGCTCAAGCAATATACGCCGCGTCGCGTGGTGGTTTTTTCGAGGGACGAGCTCAAGCAGTACGAAATGCAGCAGACCTTCAATGCGCCCTGCATGCGTTATTTTCTGGGCGATGTACGCGATGGGGAGCGGCTGACGCAAGCGATGCGGGGCATAGACTTTGTCGTGCATGCCGCTGCGCTCAAGCAGGTTCCTGCGGCAGAGTACAACCCCACGGAATGCATACGCACCAATGTGAGCGGTGCCGAGAATGTGATCAAGGCGGCGCTGGAAAACGGCGTGCGGAAGGTGATTGCGCTGTCTACCGACAAAGCGGCCAGCCCCATCAATCTGTATGGCGCCACCAAGCTGCTGAGCGACAAGCTGTTTGTGGCGGCCAACAATATAGCCGGCGGTCAGGCTACCCGGTTCGCCGTGGTGCGTTATGGCAACGTGGTGGGCTCGCGTGGCTCTGTCGTGCCGTTCTTTCAGAAACTGATCGACGATGGTGCCACCGCGCTGCCGATTACCGATGCTCGCATGACACGGTTCTGGATTACCCTGGACCATGGTGTGGATTTCGTGCTGAAGAACTTTGCCCGCATGCGGGGCGGGGAGCTGTTCGTACCCAAGATTCCCTCCATACGGATTACCGACCTGGCAGAGGCAATGGCCCCGCATTTGCCCCATCAGATCGTCGGCATACGCCCAGGCGAAAAACTGCATGAGCTGATGGTGCCGCTCGATGACGCCCGCATGACCCTGGAGTTTGAGGATCATTTCGTGATTCAGCCATCCGCACGCTTTACCAATGTAGATATCGACTTTGCGGTCGATGGCCTGGGCGAACGGGGCAAGCCGGTGGATGAAGACTTCGAGTACCGCTCGGACACCAATCCGCACTTCCTCTCGGTAGCCGAAACGGCTGCGCTCAACCAGCAGCCCTGATGCCATGATTCCTTACGGTCGCCAGCAGATAGACCAGGCCGATATTGATGCCGTTGTGACCACCTTGCAGTCGGATTGGTTGACACAAGGGCCTGCCATTGCCCGGTTTGAACGTGCAATTGCCGAGCATTGCGAGGCCAGGCATGCCGTGGCTGTCTGTAATGCCACGGCGGCGCTGCATATTGCCTGCATGGCGCTGGACCTGGGGCCGGGCGAATTGCTGTGGACCACGCCCAATACCTTTGTGGCCAGCGCCAATTGCGGGCGTTATTGCGGCGCTGACGTCGATTTTGTCGATATTGATCCGCGCACCTGGAATATGTGTCCGCAGCAATTGGCCCGCAAGCTGGAGGCCGCAGCGCTGGCAGGTCGTTTGCCCAAGATTGTGGTGCCTGTTGCGTTCTCCGGGCAGAGTTGCGATATGGCACGCATACGCGAGCTGTCTCGCCAATATGGTTTTTATGTCATTGAGGATGCATCTCACGCAGTCGGGGCCAGCTATAGGGGCAGGCCGGTGGGTTGTGGCGATTACGCCGACATGACCATATTCAGCTTTCACCCGGTCAAGATCATTACGACTGGCGAGGGGGGCTTGATACTGACCAATCGCGATGACCTGGCCGAGCGCCTGGCGCGCCTGCGCAGCCACGGCATTACCCGCGACACCGCATTGATGCAGGGCGAGAGCGATGGCCCCTGGTATTACCAGCAACTGGAGCTGGGCTACAACTTTCGGATGACTGATATCCAGGCGGCTTTGGGTTATTCGCAATGGCAGCGACTGGCGGTGTTTTTGGCGCGCCGCCGTGCCTTGGCAGCCCGCTATGATGCGCTGCTTGCCGATCTGCCGCTGCAATTGCCACATCGGCAAGCAGAGGCGGAGTCGGCCTGGCACCTGTATGTGGTCAGGGTGCAGGGTGGGCTGGACCATCGCAAGGTATTTGATGCCTTGCGCGCGGCCGGTATCGGCGTGAACCTGCACTACATCCCGGTACATACCCAGCCTTATTACCAGGCGCTGGGGTTCAAGCAGGGTGATTACCCTGAAGCGGAGCAGTACTACGCCGAGGCCATCAGCCTGCCCATGTATGCCGCCTTGCAGGATGGCGAGCAGGATCAGGTTGTGGCAGCACTGCGCCAAGCCATTACAGCCTTGGCGGGATAGTAGACAAACATAGAGTAGGCAAACATAGGATAGTCGATGCACCCAAGCGAACGCTATTTGTCCCTGCTGAAGAAAAGCCTGCTGAACGATCTCTATATCGAGAATGAAGCACGGATCGTGATGCTGGCGTATCAGTTGCTGTTTTTTCCGGATCGCCCAGCGATAGGCCAGTTGATCAAGGATTTCCTGGCGATAGAGGAGACCCAGTATTTCGCTGCAGTGACCAGCAACAAGGAAACCGGCGGGGTGCTACCTGCCATGCGAATGACCGCTGCCGGCCAGGAAGAGATTACCGAGTTTCGCAATTTCTCGTTTGTCGCCCATTCGATGATAGGCCGCAAGCGCATGGACAATCTGCACCAGTGCCTGGATCGGATACGCCTGGACGGGATTGCTGGCGACCTGATAGAAACCGGCGTGTGGAAGGGTGGCGCCACCCTGTTCATGCGGGGCTTTCTGGCGGCGCATGGCATGGATGACCGCAAGGTTTGGGTGGCGGATTCCTTTGACGGCCTGCCCAAGGCCAGCCTGGCGCAGGACAAGGGGCTGGATTTCAGTAAGGGGCAGTACCCTTACTTGGCTATAGGCATCGATGCGGTGAAGGACCTGTTTGCCCGATATGAGCTGCTGGACGAGCAGGTACAGTTTCTCAAGGGGTGGTTCAAGGATACCCTACCCATTGCGCCTATCGAGAAGCTGGCCCTGCTGCGGCTGGATGGCGACCTGTATGAGTCGACCATGGACGGCCTGCAGCATCTGTATCACAAGCTTAGCCCTGGCGGCTTTGTCATCGTGGATGACTACTTGTCGTTCCCGGGCTGCAAGGAGGCGGTGGACGACTACCGGCAGGCGCATGGGATAGTTGACGAGCTAATGCCGATCGACGAGTTCTCGGCTTACTGGCGCAAGGCGGCCAGCTAGGCGGACGGTAAAGGCATTGGTGTTTTTTGGTATTCATCTACTTAGGCAGGCAGCAATGCGTACACCCAGTGAACAGGAAGCCTTCTGGCAAGGTGATTTCGGCGATGACTATGTCGAGCGCAATCACGGACCGGCGCTATTGGCCAGCAACCTGGCCTTGTTTGCCAAGGTGCTGGGGCGTACCGGCAAGGTGGAGAGCCTGATCGAGTTTGGCACCAACCGTGGCTTGAACCTGCAAGCCTTGAGGCAACTGCTGCCACACTGCCAGTTGTCGGGCGTGGAACTGAATGCCAAGGCGCATGCCGAGGTCAGCCAGCTGGGTATTGCCGATGTATGGCATGGCTCCTTGTTTGACTACCCGGTAAGCAAACAATCGGACCTTGCGCTGATCAAGGGGGTATTGATACATCTGGCGCCGGAGCTGTTGCCTATTGCCTATGGCAAGCTGTATGAAGCGAGCCGGCGCTACATCCTGCTGGTGGAGTACTACAATCCCTCGCCGGTCGAGATCAGCTACCGTGGGCATGAAGGCAAGCTGTTCAAACGGGACTTCGCTGGCGAGATGCTGGATCGCTATCCGGACCTGGCGCTGGTGGACTACGGTTTCAGCTACCGCCGCGATCCGGTTTTCCTTGGCACGGATTGCACCTGGTTTCTGCTGGAGAAACATTGACGCCCATTTGCTTTACGCAGGGGCATGGTGAATTGCCGGACAACCCAAGATAGCTGCCATGATATGACCAAGGTCGCCATTATTCCCGCCCGTGGCGGTAGCAAGCGCATACCACGCAAGAACATCAGGCTGTTTCATGGGCGTCCCATGCTGGCCTACTCCATCGCTGCCGCAAAGGCGTGCGGCTTGTTTGACCGTATTGTGGTCAGCACGGACGATGCCGAGATCATGGCGCTAGCCCTTGGCCTGGGGGCAGAGGTGCCTTTTACCCGCCCAGCTGAGTTGGCCGATGACCATACCACCACCATTGCTGTGATACAGCACGCGATTACCGCCCTGCAGGCAGCTGGCGAGCCCGTTGAAATGGCCTGCTGCATCTATGCCACGGCGCCCTTCGTGCAAGCGCAGTACCTGCGGGCCGGCCATGCCGCGCTGAGCGCCCGCACCGACAAGGCCTATGCCTTCTCGGTAACCAGTTTTCCTTTTCCGGTGCAGCGTGCCATTCGGCTGGACCAGGATGGCTGTGTCGATGCGCTTTACCCGGAGTTCCGTAACACCCGCTCGCAGGATCTGGAGGAGGCTTACCATGATGCCGGCCAGTTCTACTGGGGCAGGGCTGAGGCCTGGTTGCGGGGAGAGGTGATTTTCTCGCCTGCCTCCTTGCCAGTGATACTGCCGCGCTATCTGGTGCAGGATATCGATACAGCAGAGGATTGGCAGCGGGCGGAGTATCTCTATGGTGCCCTGTTGGCGGGCGGCGAGATACAACAGTGAATATCCTGTTCCGGACAGATGCTTCGCTGGCTATAGGTTCTGGCCATGTTATGCGCTGCCTGACATTGGCCCATGTGCTGGCTGCAGCAGGTGCGACAGTGAGCTTTGCCTGCAGGGCCTTGCCGGGCAATGCGCTCGGCCTTATCGCGGGCCAGGGTTTTGTTGCCCATGCTTTGCCGGCGGTCTATCCGGGGGAAGCGGCCGAGGTGGATATCGAGGCCGCCCTGGATTGGCAGGCTGATATCGACGCCCTGAGGGCAGTGTTACCCGCGCAGGCTCAGTTCGACTGGGTGGTGGTTGATCATTACGGCCTGGATGCGCAATGGCAGCAGGCAGCCCGGCAGTACACGCAGCGCATTGCTGTGGTGGATGATCTGGCAAATCGCAGACATGCGGCCGACCTGCTGTTGGACCAGAATCTGTCAGCACCGCATGCCGATTACACCCGCTTGCTGCCCAGCCATGCCCGGGCCTTGCTTGGCCCGCGCTATGCCTTGCTACGGCCGGCGTACCGCGGCGGGGCGATGGTGGTTGCGCCGCTGGCAAAGCGGGTCGTGGTCAGTTTTGGCGGGGTGGATGCAGGCGGCGAGACCTTCAAGGCCATGGATGCCTTGGCAGAACTGCCCGATCTGGAAGTGGATTTCGTGGCGGGTGCGGCCAACCCAGCCTGGGCGGGTTTGGTAGAAAAAGCAGAGGGCAAGCCGCACTGGCGCTTGCACCGGCATGTGGCCGACTTTGCCAGCCTGATGCGCCAGGCCGACCTATTTGTCGGTGCGGGCGGTGGCACCAGTTGGGAGCGCGCTGCCCTGGGCCTGCCAACCCTGTGCATTGCGGTTGCGCCTAACCAGGTTGCCAACGCTGAGCATATGGCGGCCGCCGGTGCGCAGCTGTATCTGGGCGAGGCCGGGCAGGTGACCGTGGCGGGTTTGCGCGAGGCCATACGGCTGCTGGCAGGCAACCATGGCTTGCGCCACAGCCTGTCGCAGCGATCGGGGCAACTGGTGGATGGCTTGGGCGCGCAGCGGGTCGCGGCGGCTTTGCTGGCGCAGGGGCTAAGGCTACGACCGGCGACGCAGGACGATGCCCGTTTGCTGCATGAAGGGCGCAACGCCGAGTCGGTGCGGCGCTGGTCTTTGCAGACTGCACCTATACCATGGGACAGGCACCTGGCCTGGCTGTCGGCCTCGCTGCTCAACCCGGATCGCCGCTTGCTGGTGGCCGAAGCCAGCGATGGACCGGTGGGGGTGCTGCGTTATGACCATACTGGGGCAGGGCGGGCCGAGGTGTCGATCTATCTGCTGGCTGGTCGCGAAGGCCTGGGCTGGGCCCGTGCCATGCTGCAGCGCGGCGATCAGGAGATCAAGCAATACTGGCCGGATCTGCAGGCAATCGACGCTATCGTAAGACCGGACAATCAGGCCTCCTTGGGCTTGTTTCGGCAGGCGGGCTATGTGCAGGCGGATTGCCATTTTGTACGGCATCTGGACACGGCCCCGGCCAGTTGCTGAGAGCCAGGCCCGATTGGCCTGCACGCAATGGGACAGGCCTGATAATCTTGTAGCAGGCATAGGGCCTGCAGGGAGCCAAATACCCATGAGCGGATTCAAGATAGGTTCACGCCAGATAGGCCTGAATGCGCCACCGTTTGTGATCGCGGAGATGAGCGGCAATCACAATCAGTCGCTGGAGCGTGCCCTGGCCATTGTGGAGGCGGCGGCGCAGGCGGGCGCCCATGCGCTCAAGCTGCAAACCTACACGCCGGACACCATGACGCTGGACCTGGACCAGGGCGAGTTCCATATTGGCGACCCCAATAGCCTGTGGGCCGGGACTTCGCTCTACAAGCTGTACCAGGAGGCTTACACCCCCTGGGAATGGCATCAGCCCATCTTTGAGCGGGCCAAGTCATTGGGCATGCTGGCGTTCTCCACCCCTTTCGATGAGACAGCGGTGGACTTTCTGGAGACGCTGGATGTGCCTGCCTACAAGGTAGCCAGTTTCGAGAACACCGACATACCGCTGATACGCAAGGTAGCTGCCACTGGCAAGCCCATGATCATCTCCACCGGCATGGCCAATGTGGCAGAGCTGGACGAGAGCGTGCGCGAGGCGAGGGCGGCGGGGTGTCGTGACCTGGTACTGCTCAAATGCACTAGCACCTATCCTGCGACACCGCAGAATACCCACCTGCGTACTATTCCTCATTTGCGCGAGCTGTTTGGCTGTGAGGTGGGGCTGTCTGATCACACCATGGGAGTAGGTGCGGCGGTGGCGGCGGTGGCCTTGGGGGCGGTGGTGGTGGAGAAGCATTTTACCTTGCGCCGTGCGGATGGCGGGGTGGATGCGACCTTCTCGCTGGAGCCTGCAGAACTGGCTTCGCTGGTGGTCGAAACCGAGCGTGCCTGGCAGGCCATGGGTCAAGTCCAGTATGGTGCTACCAGTGCCGAGCAGAAGTCGCTGGTGTATCGCCGCTCCTTGTATGTGGTTGCGGATATCGCTGCTGGCGAGATATTCAGCGCCGACAATGTCCGTGCCATACGCCCAGGCCTGGGCTTGCCGCCCAAACACCTGGAGGTCGTACTGGGGCGCCGTGCGGGGCGTGATTTGCCGCGCGGCACGCCTTTGAGCTGGGACTGCTTGGCATGATCCTGTCGGCTGCCGTGATAGGCTGTGGGCGTATTGGAACCGGTTTTGTCGGCCTCTCGGCCCGCGTGGGTGTGGCTAATCACGCGGCGGCTTACGCCAAGCACCCTGGCGTAAGCCTGCTTGCCGTGGCGGACCCTGTGGAAGCGGCTCGCGAGCAAGCGGCGCAGGCCTATGGTGTGCCTGCCTATGCCGACCATGTATCCATGCTGCAGCAGTGCCAGCCTGCACTGGTCAGTATCGCCAGCCCGGATGCGACCCATGCCGCAGTATTGCGTGACGTACTGCAATGCGCCAGCGTGCGTGGCGTGCTGGTGGAAAAACCCCTGGCGCTTACAGCGGACGAAGCGGCTGCGCTGCTTGCATTGGCTAGTGAGCGAGGCGTGCAGCTGGCGGTGAACTACAGCCGGCGCTATTCCCACCGCCTGCAGCATATTGCCGCACGCCTGCGCGGTGGCGAATGTGGCAGGGTTTTGTCATTGCAGGGGCATTACACCAAGGGTATTACCCACAATGGCAGCCACTGGCTGGATTGGGCACGGCTGCTGGCCGGCGAGATTGTGACGGTTCGTGCCGTGGATTGCGGTATGCCGGCCTATGAGCAGGACCCCAGCCCCTCGGTGCAGCTTGGGTTTGCCTGCGGTGCTACAGGGTGGTTGCAGGCCTTGTCGCATCACGACTATGCCAGTTTTGAGCTGGAAGTATTTACCGACCAGGCCAGGCTGCGATTTAGCGAGTCTGGCCAGGTATTCGAGTCCTGGCGTGCTGGCGAGAGCCCAGATTACCCCGGTTACCGGCAACTCTTGCCGCAAGGGCGGCAGGATGATCTGCTGAAGGATGTGCTGCTGCATGCCGTTACCGACCTGGTCGAGGCGGTACAGCAAGGCCGACCTGTACTCTGCCAAGGCGGCGACGGTTTGGCCGCCTTGCGGCTGGCGGAGGCTGCTATCGCCAGCCTGCAGCAGGGCGGTGTCGAGGTGAGGCTTGCTTGAACCCCTGATTTTGGCGGTAGCCGGTGACCCGGGCGGTGCCAATGCCCTGGCGCCGGCATTGGCGTGGCTGAGACAGCAGGGGTGCCGCATTCATGCTGCGGGGTATAGGCAGGCACCCGCCTTGTGGGCAGCATTGGGCTGGCAGGTGGAGCCGCTGCCCGAGCACGGTTTCGATGCGGCAGCCTGGCTGGCCCGGCATAGGGCCGCTCTCTTGCTGACGGCAACCTCGGCCAATGGTGTGGATCTGGAGCGGTTGCTGTGGCAGCAAGCCCGAGTCGATGGGTTGACCAGCCTGGCCCTGCTGGATTTCTGGTCCAACTACCCGCTGCGCTTCCAATCTGGCCAGGACTGGAGCTGGCCAGACCACCTCGCCGTGATGGATGCGGGAAGTGCCACTGAGCTTCGCACCTTGGGGGCGCCCCAGATACACATCACCGGCCAACCCGCGCTGGATGCCTTGCCGGCGTTGCTGCAGGCGTTTACCCCTGCTAGGCGACAAGCCCTGCGTGATGATCAGCAGACAGGACAATCCCGGGCGCTTTTGTTTGTCTCACAGCCACTGGCGGCGCTCTACGGTAGCGAGGCTGCGGCACGCCGGGCCGTCGGTTACTGCGAAGCCGATGTCTGGGCGGACCTGGTGGCTGCGATACCGACACTGATAAGGCCCACACAGGTTTGGGTTAGACCCCACCCGCGTGAGTGCGTGCCTGACTGGCGCTCGCGCCTTGCGCCCCATGCCTGGGCCAAACTGGCCGAAGGTGACAATGGGCGGGATTGGGTGCTGGCCGCCGATGGCGTGCTGGGCATGAATTCCATGTTGCTGCAGGAGGCCTGCCTGCTGGGCAAGCCGGTATTGAGCTATCAACCTGGCCTGATGGGGACGGATGTGCTGCCCGCCAACCGGCAGGGCTGGAGTACGGCGGTAAGCAGCCGTGCTGGCTTTGCCACGCAGTTGGCTGGCTGGCTGGACACGCTGCCCCCCTCCTTGGCGCCGTTGCCGGATGGACAGGCTACCGAGCGTCTGGGTAAGCTGGTACTGGAATTGCTTGTGCGAGTGTAGGTAGCCATAAGGGTATGCCGGGGGCGTCGTCCGAGCCTACTCAACAAATAGCCAAAGACAGGGCAGGTACATGCAAAACAGACTCGCGTTGCTGGGTGGCGAGCCGGTGCGCCATGAGGCGCCCCCCACCTATCGCACCTTGGGCGATGAAGAGCGCAGCGCCGTCAACGCGGTGCTCGATAGCGGCGTGCTGTCGCAGTTCCTGGGAACTTGGTCGCCTGATTTCTTTGGCGGGCCAAGGGTGCAGGCGCTGGAGCGCGCCTGGGAGCAGTATTTCCAGGTCAAGTACGCCGTCAGTCTCAACTCTGCGACTTCAGGCCTGTTTGCCGCTGTTGGTGCCGCAGGTGTCGGGCCTGGTGACGAGGTTATCGTGTCGGCCTACACCATGAGCGCCTCCGCCGTGGCGGCCGTGGTGTATGGTGGCATACCGGTATTTGCCGATATCGATCCGCAGACCTTCTGCCTGACGCCCGAGACCATCCGGCCGCTCATCACACCCCGTACCCGCGCCATCATCGTGGTCGACCTGTTCGGCTACCCTGCCGATATCGCCGCCATCAAGGCGCTGGCAAAGCCGCTAGGCATTACCGTGATTGAGGACAATGCCCAAGGGCCAGGCGCCAGCCGTAATGGCAGGCTGGCAGGTGGTGAGGCAGACATGACTGTCTTCAGCCTCAACTATCACAAGACCATCCATAGCGGCGAAGGCGGTGTGGTGACCACCCAGGACGCCAGGCTGGCAGAGCGGCTGCAACTGATACGCAATCATGCCGAGGTGGTGGTACAGCAGAAGTCGCCTGATATCGCGCCCGAGGACCTGGTCAACCTGATCGGTTTCAATTACCGCATGACCGAGATCGAGGCCGCCATTGCGGCCGAGCAGCTCAAGAAGCTGCCGCAGTTGCTCAAGCGCAGACAGGACAATGCCGCCACCCTGATACGCGAACTGGCAGACCTGCCTGGGCTGACCATGCCGCGCGTGGAGACGGGCATCGCACACGGCTGGTATGTGTTCCCCATGCACTATGCGGCTGCCGCAACCGGCGTGCCGCGCGCCCGTGTTGCCGCGGCCATGCGGGCCGAAGGTTTTCCAATTGGCGAGGGTTACGTCAAACCTATCTACTGGCAGCCTATGTACCGCAAAGGCATCGCCATGGGGCCTGAGGGTTTTCCATTCTCGCTGGCCAGGGCAGAGGGACGCTTGCCTGACTATCACGAGGTGCTCTGCCCGGTAACGGAACGGATGCATATCAGTGAACTGCTGACCGGTGACCTGGTACATGCCGGATGGACGGATGGCGATCTGGCACAGCTGATAGCGGCCTTCCGCAAGGTGTTCGGACAACTAGACAGCCTCAAGGAAGAGGGGGCGTGATGGCATCGCTGTTACAAGGCAGTCGGCTGGATTTGCGCGCCTTGTGCGACGCCGATGCGGACGGCCCTTACCCTGGCTGGCTGAACGACCCCCTGGTCTGCGCCGGCAATAGCCATGGCGTCTGGCCCTACAGCCGTGAAATGGCGCGTGATTTCATCGCCCGTAGCCGGCAAACCCGCGATGCGCTGACCTTGGCCATGGTGGTACGTGACGATGGCCGTCATATCGGCAATATCAGCCTGCAAGCCCTGCATGCAGGCAACCGCAGTGCCGAGTTTGCCGTGTTGCTGGGTGATCGCACGGCCTGGGGCCAGGGTTATGGCCTGGAGGCTGCCAGACTGATCGTGGCCCATGGCTTTGACAACCTCAACCTGCATCGCATTCATTGCGGCACCTTTGCCGACAACCAAGCCATGCTGGCGCTTGCCCGCAAGCTGGGCATGCAGCAGGAAGGCCTACGGCGCCAGGCTGTCTACAAGCGTGGCGCCTGGCTGGATGTGGTGGAATTTGGCCTGCTGCGTGACGAGTTTGTGCGCACCTGATGGAGCAGTGAATATGGAATTCGCGATACGGCAGTGGCTGCCGCCTGGTACGCAGGGCTTTGCCCAATTGGCTGATACGCCCGGCCGCTGGCGTCCGCTCTGGTTGCGCTGGCTGTCATGGCGTAGCGAGGACGCCCATTTTGCTTCCTTTCTCGACGACCTGGAAAGCTGGCTGGTTCAGGAACCGCCGCGTGACTGGCAGAAGCGGTTGGACAACCACCTGGGCCATTTCCGTAACCGCTATTTTCTTTTTCTGTGCTGGGCTGATGGCTGCAGCGCCAACCCGCGCAGCGATGCGGAACTGCCCGATATCAGCTGGTTGGGCGACATCCCCCGGCATGATCTGTTGCGTTGGCGTAGGCAGCAGGTATTGGACCAACTGGCACTGAAGTCCACGCTGGACTGGCACCAGCAAGCTGGCTTGGGCCAGGCGTTGACCTATCGGGGGGTGAATCTGGCACCTGCCTATGATTACTACCTCTTGCCCGATCTGCTCAAGGAGCACTATCGCGCCTTCAAGGAAACCGCGCATGACTGAGCCCAAGCAAGCAGGCCGTGCTGCCCTGATCTGGCTGGTGTGGGACAAAAATGCCGCCGTGCTCGACCATTATCTGGCTGGGCGTGAACCCCATGTAATCGTCACGGTGGCGCAGTTCGCCACCTTGCAGTTGCGCGAGGTGCTCAACAAGCATGGTGCCGCCATTCATATCCTGGCCGAGGAGATTCCCCACGCAGGCATACTGGCCGGTCGGCGCATGCGCGATGAGGCCTTTGGGCCGGAGCAGGCTCGGCAATGGGCGGCTTTTGAGGCCGGGCACGCGGCTTATCTGCATCAACCTGGCATCGCAGCCGCGCTGGAAGCCCAGGCCAGCGATGCCATGCTGGCCTGGCTGCAGCAATTGGTGCGTGAGCTGGATGCAGTGGCGGCGCAGTACCCGGTTGGCTTGCTGGTGGTCAACGAGGACTACATGGCCATGACCAAGACGGCCGTGCTGTGGGCCAAGGCGCGGGGCGTGCCCAGTCTGCATCTGGAGCACAACCCGTCTACCTTCTTCCCTTTTGGCATGCACCAGCAGCAGAACGCCGACTGGATGGCCATCTCTGGTCCGATTGCCCGTGAAGATTACGAATGCGGTGGCTACGCTCCGGATCGCCTGATTGAAACCGGCTTGCCACAGTTTGACCGCCTGCATGCCGAGCGCGGACAGCGTGCCGAGCATCGGCGCCTACTCTGCGAATCCCTGGGTATTGCGGTCAGTGACAAGCCTATCGTCCTGTTTGCCACAACTTGGTCGGCCCCGCATTCGGCCAGCATGCGGCAAGACCTGTACGCCTGGAGCGTGTCGGCATTTTTCAGGGCAATCAAACAGATACGTGGACGTTATCACTGCGTTATCAAGGATAGGCCAGCTACCGGCAGCCACAGCGCTGATGCGCTGGCCGATATTGCGGCCCGCCACGGCGTGGATCACCAGCACTGGACCTATAGCAATGCCGAGCCGGTACAGGCATTGCTTGCGGCAGACCTGGTGGTGGCGGTGAACTCCGGCCTGCTGGTGGAAGCCATCATGGCAGGGGTGCCTGCCATCAACCTGCTGACCGACTCGGCTGCGCTCTATGGGCCGGGCCTGCCGGCAGAGGCAGGTGTGGTGGTCAGCCCGCCAGCGGAGCTGGCAGACAACATTAGCCGATTGCTGGATCAGCCGGGCTGGCGCAGCGGGAAGCTGGCCGCTATGGCGGCCTTTGCACCCCGCTTGAATGCGGCTGCCGATGGCCAGGCCACCCAGCGGGTGGCCGAGCTGATGGGACGGCTTTGGCGCGTTACGCAGGCGGAGCCGGTGACGGATGCCCGAGATTTGCTGCAACAGCCCTGGCAACGACAATTCGAGCAGCATAGCCCGGCCAGCCTACAGTCGCGTGACGCACTAAGACAGCAATGGGCGGCCGATGCCCAGGTGGTTGCAACAGCCATTGAGTTTGTTGGCGGCGACTGGCGCGGTAGGGATGTCTGCGCGGAAGCGCAGCGCGCAGGGCAGGTGCTGACCATACGGCTGGACAGCCTGGGGCGTGCCGCCTGGGCCTTGAATCACGAGCCTTTCGGCTCTTGGCATGAGGGTGTGCCTGGTGATCTGCCCTTGCAAGCGGGCACGGTTGATTTGCTGTTGTTTGGCGACCAATTTGCCCGCCTGCTCAACCCCTGGGGCTGGCTCAAGCAATTGCGTCCCTTGCTGACACCCAAGGCTCGATTGCATCTGAGCGTGCCCAATGCACGCAACGTGCTGCTGTTGGCAGAGCTGGCTGAAGGCCGATGGCCGGTGGATGAACCAGACCAACTGGCCGCACCACGGCCCTGGACCCGCAAGGAGCTGGCGAGACTGCTGCACAGCATGGATTTGTGTCTGGCAACGGTGGCCTATCAGGCTGATGCGCGCTTGCAGGATGAGGCCAGCAAGGCCGAGACCGATACCGAGGCACGTGATGTGGGGTTGGGGCGCTTCAGCCTCAGCAATGCCACACCGCAGGAGCGGCGTGAGCTGACGGCCAAGACCTTGATGGTGATTGCTGCGCCTAGCGCATCGGACCGCGATCTGGTCGACTACCGCCGCACGACGGCCAGCACGGAAGAAGATGGGTACGAGCTTTGGTTAAAGCGCCATGCGCTCAGCGATATCGAGGCCAAGCTGTTCGAGTCGCATATGGCCAGTTGGCCATCTCATCCCTGCGTGGAGATTTTCCTCTATGCCCTGGGCGACTGCGAAAAGCGCTTGGTACGCAGCATACAGTCGCTGTCTGCCCAGCTGTATTACAACGTGATCATCACCGTACTGTCGGACCGCGACGCGCCAGGGGGCCTGCCGTTGGGCGAGCGCTTCCGCTGGGGGCGTATCAGCGGCGAGCCGGTGGCAGCCTGCAATATGGCGGCATCTGCTTCTACGGCTGATTGGATATGTACGCTGGACGCAGGCGACGAGCTGGCAGCCCACGCCTTGCTGTTTGCCATGGAGGCCAGCCATCGCCATGCTGCCTGGCAGGTGCTCTACACAGACGAGGACCGCCTGGGCGTGGAAGGTCACTACAGCCATCCGCAGTTCAAGCCGGATATCAATCTGGACTTGCTGCGAGCCCAGCCCTATATCGGGGGGCTGTTGCTGGTGCGGGCCCAGGCATACAAGGAACTGGGCGGTTTCAATGCCTCGCTGGCGGGTGTGGAGGAATCTGACCTGGTGTTGCGAGCATTCGAGCGTTTGGGCGCGCCGGCCATAGGCCACCTGGCTGACGTGCTATATCACCGGGCAGAGGACGGCGGCCATGTCCGGGCGGACTCCGAGGTCTTGATAGCGCGTGCGCGGGAAGCCCTGCAGCAGCATATAGACCGTTGCCAGTTGCCCGCCAGCATACGCCCTGGCTACTTCCCCGGTAGTTTCAGGCTGGACTACGCCGCCCCGGCGGACGTACTGGTGTCTTTGCTATTGCCGGTACGCGACCAATTTGACAAGGTGCAGCGAGCGGTGGAGTCACTGGTCAGCCAGACCAGCCATGCCAACTATGAGCTGCTGATACTGGATAATGGATCGCAAGATCCGGCCATGGTGGCTTGGCTGAATGAACTGGATGCGCTGGACGATCCGCGGCTCAAGGTCTTTACCTCGCCGGACCTGCAGTCGTTGCCGGTGCTGTATCACGCTTTGGCGGATGCCAGCCAGGGCGAGATCCTAGTCATGCTGCAGCCAGATATCGCCGTGCTGGATGCCGATTGGTTGAGCCAGCTGACTGGCCTTGCGTTGCGGCAGGAGATAGGTGCGGTGGCGCCGCGTCTGTTTGACAGCCAGGGCAAGGTCAGGGAAACAGCCAGGGTGCTGGGCTATAACGGCCCGGCCGAGCCGGCCTATACCCAGGTTGCGCTGGATTTTGCCGGCTACATGGGCCGTGCCCACCTGCCGCAGAATGTTTCCGCATTGCGGGGCGGCTGCATTGCGATACGGCGCAGTGTGTTTTATGCGGTGGGGGGCTTCAACACCGCACAATACAGCCAGGACGCCGAGTTGGAGCTGTGTCTGCGCCTGGCGCAGCAGGGCCTGCAGTCTTTGTGGACACCGTTTGTCAATCTGATTTGCGACGGCAATGCGGCAGCCGTGTTCGCGGCGGGCGCGGAACAAAAAAACGCCGAGCAGGAGGCCCTGTACCGGGACTGGTTACCGCAGCTGGCACGCGACCCGAATTACAACTCCAACCTGCTGCTGGAGGTGGAGCCGTTCCATATGCACCCCAGCGTCAATTTGGTGTGGGATACCTTGCCCTGGCGGCCACTCAAGCGAGTGGTGGTGTTGCCGGCAGATCGCATGGGTTGCGGCAACTATCGGCTGATCATGCCGGCCCGTACGGCTACCCGCCACGGCAAGCTATGGGGTCGCATACATCAGCAGCATTTCAGCGTGACTGACCTGGAGCGCATCGAGCTGGATGGCCTGGTGTTCCAGCGCCAGACATCCGATGAGCAGCTCTCCATCCTGGAGACCTACAGCAAGTTTGCGCGGCCATTGTTGATTTATGAGATCGACGATCTGATTACCCATGTGCCGACCAAGAGCGTGCACAAGGCGCAAATCCCCAAGGACATTGCCGCCCGGTTCGGGCGAGGGGTGCGCCTGGCAGACCGCTTTGTGGTATCAACCGAGCCGCTGCAGGAGGCGTATCGCGATATGTGCGACGACATCCGGGTGGTGAAGAATCGGCTGGAGGCGCCCGTGTGGGGCAATCTGACCTCATTGCGTCGACAGGGTCGCAAGCCCAGGGTGGGGTGGGCTGGCGGGGTAGGGCATACGGGGGATCTGGAGTTGATAGTCTCGGTGGTAAAGGAGCTGGCCAGCGAGGTGGACTGGATATTCTTTGGCCTGTGCCCTGATGCCGTCCGTCCCTTTGTGGCCGAGGTGCATGGGGGGGTGCCGTTTGAGCACTATCCGGCCAAGCTGGCCAGCCTGAACCTAGATCTGGCGCTGGCGCCGCTGGAGATGAATCCCTTCAATGAGGCCAAGTCCAATCTACGTTTGCTGGAATACGGCATTCTCGGTTGGCCGGTCATTTGCACCGATATCGTGCCCTACCAGGGCGGGTTCCCGGTAACCCGGCTGAAGAACCGCCATGCGGACTGGATCAAGGCCATACGCGAGCATTTGTCTGATATGGACGAGTTGGCACGACGCGGCGATGCCCTGCGCCAGCACATACTGGATGAATGGATGCTGGAGGATCATCTGGATGAATGGGTGGCCGCCTGGACGCGCTGAGCCTTGGCGCAATTAATTATCGGTAAAACCAAGGAATTACGTTCATCCGGATTGAGGGGGAGGGGGCGATCGGAGTAGAATACGGAATTACCACTGTGCGTTTTCAGCCATGACCAAGTTCATCTTCGTTACCGGCGGCGTTGTCTCCTCTCTGGGGAAAGGCATCGCCGCCGCGTCGCTTGCGGCTATCCTCGAATCACGTGGCCTGAAGGTCACGATGATGAAGCTCGATCCCTATATCAACGTGGATCCGGGCACCATGTCCCCCATGCAGCACGGTGAAGTCTTCGTTACCGAAGACGGTGCCGAGACCGACCTTGATCTCGGCCACTACGAGCGCTTCATCCACGCCAAGATGAAGAAGTCCAACAACTTCACCACCGGCCAGATTTATGAGTCGGTGATCAAGCGTGAGCGCCGTGGCGACTATCTGGGCAAAACTGTTCAGGTCATCCCACACATCACCGATGAAATCCGCCTGTTCATTGATCAAGGTGCAGGCGATGCTGAGCTGGCCGTGATCGAAGTTGGTGGTACGGTGGGCGATATCGAATCCCTGCCGTTCCTGGAAGCCATCCGTCAGATGGGCGTTATCCTGGGGCGTGAGAACACCTGTTTCGTCCATCTCTCCTACGTGCCCTATATAGCGGCTGCTGGCGAGATCAAGACCAAGCCAACCCAGCATAGCGTCAAGGAGCTGCGTGAGATCGGCATACAGCCGGATGTGCTGATCTGCCGTGCAGACCGCATGGTGCCGGAAGAAGAAAAACGCAAGATCGCCTTGTTCACCAATGTGTCCGAGAAGGCCGTGGTGTCCTGCCCGGACATGGACAGCATCTACAAGATTCCGCGCGTACTGAGCGAGCAGGGCATAGACGACATCATCGCCAAGCAGTTGCAGCTGGATCTGCCCAAAGCCGACCTGGCCTTGTGGGATCGTATCGTCAATGCGATCGATAATCCCAAGCAGACCGTCAACATCGCCATGGTCGGCAAGTATGTGGACCTGACCGAGAGCTATAAGTCGCTGATCGAGGCACTTAAGCACGCCGGCATCCATACCGAGAGCGAAGTGAAGATCCACTATGTGGACTCGGAAGAGCTTGAGGGCGGCAATCTGGATCAGATCAAGAACATGGATGCGATCCTGGTGCCTGGCGGCTTTGGCAAGCGTGGCGTGGAGGGCAAGATACGTGCAGTGCAGTATGCCCGTGAGAACAACGTGCCTTATCTGGGCATCTGCCTGGGCATGCAGCTGGCGCTGATCGAGTATGCCCGCCACAAGGCGGACATGCCTGATGCCAACTCCACCGAATTCACGCTGGAAACGCCGTTCCCGGTGGTGGCGCTGATAGACGAGTGGGTCAACCACGATGGCAAGGTGGAAGTTCGTGACGAGAATTCCAATATGGGCGGCACCATGCGCCTGGGCAGCCAGGAATGCGATCTGGAAGCCGGCTCGCTTGCCGCAACCGTCTATGGCGCAGTCCGCATCGTCGAGCGCCATCGCCATCGCTATGAAGTGAACAACCACTACCTGCCGCGCCTCGAGGCCGCAGGGTTGAAGGTCAGTGGTCGTTCCACTGACCCCAACCACCTGTGCGAGACCATAGAGCTACCCGGTCATCGTTGGTTCTTTGGTTGCCAGTTCCACCCGGAATTCACCTCGACGCCACGAGATGGTCATCCCATGTTCAAGGCTTATGTGGAGGCAGCAATCGCTTACGCCCGTGAGCATGGCCGTGAAGGCCTGAGCTGCTGATCAACCCCGTGAGGGGTGGGGTGTGGTGGGTGGGACACTATCCCGCGCCGCGCCTCACGCCTCACCCCTACCGGAGTAGTCCATGCAACTTTGCGGCTTCGAAATCGGACTGGACAAGCCTTTCTTTCTGATAGCGGGCCCCTGCGTGATCGAGGGGGAGCAGTTCTCCCTGGATACGGCAGGCACGCTCAAGGAAATCACCAGCGAACTGGGCATCCCCTTTATCTATAAGTCCAGCTTCGACAAGGCCAATCGCTCCAGCGGCAAGTCCTTCCGTGGCACCGGCATGGATGAAGGCCTGCGTATTCTGGCCAAGGTGCGCGAGCAGATAGGCGTGCCTGTGCTGACCGACATCCATGAGATCGACCAGATCCAGCCTGTCGCGGATGTAGTGGATGTCTTGCAGACGCCTGCGTTTCTCTGCCGCCAGACTGATTTTATCCGTGCCTGCGCGCAGAGCGGCAAACCGGTGAACATCAAGAAGGGCCAGTTTCTGGCACCGGGCGACATGAAGAATGTCATGGACAAGGCCCGTGAAGCTGCACGTGACGCCGGCCTGCCCGAGGACAATTTCATGGCATGCGAGCGTGGTGTCAGCTTTGGCTACAACAACTTGGTCTCGGACATGCGCAGCTTGGCCATCATGCGTGATACCGGGTGCCCGGTGGTGTTCGATGCCACCCACTCGGTACAGTTGCCTGGCGGGCAGGGCGACAAATCAGGTGGCCAGCGTGAGTTCGTGCCGGTACTGGCGCGTGCGGCGGTGGCTGTCGGTATTTCGGGCCTGTTCATGGAAACCCACCCCAACCCGGCTTGCGCCATGTCTGACGGCCCCAATGCCTGGCCGCTGCCACGCATGAAGGAGTTGCTGGCGGTGCTCAAGGAACTGGATGGTCTGGTCAAGCGCCAGCCGCTGCACGAGAACACCTTGTAGGTCGGGTAGCTTCCCACCACACAGGTGGTCGGGGTGCATGCTGTGTTGCCAACTGTGCCGGCTTACAGAATCGTAAGCCGGTATGGCTTGATTACAGACGGCTTGTTCGGCCAAGATCACCTGAATCGAATTCCCCAAATCGCATCAAGGAAACACCGATGAGTGCAATCGTAGAAGTCATCGCCCGCGAAATCCTCGACTCGCGCGGTAATCCGACTGTTGAAGCTGATGTGCTGCTGGAAAGCGGCGTCATGGGCCGTGCTGCCGTGCCGAGCGGCGCCTCTACCGGCGAGCGTGAAGCGCTTGAGCTGCGTGACGGCGACAAGAGCCGCTATCTGGGCAAGGGCGTACTGAAGGCTGTTGAGCATATCAACACCGAGATCTGCGAAGCCATCATCGGCCTGGATGCGTCAGAGCAGGCCTTTATCGACCGCACCATGCTGGAGCTGGATGGCACCGAGGACAAGGGGCGCCTGGGCGCCAACGCCATCCTGGCCGTTTCGATGGCAGTGGCCAAGGCGGCAGCCGAAGAAGCCGGCCTGCCCTTGTACCGCTATGTTGGCGGTTCTGGCCCCATGGCACTGCCTGTGCCCATGATGAACGTCATCAACGGCGGCGAGCACGCCAACAACAGCCTGGATTTCCAGGAGTTGATGATAGTCCCGGTGGGCGCACCGACATTCCGTGAAGCCATGCGTTATGGCGCCGAGGTGTTCCATACCCTCAAGAAGATACTGCACGACAAGCATCTGCCTACGCAGGTAGGTGATGAGGGCGGTTTTGCCCCCGATGTGGCCAATGCCGAGGAGGCGCTGGACATGATACGTGCCGCCGTTGAAAAGGCTGGCTATGTATTCGGCAAGGATATCTGTATTGCACTGGACTGCGCCGCATCGGAATTTTACGACAAGGCCACGGGCAAGTATGTCTTCAAGAAGAGCGACAAGCGCGAGTTGAGCTCGTCCCAGATGGTTGATTACCTGGAAAGCCTGGTCAACAACTACCCCATCCTGTCGATTGAAGACGGCATGGGCGAGCGCGACTGGGACGGCTGGAAGCTGCTGACAGACCGCCTGGGTGACCGGGTACAACTAGTGGGCGATGATCTGTTCGTGACCAATGCCAAGATACTGGCCCAGGGCATAGAGCGTGGCATCTGCAATTCCATCCTGATCAAGGTCAACCAGATCGGCTCGCTGACAGAAACCCTGCAGGCTGTAGACCTGGCCAAGCGCCATCGCTATACCTCGGTGATGTCGCATCGCTCGGGTGAAACCGAAGACAGCACCATTGCGGACCTGGCGGTTGCCACCAACTGCATGCAGATCAAGACCGGCTCGCTCAGCCGCTCGGATCGCATGGCCAAGTACAACCAGTTGCTGCGCATCGAAGAGGAACTCGGTGATGCTGCCTACTACCCAGGCCGTGCAGCGTTTTACCAGATCAAGAAGTAAGCATTCCGCTTGGCTTTGACGCGGTAATACTGAACAGGGATGCAGATGCATCCCTGTTTTGTTTTGCTGCATCGGCCCATCCCACCTTACAATCGCGCCCATGCGTATTCTTGCCGTGATCCTTGCTACCTGTATTGTCCTGCTCCAGTGGCCACTCTGGATAGGCAAGGGCTCATGGTTGAAGGTTTGGCAGATAGAAACCCAGTTGGCCGAGCAGAAGCAGCAGAACACCAAGCTGCAGTCGCGCAACGATGCCATGAATGCGGAAGTGCGTGACCTGAAGACAGGCACGGACGCCATAGAGGAGCGTGCGCGCAATGAGCTGGGCATGGTGCGTCAGGATGAGGTGTTCTTCCAGATACTGGACAGCAAGCCGCTGCCCATAGCAACCACGCCAGTGCAGCCACCGGTTACCCCGCCTGCCGAACCGGCGGCAGCGCCACCCGAGGATGACCCGGAGGCAGCCCCCCAGGCCAGCACGCCCGCACCTGCGCCGGCCCCTACGGCAGTGGCGCCGGCTTCGGCGCCTGTTCCCGCCAGCCCGCAATAACCGCATTCTGCGCTAATACGGCGGCCATGTCGGCATTCGACCCCAAGCCCATTCTTTCCTCGCTGCCAGGCTTGCCGGGCGTGTATCGCTTTCTGTCGGCCAAGGGCGATGTGCTTTATGTCGGCAAGGCCATAGACCTCAAGCGGCGGGTATCGAGCTATTTCCAGAAAAACGATCAATCCCCCCGCATCAAGCTGATGCTGACCCAGGTGGCTGATATACAGACCACGGTGGTTCGCTCGGAAGGGGAGGCGCTGATACTGGAAAACAATCTGATCAAGGCGCTGGCGCCGCGCTACAACATTCTGTTCCGCGACGACAAGAGCTACCCCTATCTGGTATTGACCGGGCACGCCTATCCGCGCCTGGCCTACTACCGTGGTGCGCTGGATAAGCAGAATCAGTATTTCGGGCCCTTTCCCAGCGGTTACGCGGTGCGCGAAAGCATCCAGTTGCTGCAGAAGGTATTCAAGCTGCGCACCTGCGAAGACAGCGTGTTCGAGCACCGTGCCCGACCCTGCCTGTTGTTTCAGATCAAGCGCTGCAGCGGTCCCTGTACTGGCGAGATATCCGCCGAGGACTACAAGCGCGATCTCAGCCACGCGGCGCAGTTTCTGCAGGGTAAGACGCACGATCTGCTCAACGCCCTGGACGAGAAGATGCGCGATGCCGCAGCGGCTTGGCAGTTTGAGTCTGCTGCTGCCTACCGCGACCAGATACAGAGCTTGGCCAAGGTGCAGGAAAAGCAGTTCGTCTCCAGCAATGCCAGCGAGACGGATGTGGATATTGTGGCGTGCGCGGCCGAGGAGGGCATGGTCTGTGTAAACCTGGTTATGGTGCGCGGCGGCCGCCATGTCGGTGACAAGTCACTGTTCCCCAGCCATGGCGAGGACTATGAGGTGCAAGGCGCGCTGGAAGCGTTTCTGGCACAGCATTATCTGGACCGTAGCATCCCACCCGTCATCGTCTGTAACGGCACGGATGAGTTCGGCACACTGGCCGAGCTGCTTGCCGCCCAGGCCGGCCGCAAGATCGCGCTGGTGACCAATCCCATCGCGGAGCGCCGGGTGTGGCTGGAGATGGCACTCAAGAATGCCAGGTTGGCCATCAGCCAGCGCTTGTCGCTTGAATCCACCCAACTGGGCCGTATACAGGCCCTGCAGGAGGCGCTGAACCTGCCGGACAGCGCACAGCGTATTGAGTGCTTTGACATCAGCCACACCATGGGTGAGGCAACGGTGGCATCCTGCGTGGTGTATGACAAGCTGGGTATGCAGCCCAAGGAGTACCGTCACTACAACATCAACGGCATCACGCCCGGTGATGATTACGCCGCCATGCGCCAGGTACTGACCCGCCGGTATGAGAAGATTGCTGCTGGCGAAGGGGTGGCCCCCGATGTGATATTGATAGACGGTGGCAAGGGGCAGATATCGGTCGCGGTGGAGGTGATCGAGGAGGTGGGGCTGCAGGATGCCTTGCTGGTGGGTGTGGCCAAAGGCGAAACGCGCAAGCCTGGCCTGGAGCAGCTGGTCATTCCGTCGACTGGCCAGGTGCTGCATCTACCCCGTGATTCCGCCGCCTTACACCTGATACAGACCATACGCGACGAGGCACACCGCTTCGCCATTACAGGTCATCGTGCCCGCAGAGGCAAGGCAAGGGTATCATCCAGTCTGGAGGAGATAGACGGCATAGGCGCCAAGCGCCGCCAGAAGCTGCTGACGCGCTTTGGCGGGCTGCAGGGCGTCAAAGCTGCCAGTGTGGACGAGCTGTGCCAGGTTGAAGGCATCAATCGCGCACTCGCTGAAAAAATCTACCAAGCACTACACTGACATTACAACCACTACTTCCATCGGCTTAGCTGGCTTCATGCCCCTCAATCTTCCCAATCTGCTCACCTGGGCGCGGATACTGATGATCCCGCTCATACTCGGCGTGTATTACCTACCCGACGCCTGGCTTTCCCCTCTAGGTAAGAACCTTTGCGGGGCCGCCTTGTTCATGCTGGCCGGTATTACCGACTGGTTTGATGGCTATCTGGCGCGCAAATGGAACCAGCTGTCCGCTTTTGGCGCCTTTCTGGACCCGGTGGCCGACAAGCTGATGGTGGCGGCTGCGCTGATATTGCTGGTGCAGCTGGATCGCGCCGAGGCCTGGCTGGCGGCCATCATCATCGGCCGGGAAATCACCATCTCGGCATTACGGGAGTGGATGGCCCAGCTGGGCTCCAGCAAGAGCGTGGCAGTTTCCTTGGTCGGCAAGTTCAAAACAGCGGCACAGATGGTGGCCATCACCGTGTTGCTGCTGCACGAGAACTTCATACCCGGCATTCCGACCCAACAGCTGGGCACTGTCTGCCTGGTGATTGCCGCCTTGCTGACACTGTGGTCCATGGGTTACTACCTGCGCATGGCCTGGCCTCAGCTCAGCGGTAAATCCTGACCCCTGGCATCGCTCAAACCGCGTCAAATGGAGCTTTTGCTCCACCTGCCGGGTTTGATGCCTGGATGACCGGCTTGCTTCGTCATTTGCATATTCCCCGCCCCCGGTTGCCGGTGCGCGCTGCTGCGTGATAAGTTCGACATCCCCCGACGCAACCCGGTTGTAAAGACTATGGCGCAAACCCTATACGACAAGCTGTGGCATAGCCATGTAGTGCACGAGGAAGCCGATGGCACCGTGCTGCTCTACATTGATCGCCACCTGGTTCACGAAGTCACCAGCCCCCAGGCATTCGAAGGCCTTAAGTTGGCTGGCCGTAAACCGTGGCGTATCTCTTCCATCGTCGCCACAGCGGATCACAATACGCCGACAGATCACTGGGACGAGGGCATCAAGGATCCCATCTCGCGCCAGCAGGTTGAGACGCTGGACGCCAATATCCGGGAGGTCGGCGCGCTCGCATATTTTCCGTTCAAGGATCAACGCCAGGGCATAGTCCATGTGGTGGGACCGGAAAATGGTGCCACGCTACCGGGCATGACTGTGGTTTGCGGCGACTCGCACACTTCCACCCATGGCGCATTCGGCTGTCTGGCGCACGGCATCGGCACGTCCGAGGTCGAGCATGTCATGGCAACCCAGACGCTGACCGCCAAGAAATCCAAGGCCATGCTGGTGCGCGTGGACGGCCAGTTGGGCCGTGGCGTCACCGCCAAGGATATTGCCCTGGCAGTGATAGGCCGTATCGGCACAGCCGGCGGCACAGGCTATGCCATCGAATTTGGCGGTGCTGCTATCCGCGCCCTGAGCATGGAAGGTCGCATGACGCTCTGCAATATGGCCATTGAGGCCGGTGCCAGGGCTGGCATGGTGGCCGTGGACCAGATCACCATCGACTATTTGCAGGGTCGTCCGTTCTCGCCCAAGGGTGAGGTGTGGGATCAGGCTGTGGCGCACTGGCGTACGCTGGTGTCGGACGAGGGGGCCAGCTTTGACGCGGTGGTCGAACTCGATGCGGGCAGCATTGCACCGCAGGTTACTTGGGGTACGTCGCCTGAGATGGTGGTGACGGTGGCAGACCGTGTACCTGACCCCGCCAACGAGACTGATCCTACCCGCAAGAGCGGCATGGAGCGGGCGCTGGCTTATATGGGCTTGCAGGCCAATACACCGATCAGCGAGATTCCGGTCGACAAGGTGTTTATCGGCTCCTGCACCAATAGCCGGATCGAGGATTTGCGAGCCGCTGCGGCGGTTGCGCGCGGCCACAAGAAGGCGGCCAATGTGAAAGCCGTGCTGGTCGTGCCGGGCTCGGGCCTGGTCAAGGCGCAGGCAGAGGCCGAGGGCCTGGATAAAGTCTTTGTCGAGGCAGGTTTTGAATGGCGCGAGCCCGGTTGCTCGATGTGCTTGGCCATGAATGCCGACAGGCTGGAGCCGGGTGAGCGCTGCGCCTCGACCTCCAACCGTAATTTCGAGGGTAGGCAGGGGCAGGGTGGGCGCACGCATCTGGTCAGCCCCGAAATGGCGGCAGCCGCGGCAATTGCGGGTCATTTTGTCGACGTCAGAACTTTTGCCTGACCGTAGCGGACGAAACACCATAGCAAACCTGGAGAACAGACCATGAAACGATTTGCTTTCCTTGCCCTGGCCCTGATCGCTGCAATGCAACTGACAGCCTGCAATACCATGCAGGGGTTGGGTAAAGATATCAAGAAGGGTGGCGAAGCCATCGAGAGGGCTGCCAACTAAGGCCGCTGCCTGGCCCGCAAGGGCCTTCGTCACCGAGAGAGAACATGCAAGCTTTTACCACACTGCAAGGCCTGGTCTGCCCGCTGGACAGGGCCAACGTCGATACCGACGCCATCATTCCCAAGCAGTTCCTCAAATCCATCAAGCGCTCGGGCTTTGGCCCCAACCTGTTTGATGAATGGCGGTATCTGGACCATGGCGAACCGGGCATGGACAACAGCAAGCGGGCGGTGAACCCCGAATTCGTGCTTAACTTCCCGCGCTATCTGGGTGCGCAGGTGCTGCTGGCCCGTGAGAACTTCGGTTGCGGCAGCTCGCGCGAACATGCCCCCTGGGCGCTGGACGACCATGGCTTCCGGGTTGTGATCGCACCTTCGTTTGCCGATATCTTCTTCAACAACTGCTACAAGAATGGCCTGCTACCCATCGTACTGCCGGCCGAGGTGGTGGATCAGTTGTTCCAGGAGACCGCGGCCAGCGAAGGCTACCGCCTGACGGTCGATCTGGCTGCGCAAACTGTGACCACGCCAGCCGGCCAATCTTTCGGTTTCGATGTCACCGCGCACCGCAAGCATTGCCTGCTGAATGGCCTGGATGAAATCGGCCTGACCCTGAATCACGCCGACAAGATCAAGGCATTTGAAGCCCAGCGCCGCGTAGAGCAGCCCTGGCTGTTCTCCTGAGACCGGGTATGTCCCAGGGTTCTGCCACTAGTCGCTTGCGAGCCGTTCTGCTGGGCCGGCTGCAGCGACATGGCGGGCTGACCTTTGTGCTGATGGGGCTGTGTTTCCTGGGCTTCGGCGCCAGTTCGTTCAATCTGGTCGTCCTGCTGCGCGCCAATCTGGAGTTGTTCTGGGAGCACGGTTGGCAAGTGGTGGGCGATGGCGCCTTGCAGCAGTTGCTGGAACTGATAGCGCTGTCCTATCTGGCGCTGGCTTGCTGGATAGGATTCAAGTGTTGCGAAAAATTGCTGGTAGATCGCCTGACCAGCGAGCCCAAGCCGTAGTACAGGAGGATAACGATGCTGCCGGCCAATCAGACACAGCTGGACCAGATACGGGCGGATTGCCATGCACTGGTTCGCCGCCGGGCGCGACTCTCTGCCGGTGCGGCCGTCATTCCCGTGCCGGGCATGGACATGGTGGCCGACGTCATGGTGTTCTCCGAGCTACTGGAAAACATCAGCGCGCGCTTTGGCTTGTCGCACACCCAGATAGGGCAGCTGGACCCCGCTACCCGCAAGTATGTGATGTTGGCCGCCGGCCGCCTGGGCAGTGAGCTGATAGGCAGGCTGGTGACCAAGCAGTTGGCCAAGCTGCTGCTGGCCAAAGTGGGCACCAAGTTGCTGGGCAAGACACTGGTGCGCTTTGTACCCCTGGCAGGCCAGGCGGTGGCAGCCACCATCAGCTACCGCGTGGTCGCCCGCCTGGGGGATAACCATATTGAAGATTGCTACCGCGTTGCGCAAGGTTACCTGGCGCAAGAGGGTGCGCTGGTAGCACAACAGCCATGAACGATTGCGAGCGCTTGGCGAACCGATGCCTGCAATCGGCCGCCGTTGCCCCTTAACTGAAAACTGAGCTTTGCCAGCGCTTGCATTACGGCCTGGCCCATCCATCTGCTACGAAAGTTGAACCCATGAAAATCGCCATACTCCCCGGTGACGGCATCGGCCCTGAAATCGTTGCGCAGGCAGTACGTGTACTGGAAAAACTCAAGGCCGACGGCCTGGCTGTGGAGACGGTGACCGTGCCACTGGGGGGCGCTGCCTACGACCAGTATGGCGAGCCCTACCCAGAAGCGACACGCGATGTCGTCCGCACTGCCGATGCCATCCTCTTGGGCGCCGTGGGTGGCCCACAGTACGACACCTTGCCGCGCGATAAGCGCCCGGAGCGTGGTTTGCTGGCTATCCGCAAGGATCTGGGCCTGTTTGGCAACCTGCGCCCCGCCATGCTGTACCCGGAACTGGCCGGTGCCTCTACCCTCAAGCCAGAAGTGGTGGCAGGGCTGGATATCATGATCGTGCGCGAGCTGACGGGGGATATCTATTTTGGCCAACCGCGCGGCATTCATGTCAACGACGCGGGCGAGCGCGAGGGCTTCAATACCATGCGCTACAGCGAGTCGGAAATACGCCGTATCGCCAAGGTGGCGTTCGAGATTGCCCAAAAGCGCAACAAGAAGCTCTGCTCGGTGGACAAGGCCAATGTGCTGGAATGCACCGAATTCTGGAAGGAAATCGTCATCGACGTGGCCAAGCAATATCCAGATGTTGAACTCAGCCATATGTATGTCGACAACGCGGCCATGCAACTGGTGCGCAACCCCAAGCAGTTTGATGTGATCGTCACCGGCAATATCTTTGGCGACATACTCAGTGACGAAGCCTCCATGCTGACTGGGTCCATCGGCATGTTGCCAAGTGCCTCGCTGGATGCCAACAACAAGGGCCTGTACGAGCCTTGCCATGGTTCGGCGCCTGATATTGCCGGCAAGAATGTCGCCAACCCGCTCGCCACCATACTGAGCCTGGCCATGATGATGCGTTATACCTTTGCGCGTGAAGATATCGCCAAGCGTATCGAGACCGCTGTGCAGACCGTGCTGCGCCAGGGCTATCGTACGGCGGACATCTATGAAGCCGGCACGCAGAAGGTGAGCTGCTCGGGCATGGGCGACGCGGTGGTGGCTGCGCTGGCATAAGCAGAAACCATAAGAACTATAAGCGGATAGTGGATTCCGCTATGGCAACAAGGTCAGGAGAATCCACCCCACTGCACCAGCCCACAAAATGGCTGCGCTTGCGGTAAACTCCTGATTCCTCAGCTCTGAGGCTTTGGCGGTGCAATGCAGATCAACCCGTAGGGTTGTGTCGCTGCTGCCAAGTATTGCCGATCCAGGCGATGAGGCATCACAAACAATCTGGATCATAGGAATACCATCATGTTGAAAGTCGGTTTGGTTGGTTGGCGCGGTATGGTTGGTTCCGTGCTTATGCAACGCATGCGCGAGGAGGGCGACTTCGCCCTGATCGATCCCGTGTTCTTCACCACCTCCAATGTAGGTGGGGCAGGGCCGGACGTAGGACGTGGCGCAGCGCCCTTGAAGGACGCCAAGTCTGTGGCCGAGTTGAAAGCCATGGACGTCATCATTACTTGCCAGGGTGGGGATTACACCACCGAGTTGCATCCCCAGTTGCGCGCTGCAGGCTGGAATGGTTTCTGGATAGACGCTGCCAGCACGCTGCGGATGGAAGATGACGCTGTGATCGTGCTTGATCCGGTCAATCTGGACCAGATCAAGGCATCCATCTCCCGTGGCGGCCGCGATTTCATCGGCGGCAACTGCACGAATTCCATCCTGCTGATGGGCTTGGGCGGTCTGTTCAAGGCAGGCCTGGTGGACTGGGTGTCGTCCATGACCTACCAGGCCGCATCGGGTGCAGGTGCGCAGAACATGCGCGAACTGCTCAATCAGATGGGCAAGGTCAATGCCTCTGTCGCCCACCTGCTGGATGACCCCTCGTCTGCCATTCTGGAGATAGATCAGCGCGTGGCCGAAACCATGCGCAGCGACGCTTTCCCGACCGAACACTTTGGTGCACCGCTGGCCGGCAGCCTGATTCCCTGGATAGACAAGCAGCTGGACAACGGTCAATCCAAGGAGGAATGGAAGGGCCTGGCTGAGGTCAACAAGATACTGGGCACCAGTTCGCCCATACCTGTGGATGGCCTGTGTGTACGCATAGGTGCCATGCGCTGCCATAGCCTGGCATTGACGCTGAAGCTGAATCGCGACCTGCCACTGGCCGAGATCGAAAGCCTGATCAAGGGCAGCAACCAGTGGGTCCGGTTTGTGCCGAATGACCGTGCCACCACGGTGCGGGAACTCACACCGACTGCCGTGACCGGTAAGCTGGATATCGCAGTTGGCCGGGTGCGCAAGCTCAATATGGGCCCGGACTATGTCAGCGCCTTTGTCTGTGGTGACCAACTGCTGTGGGGCGCTGCCGAGCCGCTGCGCCGTACCTTGCGTATCCTGCTGGACAAGTAATCCATTACGCATCAAAACCTTGCGGCCCGGTTGGAAACAGCCGGGCTGTGTCTTTCCTGTATCCCTGCCTAGACGCCATGCTGCCTTCCATCGAACACCGTATTGCCCAGGAACTCAACTGCCGCCCGGCCCAGGTTGCCGCCACCATGGCGCTGCTGGACGAAGGCGCCACCGTGCCGTTTATTGCCCGCTATCGCAAGGAAGCCACCGGCGGGCTGGACGATACCCAGTTGCGCCATCTGGATGAGCGGTTGCGCTATTTGCGCGAACTGGAAGATCGGCGCACCGCCGTGATCGCCTCGGTGCAGGAGCAGGGCAAGCTGACGGACGAGCTGCAAACTGCCTTGCTGACGGCAGACAACAAGCAGCGGCTGGAAGACCTGTACCTGCCTTACAAACCCAAGCGCCGCACCCGTGCGCAGATCGCCCGTGAGGCCGGGTTGGCGCCGTTGGCCGAGCTGCTGCTGGCTGAGCCTGGCCGCCAGCCGGAAGCCGAGGCCGCAAGCTTTGTCAGCGCGGAAAAGGGCGTGGCCGACAGCAAGGCGGCCCTGGATGGTGCTCGCCATATCCTGATCGAGCAATTTGCCGAGGATGCCGCACTGCTGCACGAGCTACGCGAGCTGCTGTGGCAACGCGCCGAGCTGGTCGCCAGCCTGGCAGATGAGAGCAAGCGCGAAGCGGGCGCCAAGTACGCCGATTACTTTGATCACCGTGAGCCCCTGCACCGCGCACCTTCACACCGGGTGCTGGCCGTATTGCGGGGCCGCAACGAAGGCATGCTGAACTTCACGCTGGCGCTGCCCGAAGATGCCGAGCTGCCTGCAGGCAAGCCGGGGGCTGGCGAAACCCGCATTGCCGCACGCTTCAATATCCGTGATGCCGGCCGCCCCGCCGACCGCTGGTTGATGGATACCGTGCGCCTGGCCTGGCGTGCCAAGATATTCCTGACGCTCGAAGTGGAGCTGACCAATCGGATACGTGAAAGCGCCGAGACCGAGGCCATCAAGATATTCGCCAGCAATCTCAAAGACCTGCTGCTGGCCGCGCCCGCAGGGCCGCGCGCCACGCTGGGTCTGGACCCTGGCTTGCGTACCGGGGTAAAGGTGGCCGTGACCGACAAGACCGGCAAGGTGGTCGCCACCGATACCATCTACCCCCATGTGCCGCGTAACGACTGGGATGGCAGCCTGCATCGCCTGAATCGCCTGGTGACACAGCATGGCGTGGAATTGATAGCCATCGGCAACGGTACCGCCAGCCGCGAAACCGACAAGCTGGCCGCCGACCTAATCAAGCAACTGCCAGAGCGCAAACTGCAGAAGATAGTGGTTTCCGAAGCCGGCGCCTCGGTCTATTCCGCCTCGGAATTGGCTGCGCGCGAGTTCCCCGACCTGGATGTCAGCCTGCGTGGCGCGGTCTCCATTGCCCGTCGCCTGCAGGACCCGCTGGCTGAGCTGGTCAAGATCGACCCCAAGGCCATTGGGGTAGGGCAGTACCAGCATGACGTCAACCAGGGCGAACTGGCGCGTACGCTGGATGCGGTGGTGGAAGACTGCGTAAATGCAGTGGGCGTAGACGTCAATACCGCCTCCAGCGCCTTGCTGGCGCGGGTCTCCGGTCTTAGCGCCACCCTGGCCAGCAATATCGTGGCTCACCGCGATGCCCATGGCGCATTCAGCGACCGAATGGCACTGAAGGCCGTACCTCGGCTGGGCGAAAAGACTTTCGAACTGGCTGCTGGCTTCTTGCGCATCATGAATGGCAGCAACCCACTGGATGCCAGTGCGGTGCACCCAGAAGCCTACCCGGTGGTGGAAAAAATCATCGTCAAAACCCGTCGTGAAGTGAAATCGCTACTGGGTGACAGCGGCCTGCTCAAGCAATTGAACGCAGCCGAGTTCACCGACGAGCGCTTCGGCTTGCCCACCGTGCGCGACATCCTTAACGAACTGGACAAGCCGGGCCGCGATCCCCGCCCCGAGTTCAAGACCGCAACCTTTCAGGACGGCGTGGAAGACATCAAGGACCTGCTGCCTGGCATGGTGCTCGAAGGCGTAGTCAGCAATGTGGCGGCCTTTGGTGCCTTTGTCGATATCGGCGTGCACCAGGACGGCCTGGTACATGTGTCGGCACTGGCCAGCAAGTTTGTCAAAGACCCGCGCGATGTGGTTAAAGCCGGCGACGTGGTCAAAGTCAAAGTGGTAGAGGTGGACGTCAAACGCCAGCGCATTGCCCTTACCATGCGCCTGGACGACCCGATCGAAGGCGGCAGCCCCACGCGCAGCGCCAACCCAACACCCCCAAGGCATGATCGCCAAGCCAAGCCCCAGCAGAGCGGTAACACCGCCATGGCAGCAGCTTTTGCCGCCCTAAAGAAATAGACGGCGAAATAAACGGTGAAATAGACGACGAAGCAAGCTGCACCGGCAGCTGCGCAAATTTTGCGCAACCCGATTCGGGTACTGATGCGACGGGGTTTTTCGTGATTTAGACCGGGCTTATCCACAGCAGATGTGGATAAGCCCGATGCTGCTATTCTGTATGGGGAAGGGCAGGTGAGGGCGCCAGGATTGAAGCATGGCTGCTCCTGCTTATCGCTGAGTAGGCATTGCCGTCCGTGACAGACCGCCGGAACCAGGCCAGCAAGCTCTACGCAAAGTCTTTGGCGCAATCTAGGGATATTGATCGTTATGGAATCAAGCACCCGTTACCGACTGCTCCAGGCGGGCTTCGTGCTGGCTTTGCTGTTGCTCGCGCTTACCGCGCTGGTGCCTATGCTATCCGCCAACTGGGTCAACGCCGCAGCAAGCGAGCGTGAAGAGATCGTCAGCCAGCTAGAAGACATGCAGGTCATGCTGTCAGGCCTCAAGGACGCAGAGACCGGCACACGCGGTTATCTGCTGACCGGCCGCGAGGAGTACCTGCAGCCCTACTACCAGGGGACCGAACGCTCCAGTGAACTGCAAGTCCAGCTTGATCGACAGTTTGCTGACGACGCGATACTGGCACCTCGGATGCGCGATCTGCGCAACCTGGTCAAGGCCTTGCGTGAATATCAGTCACGCATGATCACCAGCCGACAGCGCAGCAGTGCCGCCGACAGCCCGGCGTTTCACGATATCTCCCAGGGCAAGCTCAATATGGACCGTATCCGCGTCACGGTCGCTGAGGCGAGTGCCATACTCAGCGTTCGCCAGGCAAGTATTGCAGCAGAGCAGCACAGCCGCGAGCGATTGGTCAGCTTGGCCGTCCTCCTGATTACCAGCCTGGATGGTGCATTGTTCGCCACTTTGCTGTGGCAGTTGTTCCGGGCCATGCGCGAGCGCTTGGCAGTCACGCAAGAGCTGCAGGCACTGAGCGACCGCGCTCAATCGACAGCGGACAATCTGGAAGAGCACAACTACCAGATGGCGATTCTGTCGCGCATGTCGAGTGCGCTACAGGTCTGCGTCGACAGCGGAGAGTTCTTCGGCGTGGTTGGCAAGTATGCGCACCAGTTGTTTCCAGAACATGCCGGCGCCATCTACGTGTACCACCCCTCACGTGACCTGTTGGAACGCATGGTCAGCTGGCTGTCACCGGCAAGCGATACCCAGCTGTTCGAGCCCCTGCAATGCTGGGCCATACGCCGCGGACAAATCCACGAAGTGTCCGACTGCAGTAAGGCGCCGGTCTGCCAGCATCTGCAACAGGATGTTACCGGTGCCTATCTGTGTCTGCCGCTGATGGCGGGTGGCGAGCCTGTAGGCATTCTCTACCTTGAAGCGCCGGCCGAAGGAGGGGAGCCGTTCTCCACAGGGTTACGCCAGCTGGCAAACGCCCTGGCCGAGCAGGTTGCGCTAGCGGTGACGAATATGAACCTGCGGGAAAACCTGCGGCGGCAATCCATAGTCGATGCCCTCACAGGGCTCTACAATCGACGCTTCCTCGACGAGACGCTGCAGCGCGAGCTGATACGGGCCAATCGCCTTGGCACGCCACTGAGCGTGGTGATGCTGGATGTGGACCACTTCAAACGCTTCAATGACACCCACGGGCATGAGGCTGGTGATCTGGTATTGCGCCATATTGCCCAGTTTATGCAGAAGTCACTACGTGGCAGCGACCTTGCTTGCCGATTCGGCGGCGAGGAATTCACCCTGATCATGCCGGAAACCACGCCTGAGAACGCCCAAGCCAAGTGCGAGGAGCTACGTGAGCAAGTCTCCCTGCTAACCATCCGACTCGGCGGCAAACCACTACCAGCTGTCACCATCTCCATGGGCATCGCCAGCACACCCCAGCATGGCGAACGAGCCGAGGAACTTATCCAGGCCGCAGACGCTGCTTTGTATCAAGCCAAGCACCACGGTCGCAATCGGGTTGAGGTCGCTGGGGGTGAGGGTGCAATAGCGCGCACCAGTGCGTAGCATGCTAATACTTACTCAGGCGGAAGTGGATGTGCGGCCAGGATGGCCAATAGTTCGTCTGCAGCATCTGATGTTCGCCATACATAACGAGCGCCAATATTACTTCGCATAATGTTTATTATGTAAAGTTACGGCGAGTAGTAAGTTGGCCTCTTGAGATCGTTGGGCTACTCGCGGCACCGACGCCTTCCTATGCTTCCCCCCCCCTTCATGTCACCTGAAGCGCTTCAATCGGATAGGTGTCCAGCAGGTTCTGCAGTGGGCCAGCCCCCCCCCTGCGCTGGAGGGGCGTAGCTGGCACTGTGATGGCATGACGCCATCAGGCGACTTGGAAGTTAGAAGCCGACTGCTTGCTTGAATGGAATCACAGGGTCGGGATGCAGGCGTGTTACTACCGCGCCATTGACGTCGAACCAGACCATGATATAGGCAAAGCTACCTACGGCTTTCCAGACGTACACCACATGGTTGCTTCCGCGCTGCGTGGAGGCTGGATCATTCTTGCAGCCCATGATCTGGCTGATCTGGGCGGCCGTCATGCCTACAGCAATGGTGTCGAATTTGGTCTTGGTGAAATTGCTTGCGGTGCAGGTTTCGGTAACGGGCGAATTGGCCGGGTACGAGCCGCCTATGCTGTGTATCGTGCCGACCGTGATCACAACGTTGGTGTAGACAGTATCACCCACTTGCACCGAATCCACCGTCAGGCGGTTGGTGGCCGGGTCGTAGGTATCCGCCAAGGCCAAGCTGCTTGTCATCAGTGCGGCCAGCGCCAATATGCTGCGTTTGATTAGCTTCATTACTTACCCCTCTCAGGTATTGGTTGTTTTAATTGATTGGTTTGCAATCAGCATCGGCCTGCTTTCATATCGGCAACGTATCCGGAGTCACATAACCATATGATTATTCGGCGATAAATAAGCCAATCAACCAGATCGCCATGATAGCAACACCCTTGATGCATTCCGATGTCATTCCTCGACTGCAGGAGCCGTAATAATCACATTGCCCGGCACGCCTGATCGCGTTAGCGGGTGCTCTGCCTGACTGGGCGCCGTCAGTCAGACATGTACGCCAGCACGCACCGCTGCCGCAGTCGCGGCGCAATGAAATGGCCGGACAACGCTAGCATTTATCATGCGTTGTCGGCCGGCATATGATGAATGGAGAGAATGGGAACGCTATTTAAAAATCAAAGCGGTTCGTAATATAGCCGCTGTAATGCCAGCGTTCGGCGGCGCAGTTCTCGTCGCCGATATACACTTTAAAGTAGTTACCCACGGGGGCGCTAAGAATATAGGCCTTACCTATACAGCCGTTGCATACCAGTACACCATTACGGAAGATATCCCAGACACCGGAGATGTAGTCGGCGTGGCTGCTGCTGATGCTGACCAGATTGAAGTCGTAAGTGAGATTCGGGTTGGCTTGGGCTGTGATATGCATATGGCCATAGCGGGTTTTGCTGTTCCAGGTGGTGGCCATATTGCCCCTGATCGGCGAAAAGCTGCCCAGGGTTGGGTCTGTCAGCGCCAGGGGTTTTTCTGACCACACGCTGTGCGTTGCCGCTTGAGCGCCCGCACACAAGATAAAGCCAGCGGCAACTGCCAGGCTGGCCCTGATGATTGCATACATTTTGCTTCCTTTCTGTGAGAAGAGTAACGTCAAGGCTGCGAAAAAATTGTACCGCTGCGTCATCTGGAGGGAATCCTCCGTTTGAAGGATGTCCGCCTCATGGCGCATCGCGGTTCTGTCGGCAACCGCGTTGCGGCGCCCTTCTCATGCCCATTGCTGCATCACATGGTATTTGTACCTAGGGTGTCGCCTGACTGTAGCCCGCCATACGCACGCCAAGCCAGGCCATAGGCAAATAGGCAAGCAATAGGTCGAGCGCAATAAACCGGGCTGGCGCGGGGATCATGAAGCTGGCCGCCACGCCGCCGCAGAGGAACACCGCACCGATGGCCAGGCCGATGGGCACTTTATGGCTGGCTGCGACCAGGCAGGCGACGAGTGCACCGGCGAACGTGCCGACTGCATGAGCCAGGAAAGGCATGATGAAGTGCTGTGGCCCGAAAAGATGTATCGCCCTGCTCAGGCTTTCGGCATTGTTTACATCCACACCGGCAGGCGGTGGAATAAGCGACGGGCTGAGCATGATGAGCGCAGAGTTGACCGCGCCGCCTATCAATATCCCGGCGATGACGGCAAAGGTGTTACGCAGCAGCTTGTGCATGAGGTGATTCCTCCGTTTGCCCACTTGTGGAAGTGCCCTGGTAGCTTAGCGCCTGTGCCCTACCCTGGCGGGCTTTTGCGTGACCTGCCGTTTCCTTGATCGCTATCAGTTCGCTTCTATGTGATGGCTGCCACAATGCAGGCATTCCATCTCATCAGCAGGCTTGCCATGCTAAATCTCGGAAACAGCGCTGCGCCTGGATTTGACGAACCCATTGCTTTGCTGATTGCCTGCCACGACAAGGTGCGGCGGTTTGCAGCGCTCAGCCTGCGGCTGGATCAGCATTTGCAGCAGAAGGGGCTGGATAGCGAGGCGGCCGGTGCCGCCAGCAATATCCTGCGCTACTTCGACGTCGCCGCACCGTTGCACCATGCCGATGAAGAAGAGGACTTGTTCCCTGCCCTGCGGCAACTGGACGATGCCGGGCTGAATACGGCCATGGCGAAGCTGGAGGCCGAACACGAGGAACTGGCTGCACTGTGGCGTGCGGTACGACCCTGGCTGGAGACCGTTGCCCAGCAAGGCCTGCCGGTTAGGCCGGTAGAGTTGGATGCGTTTGCCCAGCGCTACCCTGCGCATGCACAGCGGGAGGAAGACGAGATTTACCCTGCAGCCACCCGACTAGGCGCCCAGATACTGGCACAGATGGGTGAACGGATGCGTGCCCGGCGGGAGTATGCGGTATGAGCATGACTGTATTTACTGTCACGGCACAGCCGTCGTCCTGGCGTCGTCTGTTGCAAGTGCCGCATCGGCTCTATTTCAGCGCTGGCGTGCTGGCCATGCTGGGCTTGGCTGCCTGGTGGATGCTGCGCCTGCTGGTGCCAGGCAATGAGGGCTACCCTGCCATGCTGGTGCATGCACTGCTGATGCCCTTGGGTATTTTTCCGTTATTCATGCTGGGTTTTATCTTTACTGCCGGGCCGCGCTGGTTGAATGTCGAGCCGGTGGGTGGCCATGCGCCTGTTGCCATGGCTTACTTGTTTGGCCTGCTACTGGCGCTGCTGGGTTTTGCCCGGGGCGGGAGTTGGCCTGCCGCCGGCTTGCTGTTGATGCAGTTGAGCTGGAGCATTGCCACCTTGCGCTGGCTGCAATGCATCAACAAGAGCGCCGCACAGGACAAGCGCCATGCGGTACGTTTGTTCTGGGCCATGGCAGCTGGGGCAATGGCCTTGATGCTGGCATTGCTGTGGGTGCGCTCAGGCGAGGGGGTATTGTGGTGGTGGTGTCGGCAACTTAGCCTGTGGGGCTTTCTGCTGCCTGTGTTCTTGACTGTTTCGCACCGGATGATTCCCTTCTTCACCCAGTCGGTGCTGCCTGAACGTGCGCCATGGCGGCCCAGTTACCTGTTGGATGGGTGGCTGCTGCTGTGCCTGGCGCTGGTGCCTGCCGGCCTGTTGGGCTGGCCACTGCTTGAGGCGGCGCTGGCACTGGGCCTGTCGGCCAGCCTGGCCTATACCAGTTGGCGCTGGGGTTTGTGGGCCAGCCTGGACAATCGCCTACTGGCCATGCTGCATCTTTCGTTTGCCTGGCTGGCGCCGGCCTTGCTGTTACAGGGCCTGGCCGCCTTGGGCGTGCCTGTGGGGGCGGCGCCCGCCCATGCGCTCGGTATGGGTTTCTGCTGCACCATGCTGGTGGGGTTTGTCACGCGTGTCAGCCTGGGTCATAGCGGCCAGCAGTTGCAGGCAGACAATCTCTATTGGGCCATCTACCTGGGCCTGCATGCGGTGGCGTTGCTGCGGGTGCTGGTGGCGGTGCTAGCCTGGCCTGCTGCCTGGTTACACCTGGCCTCGGCTAGCTGGCTCTTGCTGATGTTGGCATGGGCTTGTCGGGTCTTGCCTATCTACTGGCGCGCCAGGGCTGACGGCAAGCCAGGCTAAGCGCCTGTGATGCGTCGACGCATGGATGGGCGGCGATGGCGGCAATCGGTTGGGTAGGTGCCAGGGCAATCCTGGCGCTAGGCCCCAACGCAGCCCGACTACCAGGATTCTTTCCTGACGGAGTCTGCACGCTGCCCTTGCGGGGCGCCGTCATTGCACCTCATCGAGCTCCATAAACATAGATTGTTCCGTAGTTGCGCTACGTCCACAGCGCTACTTCTTGCCGGCCCTGCGGGGCCGGTTTTTTTGGCTGAAGGGCCGGAGGCTTGATCCTGGTCAAGTGTTTCAAATAAGCAGGGCAATACCCTGCAAAAACACAATATCTAGTGCCAAACTGGCCGCATGACTACTAGATGGAGTGTTTATGTCGATCCTGCAGGTAATGAAGCGTGATGGCCGGCTTGTTGAGTTCGATGAGCGCAAGATTGCCGCTGCCATTGCAGCAGCGGGGCAGGCAACCGGCGAGTTCGACAAGGCAGTGGCAGATCTGCTTTGCCGGCATGTCTGTCAGAACCTGGCTGGGCAGCCCTGCCCTTCTATCGAGGCCATACAGAATACGGTAGAGGAGGCGCTGGTGGCTTCTGGCTGCTGGCGCACTGCCCGTGCCTATATAGTCTACCGCGAACAGCATGCACGCCTGCGTTCCTTGCAACATACGCTGGTGGATGTTGAAAGTGCCATGGAAGAGTATCTGGATCAGCGCGACTGGCGGGTCAATGCCAATGCCAACCAGGGCTATAGCCTGGGTGGGCTGATACTCAATGTTGCCGGCAAGGTGACAGCCAACTACTGGCTTAACCATGTCTATAGCCCCGAGGCGGGCCGCGCCCACCGTGAAGGGGATTTGCACATACACGATCTCGATATGCTGAGCGGCTACTGCGCCGGCTGGTCTTTGCGGCAGTTGCTGACCGAGGGTTTCAACGGCGTACCCGGCAAGGTAGAGGCCACGCCACCCAAGCATATGTCGGCAGCCATAGGCCAGATTGTCAATTTCCTGGGTACGCTGCAAAACGAATGGGCTGGGGCACAAGCATTCTCCAGCTTCGATACCTATATGGCGCCCTTTATCCGGCGCGACAATATGCACTACGGCGAGGTGAAGCAGGCCATGCAGGAGCTGGTCTACAACCTCAATGTACCGAGTCGCTGGGGCACCCAGACGCCGTTTACCAACCTGACTTTCGACTGGACCTGCCCGGCCGACCTGCGTGAGCAGATACCCTATGTAGGCGGCGAGGAAATGCCGTTCAGCTATGGCGATCTGCAGGCTGAGATGGACATGATCAATCGGGCCTATATCGAGGTGATGATGGCCGGTGATGCAAAGGGGCGAGCCTTTACCTTCCCCATACCTACCTACAACATCACCCCGGATTTCGATTGGGATCACCCCAATACCGCCTTGTTGTTCGAGATGACAGCCAAGTACGGCCTGCCCTACTTCCAGAACTTCCTGAACTCGGATCTGGAACCGCACATGGTGCGCTCCATGTGCTGCCGGCTGCAGTTGGATTTGCGGGAGCTGCTGAAGCGGGGCAACGGGCTGTTCGGCTCGGCCGAGCAGACGGGATCAGTCGGCGTTGTCACCGTCAACTGCGCTCGACTGGGCTACCTGCACGCCGGCGATGAGCGCAGCCTGCTGCTGGCGCTGGATAGGCTGCTGGAACTGGGCCGCGACGTGCTGGAGGTAAAGCGCAAGGTGGTGCAGCGCTATATAGATCAGGGCCTGTATCCCTACACCAAGCGCTATCTGGGCACGCTGCGCAATCACTTCAGCACGCTGGGGGTGAATGGCATCAATGAGATGATCCGCAACTTCAGCCATGATGCCTATGACATCACGTCGCCACAGGGCCACGGCATGGCGCTGCAATTGCTGGACCATGTACGCAGCCGCATGACCGAGTTTCAGGAAGAAACGGGCCATCTGTACAACCTGGAGGCCACGCCGGCCGAGGGCACCACCTACCGCTTTGCGCGAGAGGACAAGAAGCGCTGGCCGCAGATACGGCAGGCGGGCACGGCAGAGCAGCCGTACTACACCAACTCTAGCCAACTCCCGGTCGGTTATACCGATGACCCATTTACCGCGCTGGCCATGCAGGAGGCACTGCAAAGCCGCTACACCGGCGGTACGGTCTTGCATCTCTACATGAATGAGGCGGTATCGAGCGCAGAGGCTTGCAAGCGCCTGGTGCAGCGGTCCCTGGCGCAGTTCCGCCTACCGTATGTGACGGTCACCCCTACCTTTTCCATTTGCCCCAAGCATGGCTACCTCAGCGGCCATCATGAATTTTGTCCCAAGTGCGATGCAGCCTTGCTGGCACGCACAGAAGCCTGCTGTACCTGATCCATCACCCAAGGAGAACACATGAACAACGCAGTCGCAGAACGCAACCAAACCGCCCTGGACGAGCAGCAGCGTACTCGTTGCGAAGTCTGGACCCGTGTAATGGGCTATCACCGTCCGGTCAGCTCGTTCAATACCGGCAAGCAAGGGGAGTTCAATGAACGCCGCTTCTTCACCGAACAAAAACCTGGATAAGGCCATCAGCCTGTTCCATCAGGTGGCTCCCGGGCCGGCGCTGGTCGGCCCGGAGGAGCCCGCCGTGGCAGGACTGGTGCCCTTCTCCAGCGTAGATTGGCCGGGGCATCTCAGTGCCGTGGTATTTATCGGCGGTTGCCCCTGGCGATGCGGCTATTGCCATAACCCGCACCTGCAGAGCCGGCGTGCCCAATATCACTGGCCGGCACTCTGCAGTTGGCTGGAAACCCGCCGCGGCTTGCTGGATGCCGTGGTGTTTTCAGGGGGCGAACCCCTATCGGAACGTATGCTGCCGCAGATGATCGCGGCAGTCAGGGCCATGGGGTTCAAGGTAGCCTTGCATACGGCAGGTATTTACCCGAGCCGGCTGGCGGAGATACTGCCCGATCTGAACTGGGTGGGGTTGGATATTAAGACCCACGCCAAGGGCCATGATGCGCTGACCGGTCGTGAGCGCAGCCATGCGCCGACGGCGGCCAGCCTTGAGTTGATGCTGGAGTCGGGCGTCCCCTTCGAGTGCCGCACCACCTGGAGCCCCGCTTGGTTGAGTGAGGCAGAACTGCTGGCCCTGGCGCAGGATCTGGCAGCGCGTGGCGTGGTGCAATATGCAGTGCAGAACTACCGCGTCAAACCCGATATTGCGCCGACAGCCTGGCTGAGTACGGCTGCCAGACAGCAATTGCAGAGTTGGTTTCGCTGCTTCGAGTACCGCTGACATGTGACTAGCCTGTCCAATCAGACTAGCTCTTCTGGCGGATTCCGACGGATACCCTGCGGGCTTAGCATGGGGGCATTCTCACCGGCTTGAACAGGTACATCATGGCCATCAAACTCGACATCGAAGCCCTGCTGGCGCATCTGCCCCTGTTCCGTAGCCTGGACAAGACGCAGTTGGTGCTGATGGCCCAAGCCAGCCAGGAAGTACGGGTCGCCAAGCATGGCTTTGTGTTTCATCGCGGGGATGCGGCCAGTGGGCTGTATGTGGTTGCCGTGGGCGGCATCAAGCTGGCTATACCGTCAGCCAATGGGCAGGAGAAAGTCATTGAATTCTTCAGCCCCGGTCAGGCCTTTGGCGAGGCGGTCATGTTTCTGGACAAGCCCTATATGGTGCAGGCCCAGGCGCTGGAGGACACACTGCTGCTGTGGATAGACAAGCAGGACATCTATGCTGCCATCGACAGAGACCCATCCTTTGCCCGGCGCATGCTGGCCGGTCTGTCGCTACGCCTGCATGCGCTGGTGCAGGATATCGAGACCGTCAACCTGCAGAACGCCTCGCAGCGGGTTATCAGTTACTTGCTCAAGCAGCCCCGTGAAGGGGAGCATGTGCAGTTCCCATTCAACAAGAATGTGATTGCCTCCAAGCTGGGGCTCACACCCGAGACACTGTCACGCCTGCTGCATCAGCTCAACAGCAAGGGCTATATTGCGGTCGATGGGCGGGATGTGCATATCCTGGATGTGCCGGGGATGGAGGCGCAGCTCTACGGACGTTAATGGCCCGCCCATGCGGGCCTCTGTTTTGCCAAAAATAAAAGCAAGCGATTGATTGGTAACGATTTATTCGATGATGCCACCACGTCCACTTGATCAAGCTCAAGGCAGTAGGTGTGCGCACAGCATAGGCTGGCGCCACTACTCAACCGGGGCAATCAATGATGTGGTTCAACTCATTCAAGCTGGCAGACCGCGAACTGCTACCCATTGTGCAAGGCGGCATGGGGGTGGGCATCTCAGCTCATCGCCTGGCCGGTGCCGTGGCGGCGCAGAATGCGCTGGGCACCATAGCCAGCGTGGATCTACGCCATCACCATCCCGATCTGCTGGCGGCGACACATCGTTGTCGTGATCATGCGCTTATTGATCAGGCCAACCTGACTGCGCTGGACAGGGAGATACAGGCGGCACGCAGGCTGGCACAAGGCAAGGGCGCCATTGCAGTCAATGTCATGAAGGCAGTACGAGAGCACCCAGCTTTGGTCAGGCAGGCTTGCGAAAGCGGCGCTGATGCCATCGTGATGGGCGCTGGCTTGCCGCTGGACCTGCCCGAAATGACCGCCGACTATCCCAAGGTAGCCTTGATCCCCATCCTGTCTGACGCCCGTGGCGTGGGCATCGTGCTGAAAAAATGGCTGAAGAAAGGCCGGCGGGCCGATGCAGTGGTCATAGAGCACCCGGGATACGCCGGCGGCCACCTGGGTGCGGCAAAGCTGGCCGAACTGCGCGACCAGCGCTTTGATTTCGAGCGGGTGCTGGCTGAATGCCATGCGCTGTTTCAATCCCTGGCTCTGGGCAAGGAGACCCCCAGGCTGATTGTGGCAGGTGGCGTGGATAGCCACGAGAAGGTACGGCGCTGGCTGTCGAGTGGTGCCGATGCGGTACAGCTGGGCACGGCCTTTGCCGTAAGCGAGGAAGGCGATGCCCATCTGAACTTCAAGCAGACATTGGCTGATGCTGATCCGGCTGAGCTGGTGGAATTTGTCAGTGTTGCCGGCCTGCCCGCACGGGCCGTGGCCACGCCCTGGCTCAAGCAGTATCTGCGCCGAGAAGCCAGCCTGCAGGCAAGCGCCCGCGCCGATGCACGGCGCTGTACCCAGCGCATGGACTGCCTGAGTCAATGCGGTTTGCGTGATGGCATCAGTCGCATAGGCCAGTTCTGCATCGACCTCAAGCTAGCCGCTGCGGTGCGTGGCGAGGTCGACAAAGGTCTGTTTTTCAGGGGGGCCAGCAAGCTGCCCTTTGGGCGGGCCATCCGACCGGTCAGCGAGTTGATCGACTACCTGCTGCATGGGCGTTATCCGGCTGCCATCGGCCAGCCGGCCTGAATACGGTTTGCTTGTCCTTGCTCAAGGCGGCGGCCAGTGTCGCTCATTACCATCAGCGCATCCCTAACCACTCAATGGAGACCATCATGTCCGGCATCGTCTGCGAGCAGACTTTTCTATTCGACGCACGTGGCGTCGCCAAGCGCTTCCGCCACGCCGCCATCTTTGGTGCGCTGGAAGCCTTGCGCGAAGGCGAAACCATGCGCTTCGTCAATGACCACGACCCCCTGCCCTTGCTACAGCAAATAGGCCAACGCTACCGGGATCAGGTACGTGTCCATTATGTCGATCATGATGCAGGTCATGTCGTCATCGACTTTTCGGTTCATCCGGCCGAGCAGCAACGCTCGGAAGGTGGCTGTGGCAGTAGTGGTGGCGGTTGCGGCTGCAGCGGGGCGTAGCGGGCAGTGCCCATGACAGAACACCACTTTGTTTCGTGCGACCCGCGTACTGGCGAGATTTTTGGCGAGCGCCCGCATTGGTCCATGGGCCGGCTGCAGGATGCGCTTGCGCTCGCCACCGCAGCCAGCCAGCGTTGGATGCATACCGACGCCACACAGCGCAGTGAACGACTGCTGGCGTTGGCCGAGGCATTGGAACGCGCCTTGCCCTCGCTGGCGCCCAGCATCAGCCGGGAAATGGGCAAAGGCTTGCTGGCGGCCGAGGATGAAGTCGTCCGCGCTGCCAAGTGGTGCCGCTTTATGGCACAACAGGCACCAGGGTGGCTGGCAGACGAGCACAACGACACTGGCCAGATACTGCGCAGACCACTCGGGGTAGTATTGGCAGTGACCCCCTGGAACTACCCTGTGTGGCAGATGCTGCGCCCTTTGGCCGCAGCCCTGGCTGCCGGCAATGCGGTGCTGATCAAGCCGGCCTGCAATGTTGCGCAGACCAGCGCGCTGGTAGAGGCGCTATGCCGTGACGTGCTGCCGGTCGGCCTGATGCAATGCCTGTGGGTGGATGAACTGGGCACCCATGCGGCACTGGCCAGCCTAGACGTGGCGATGCTGGTGTGCACCGGAAGCGAAAACACCGGGCGGCAGTTGGGTGCCCTGGCGGGCCACCATCTCAAGCCCGCCGTGTTGGAGCTGGGCGGTAACAATGCTTTTATCGTGCTGGATGATGCCGATATCGACACTGCAGCCGGCGCCGCTGCCGAAAGCCGCTGCGTGAATGCCGGGCAAGCCTGCACAGCCGCCAAGCGTTTCATCGTCCACCAAGCCGTGGCGGCTGCCTTTACCTCAGCCTTGGTCGAGGCGATGGCGTCGTATCGCTGCGGTGTTGCACTACCCCCCTTGGCCCGCGCTGATTTGCGCCACAAGCTCGGCCTGCAGGTCGATGCCAGCCTGGCGGCTGGTGCCCGCTGTCTGTCAGGCGGGCAAGCGGTGAATGGGCGCGGCTACTATTATCCCGCCACCGTGCTTGCCGATGCCAGGCCCGGCATGCCGGCGTTTGACGAAGAGCTGTTTGGCCCAGTTGCCGCGATCACTGTGGCGGAATCGGACGCCGCAGCAGTGCAGTTGGCTAATGCTGCGCGGCAGCAGCTGGCTGCCAGCATCTGGAGTGCCGATAGGCACCGTGCACAATATCTGGCACGCCAGCTCAAGGCCGGCACCGTGTGCTTCAACCGCCGCCCCAGCAGCCGGTTTGAGCTACCATTTACCGGTAGTGATGCATCGGGCTACGGCAGCACGCTGGGGCGTGATGGTTTGCTGACATTTACCCGTCCGGTAGGCTGGATGTAAGCCTGCTATGGACTTGCGTCATGGATGGGTGACGACAGACGAGGCCGGCGCCAGGAAAACCCAGGTGCTGGGCGCTTGTACAGCCTGGAACAGCAGACCCGCCCCTGACGTATTCCACCCCGCCCTCACTGCCACGATGGAAGTCCACCTTGCCGGTGCGTGGAGGGGGCCTCGCTGACGTGATCATTCTATTGAGATACTGCCAATGAACCATCCCTTGCTGGTCGAGCTGGCAAGCCTGCTGCCACCGGCCAACCTGATACTGAATGCAGACAGGTTGGCACCACGCCTGCTGGATGCGCGCAAGCGCCTGCGCGGGCAGACCCTGGGCATGGCCTTGCCCAGCAGTGTCGAAGAAGCTGCCATGATCATCACCCGATGTCGGGCGCATGGGGTATCCATCGTTCCACAGGGTGGGAATACCAGCCTGGTCGGTGGCGCCACACCCATGAGCGAAACCAGCCTGCTGTTGGGTTGCGATCGTCTGAAACGGATACGCCAGATAGACCCAGTCGGTTACACCCTGACTGCAGAGGCTGGCTGTGTGCTGGACGACATTCGTGATGCCGCCCAGACCGAAGACCGGCTCTTCCCGCTCTGGCTGGGCTCATCGGGCAGCGCCTGCCTGGGCGGGCTGATCGGCACCAATGCTGGCGGCTTGCAGGTACAACGCTATGGCAATACCCGTGAGCTGGTGCTCGGCATAGAGGCCGTGCTGCCAGATGGGCAGATTTTCCGTGGTCTGCATCCGTTGCGTAAGCGGAATGCCGGTTACGATCTGAAACAGCTCTTTATCGGCGCCGAGGGCACGCTGGGGTTTGTGACGGCGGCAACGCTCAGGCTTTTTCCGCAGGAGCGTGGTCAGGCAGTCGCCATGGTGGCGCTGGACCATGCCGAGCAGGTCCTGGCACTGTTCGATCGGACCAAAGCTGCTGTTGGTGAGGTACTGACGGCCTTTGAGATGATGGACAGCGAGGCCATGACACTGATGGCCAGGCATTTCCCAGTCCTGCAACAGCCGTTTGCCGCTCCACCCCCCTACTCCGTACTGATTGCGCTGAGTGGCAGCCAGAGCGATAGTGTGTTGGCCGAGCGCATGATGGACCTGCTGCTAGCCAGCGGCGGCGAGAATGCCGTACTGGCCCAAGATGGCAGCCAGGCCAAGGCCCTGTGGGCGCTGCGTGAGCATATACCAGCGGCGCAGACCCGCCAGGGGCCGTCAATCAAGCACGACCTGGCATTGCCCATCAGCGCGATACCCGCCTTCATTGCCGAGGCCGCCAGCCTGCTGAAGCAGTGGCTGCCACAGGTGCGCCCGGTGGTGTTTGGCCATGTGGGTGATGGCAACCTGCACTACAACCTGGGCCTGCTGCCAGGGGCAGAGACAGACCAGATAGAGGCAGAAGCCAATGGCCTGCTATTTGACCTGGTTGCGCACTATGGTGGCGATATCAGCGCTGAACACGGCATAGGCCGGCTGCGTATTGCTGCCGCTGATGCGCGCCACGACCCGGTGGAAAGGGCTCTGATGCGTCAGGTCAAGGCCATGCTGGACCCGGCCAGCCTGTTCAATCCCGGCGTATTGTTCTAACACCTGGCGGCAGGTTCTGCTTCCCTATCAGGGTTGCAGGAACTGCCACCAGCACAGCACGATGGCCGCCCATGCAGGCACGGCCAGCAGCATGGCCTGTCCACGGGGTAATGCCTCCGCGCCAGCGGTTTGCAGCCAGAATAGTCGCAGGCTCCATAGCAGGCCCAGCCCCAGCAATGCCAGCTGTGCCACGCCCTTCCATGGCAGCATCAGCCCCATGCCGCGCAGTAATGAGAAGCTGGTGGCTGACAGCCCCAGAATCAAACCCACACCTGCCAGCGGCGTGAGGCAATAGGCCAGTTGCAGGCGTCTGCTGCGCCAATCAGCTTGCAGCGCGCGGGCCGACAAGCCCAGCCAGAACCAGAGCCAGCTCCCCAGCAGGCTGCCGACCAGCGCGATATAGCCCACAATCATGGCGCCATCCAGCCAGCAAAAACTGTCGTTCAGGCTGGGGTAATGCGTCAGCAGCCACCAGGGCACATTATCATCCAGCAGGAACAGACCGGTTTCATGGTCGATCAGCCAGCCCGCCGCAGCCTGCTTGGCCATGACAAAGGTGCTGGTGGCACTCCACTGAAAGGCGCCGATGGCTACTCCTATCATGCCGTACAGCAGCAATAGCACCTCCCAGGGCTGCGCCTGATCGGGCCGCAACTGGGCTATCTCCCGGTTAACGGGCCGGCAGGCCAGTTGCACTGCGTCACGCTGGCCGGCGCAGCGGCCGCACTGATGGCATAAGCTGGCCCCCTCCATGCGGCGTATATCGATTAGGGGGGCACAATTGATGGGAATGGTCTTGCGTGTTGGGCTGGACTCCCAAGCCTGCCGATCTACTGCGTAATGCAAGGGGGCCAAGCGCGCCAGCAGGCCGAACACGCCGCTGACAGGGCACAGGTAACGACACCATACCCGCTTGTTGCGGCCATAAAGATAGCCGACCAGCATGGCGGCCAGGGTGGATCCGCCCAATATCAGCAGCGCAGGCTGCGGGTATTGATACACGCTGATCAATTGGCCATAGACGGTGGTGGCGACAAAGGCGACCAGCGGCCAACCCGGCCATTTCAGCCAGGTGGGAATGCGCCGGCCTCGACCATGGCCACTGGTCCACTCGGTCAGCATGCCTTCAGGGCAGAACAAGCCACACCAGCTCCGGCCCAGCAGCAGGACGGAAACAATGACCCCAGGCCACCAGACACCCCAGAAAACGAACTGCGCAATCCCTGCCATACTGCTGAACAAATGCGACTCGGCTGCTGGTAGCGGCAGCATGGCCGGCACGATCAGCAGCACCGCGTAGACAAGCACGATGCCCCACTGGACTGCCTGGATGAAACGACGATGGGCACGCAGCCAGAGACCCAGGCGTGACAGGGCAGTATCAGCGGGCATGCCTGCCCCACCCCAGCCAGAGCCATACCAGACCCCAATAGCCCAGCAAGGCCAGCAAGGGACTCAATGCCGGGTGCGCCCGGTAGCCGGTGAAACTGGCCAGCAGGTTGCCGGTACGGCTGGCATCATCCAGTAGCCAGCTGCTATCCCAGAGCTCGTCCACCAGGGTGGGCAACCAGCCCAGCATGGTCATTTTCTCGGCAGCCGCCAGCAAGAGCGCACCGCCCAGCAGTAGCAACAGAGCTTCGCTCAATCGGAAGAAATCCCGCCAATGCAGCCAGCGGCCGCCCTGTTGCAGCAGCCAGTAGGTCAGCATGGCCAACATCACAGCCAGCAAGGCGGTCAGGCCTAGCTGCCCCGCGCTTTGCTGGCCCAAGCCCAGGCCGTACAGGAACACCACGGTCTCGGCACCCTCCCGGGCTATGGCCAACGCCGCCAGTAAGGCAATGCCAGGGCCGGCACGCTGTGCCACACCCTGTTGCAAGGCGTGCTTCATTTGCCCGCCCTGCTGCCGCATCCACCCCACCATATGCACGATCAAGCCACTGGCCAGCAGCATCATGGCCAATTGCATCTGCTCTATGGCGCCGTCAGGCAGTGCGCTGAACAAACCCAGCAATGCCGCCGCAAAGGCCAGCGCCATGAACGTGCCGGCAGCAACGCCGGCCCAGAGCCAGCGCAGTTTGTGCGTGGCATCCACCCCCTGGCGCAGCCAGGCGTGCAGTATGCCGATGACCAGCAGGGCTTCGGCGGATTCTCGCCAGAGTATGAACAGAGCTTGAGTCATGAGGCATCAACGGGCTGTGAGGACAAGGCGTCCGGTGTCTGGATGGAATTCATCGATGAACTGATACTGGCCGGGCTTGAGCGGGTTGAGCACCACAAAGGAGCTAGCACCTGGCGCGAGCACCTTCTCCACCCGCAGTCGCAGGTTCTCGAACTCGATTGGGCTTTGCCCGGCATTGCGCAGTACCAGCTTGATGCGCTGGCCTGCCGGCACACTGAGCACCGCCGGACTAAGCCGGCCATGTTCAGCTGTAATGGTGTGGGTGATCAGTTCACCTGCGATACTGGTGCTGGCGGTCAATAGCAGTGCCAGCGCCGTGGCGAGATGGATTGCAGCGTTGCCTGTCATGATGCTTGGTACCTGCCGTGAACTTGAACCTTTGTGAACCTGAACCGCATTCATAGACGGTGACGAGCGCCAGCGAGAGCGGGTGTGTGGATACAAGCCAGCCAGCGCCAGGATTGCCCCTGGTGCCTGCCCATCCCGCCCTCACCCCCCTACTGGAACTCAATAACCGCCCTTCTTGCCTATGCCCGCATAGACAAATGGGTACTTCAGTGTGATGGGGGCAAACCAGGCAGCCACACCGGTTTCCTTATCCACATGGCGCCCAAAATGAGCGTGGCCGCTACCACCCGGTGGCAATATGCGCAGGGTGAGCATGTACTTACCCGGCCCCGCCAGTTTGACATTGTCGCCATAATGCGGCCCGTCGCTGGCCACCATGGGGTGCATGTCGCCCTGTGCAACCGGCTTGCCGTCCGCCCTGCTCAATTGGTACTGCACCTGCAGTCCAGGCACCCAGCTCCCCTCAGGAAAGCCATTGGCGTTATTGGCCAAGGCGCGTATGTCGGCCTCCAGGTGTATATCGGACGCCGCTGCCGCCCGCATCATGCCGGCTGGCTCCATCTGTACGGGTTGCAGGTACACTGCGGCCACTTCGAGACCGCTATGCATCTGCGGTTTACCTATGGGGTATTCCAGCGCCATGGCGCTACCTTGCGCCAACAGCAGGGAGAGTGCGAGCAAGGAGGGGGTGCATCGAAGCATTGCGTTTCCTTTAATGGTATTAATAATCGTTATCAACATTGTGCGTGAACAAAACAATGCCCGCCTTGTCCTGCATCAAGGAAACGTCAGGCGGCGCTAGGGTGGGCCGCCTGCCTGGTAGAAGACTCAGCCTGCCCGACCCACCTGCATGACAGTCTCGCTGGGCGCATCCAGCCCCATGGTCTCAGCCGCCTGCTCCCGCAGCGAGCGCGCAGCGCCGCTCACTGCCAGCCACACCACCTGCCGTTCTTCCTCCTGGCAGTCGGTATGCAGACGCTTCTTCGCCCCCATCTGATTAAGTACCAGATGGGTATCAGGCGTGACACCAACATTGTTCAGGCAGGCACTCACACAGGCGAGCGCGCAACCGTCCAGCGCCAGAATGGGGCGGCCGCTGCGCGCCAGCCTGACCAGTACCGGCACCCCTCCTCCAACCCCGCTGATGCAGGACATCTCAGCCTCACCCTGCCTGTCCAGCGCGACGGCCAGATCATTGGCAAGCTGGGCCACGCTGGAACAACCCGAGCAGGCATAGACCAAGGGGCGGGTACGTGGATTCATGACAGACTCCTTCAATCAGAGAGGTAACGGCGGCGTAGCCAGGCCGGTCGCTCAGTCGCGTCCAACCAGTTTTTGACGATCAAGCCCAACTCGGTGTCGCCGCTGATCTTCAGGCGGCGCTGAAAGAACAAGGTGTCTGCATCCATCTCACCCTGCAGCATGCTGAAAAAGTCGGCCGCGCTCGCGCTGAGCTCCAGATCCACCTGGGTATCCCAACTCGGCCTGAAACTGCCGTGGCGGCAGCAGAACAGGCAGCGCAGGCCCAGATCCGCCACCTCGATGGCGAAGCGTTTGCCTTCCAGCTCAACAGGAGGAAGCAGCCAATTGAGATGGCGTGCCACCAGCAGGCCTGCGGTAAAGTGCAGTGACAAGAATGCGGGGGGTAATCGCCTACCTAGCGAGACCAACAGCGCCGGTGGCTTGGGCAGTTTGAGCATCATGCCTCCTGCCCCAGCCAATCGATGCCGGCCTTGCCATGCCAATAGCCATTGCAGCGGCGCATGCCCGCGGGTAGCGGGATGGGCAATGCTGCCCTGCCCTGCCGCCACTGATGCAGGGCAGCGATAGCATCCAAAGTGCCCCTGGATTGCGGGCTGATACGCAAGACCTCGACCCCCATGTCGCGCAGGTCATCGGCTTGTTCCAGCAGATCCAGGCACTGTGCCGACTGGGTCTGGATACCGTTGATTGCCAGAAAGTCACCTGCTTCCTGGGTGCGGAGTGCCAGGCCGTCGGGATAGTCGATGCAGCGAAAACCGCAATCATCCTTGCGCAGATGAAAATGCCGGGCCGTAAAGCAACGCGCGGAAAAAGCCAGCGGCATCCTGCCCCATACCATGACCTCGGCCTGTAATCCTGCTGGGCGTTCAGTCAGCAGGGTTCGCAGGTCGGCCTGGCTCATTTCCAGCGGAGCGACAAAGCGCTTGGCCCCTTGCCCAGCCAGCCAAGCCAGGGTTGCGCCATGGTAGGCATTGAGATGCGGGCCCGCCACAAAGGGGCGGCCGGCAAGGCTGCGTATGGCGCCGACCTCGCCGACCTCGATCATGAATTCCTCCTGGGCGGCCAGGCGCTTGATCTGGGCGACCTCGGTACTGGTTTCCACCAAGGGGGGAGAGGAGAGGATGACCACCTTGCCGGCAGCACGGAGCTCACCCGCCAGGGCCAACCAGTCGGCTGCGCGCAATTCGTGCCGCCTGCTGCAGACAGTTTCACCAAGGTAGACGATATCTACCGGGCTACGCCCAACCTGTTCATAAAAGTCGAGCGTGGTCTGCCTGGGCCAGTAATAGAGCAAGGGGCCCAACGAAATCTGGCTGGATATCATTTCCATGGTCGGTCGAATGCCCCTTGGGTAGTTTGCGAACCTTCTGCATGCCGAGACAGGCTGGCCTGCCAATCAGGCCTGACCACATAGCGGGCAGGTGCCAGGTTGGCGGCATTGATGGCTGCCCGCAGCGTGGCAATAACCTGCGCCACATAAGCCGGGCTACGTTGGCGCCCCTCCACCTTGATGGCCTCCACCCCCATGGCCGCCAGGCGCGGCAATAGCCCCAGCGCATTCAAACTGGTGGGTTCTTCCAGCGCATGGTCAAACCGGCCCTCTACCTCAAATCGGCCTTTGCACAAGGTTGGATAGGCAGCCGGTTCGCCAGGGGCATAGCGATCAATCAGGATGCCGTTCAGGCGGGCATCGAGCTGGCCGCCGATTTCGCTCCAGCGCACCGCGTGGGCCGGCGAGCACACACCCTTGTTATTGGGCGAGTCGCCGGTGGCAAAACTCGATAGCAGGCAACGACCCTCGGCCATCACACATAGGCTACCAAAGCCGAACACCTCGATTTCCACCTGGGTCTGGCGTGTCACCCGCTCGATTTCCTGCAGCGTGAGTACCCGGGGCAGTACCACCCGCTGAATATTGAACTGCTCGCGCATCAGCTCAATCGCATCCGCATGGGTAGCCGAGCCCTGCACCGATAGATGCAGGCGCATGCCCGGGTAGCGCTCGTGGGCATATACCATCAGCCCCGGGTCGGCCAATATCACGGCATCAGCACCCAGATCGTGCGCTGCGTCCACGGCATTGCGCCATTCCTGAGTCCGGCCAGGCTGGGGGAAGGTGTTGATGGCAAACAGCACCTTGCGCCCTAGCGCATGGGCATGTTCGACACCGGTGCAGATATCCGTTTCGCTGAAGTTCAGGCCGGCGAAGTTGCGGGCATTGGTGGCATTCTTGAGGCCAAGGTAGACCGCGTCTGCCCCTGCCTCCAGCGCTGCTTTCAGCGCAGCCAGGCTACCGGCCGGCGCCACCAGTTCCATGGGGGGAGGTAGATTGTTCATGCGGCCAAGTCTAGGCAGCGCGGACATGCCGCGCCTTAACGCATATCAAGTCTTTGCCAGTTGCACATAGCGGGACAATACATAGAGCAATAGTGCCCCAAGGCTGGCCTGCGACACGGCGAACAACAGGCCGGCAGGCAGGGCAAGCTTGGCCGGGGCGATGGGCAGCATCAAGAGGCATAGCCAGGCAAACAGAACCAGCATCACCTGTATCCACTGCAAGGCCGGTGGCAGTAGCGTTTGCATGGCGGGCACCCGTACCTGGGCAGGCAGTTGCCGCCGCAGATGCAGCCACACAAGAAAGGGAATGATCTTGCCCAGCATGGCATTGATGGGCAGCACAGCCCCACCCACCAGTATCAACACCCCTAGCCACCAAGCTATAGGCCAATCCGCAGGCAGCACCCCTTCCAGCAGGCCCAACACGGCGGCCAGCCACCAGGACAAAGCGGCGACACACCATAGTGGCCAGGCCACATCGTGCTTACGCTTGGCTTTGAGGGTCGCATAAAGCAGCAGGCAGCCCAGCAGGCACAAGCCCAGCCAGCACAGCGAGCGCCAGGTAGACCGCAGGCCTGCCAGCTCCAGCAAGCCCAGCGCCAGCGGTAGCCAGATCAGCCCCGGCAGCAAGCCTGACAGGCGCGCGTCCAGCTTGGGGGTCTGCCAGAACATGGGCAGGACGGTAGCCGCGACACCCGCCAGCAAAACTGCCAGCCACCCGCCTGCCCCCCAAGCCACATGCAGATCCAGCACCGATTTCAGGGGCAAGCCCCAGCCATAGGCCAGCGCGCTGGCCAGTGCTGTACCCAGCAGCACGGTTGCCAGCAAGGCCCAGGCTATCCAACGCAGCACGCGAGTGCTGGCATTGGTGGGAATGACTTGCCAGCCAGCCACCACAAGTGCGATCACCACACTGCCCACACCGATGGTCGCCATGGCACCGCCAAGGATAAAACCCATAGGGCTGCCACCCAGGAACCCCCAGACCAGGCCGCCTGCCGTGCCCACGCAGCAAGGCGCCACCAGGGGTGCCAGCCAGCGGGTGGCCGGCACCGGTACGCCAGCCAGCACAGGAAAGAGTTGGAACAAAGCCCCCAGCATCACCGGCAATAGCATGCCCAGGGCCAGCACATGCACCAAGCTCAAGCTGAGCGGCGCAAAACGGTGCGGCAAACCTTCGACTGGCCCCAGCGCCAGCAGCAGACCCGCCACCATGCCGAGCCATGGCGCTGGCAGCAGGCAGCCGAAAATCACGCCGGGCGATGGCGCCAGATGGAAGGCAAGGTTCCTGGGGGTGTTCATGTCGTACAGCTGGCGTGGGTATGCGCCAGCAGCGCGCCCAGATCCCCTATATGTGCGCGACACATGGGGTAGAGCACCCCTTCTTCCTTGGCATTGTGTTGCTGGATAAAGATGAACAGGGTATCGAGTTCAGCCTGCAGGGCGGCATAGTCTTCTGCCAGCAGCAGGCTGCGGCAGTTCTCCAGCAGATCCCGCATGGCGTAGTGTTCGTCGCGCATGACCTCGGTGGGCCCATGCAGCAGGCCGGTTGCAGATTCAAAGGCCGGAAACAGTACGGTTTCCTCCAGCTCAAAATGCGCCAGCATGGCCTGCTCGGCCTCGTGAAAATAGCGCTGCCCGGTATATAGGTCGCGCTGCTGCACGGCAGCCTCCAGCCTGGCAAGCAGGTCGTCACATTCGTGATGTTGGAAGATCAGGCGGGTAATGGCATCAGACATGGCGGCAGCACCGATAGGAGAGTACTGCCCATGCTAGGCCGCTACGACACCCGCTGCCTTGACCTTGGGCAAGCAAGTGGGCGTCGGCGGGACCAGCTTGATCTCCATCAAGGGTCTGCGTACTACCCGCAAACGCGCCGGGCTAGAGGGCCATAATGCAGTTCTCAACAGCCCCAAACCCACTGAAAGCCCACGCAACGCACAAGCCAGGCATCACTGAAACATGACCGACCCAGTAGAACGACACTCCCTGCTTGAGGATGTACAAGCCCTGCTGATAGGCACCTTGTTGGTGGCCTTGTCGGTATTGCTGCTGCGTCAATCCAGCCTGTTGACGGGCGGCACGGCGGGGCTGGCTTTCCTGGGCCACTACTTGAGCGGCCAGCCCTTCGGCCTGGTGTTCTTTGCGCTCAACCTGCCCTTTTACCTGTTTGCCTGGCGAGCCCTGGGGTGGGTATTTACCCTCAAGACCTTTGCCGCAGTCAGCCTGCTTTCGTTCTACAGCGAATGGCTGCCCAGCCTGATACATCTTGATCACTTGAACACAGCCTTCTCGGCGGTGCTGGCTGGCTTGTTGGCAGGTACGGGACTGTTGATGCTGATACGGCACCGGGCCAGCCTGGGTGGGCTGGGCGTGCTGGCGCTTTACCTGCAGGAGCGTCATGGCTGGCGGGCCGGCAAGCTTCAGATGGCTGCCGACTGCCTGATATTGCTGGGTGCCCTGCTGGCATTGCCGGCAGCCGGTGTGCTGCTGTCTATCCTGGGCGCCATGGCCATGAATATGGTGATTGCGATCAATCACCGACCTGGGCGCTACATCGGCATGTAGGCGTTGGTGGAAGACCTGCCGGCCGGACGCGCAAGGGGGCGGATAATCGAGACGATTGCCAGCCCCTCAAGGCGCCGCCATGTCGCTGATCCCGTGCTCCACGGCATAGACCGCCACCTGCACCCTGCTGGTCAGATTGAGTTTCTTCAATATGTTCTGCACATGGATCTTGACCGTACTCTCGGCCACATCAAGGTGGCGGGCGATCTGCTTGTTACTTTCGCCACGCGCCAGGCACTGGACTATCTCACGCTCCCGAGTTGTCAGCTTATCCCGTTCGGCAGGCAGAGGCGCCGCAACCGGCACCGACTGTGCCCTGAATTGCGCCACCAGCTTGGCGGTCATGCTGTCGGCGATGACCGGCTCGCCACGATGAGCCTTGCGTATGGCGGTTGTCAGCGCCTCCGCCTCGATATTCTTGATCAGATACCCTCGCGCACCATCGCGCAATGCCTGACCCAGCTCATCAGCCTCTTCCGACACCGTCAGGATGATGATGGCAGCCGTCGGTACATCCTGCACCAGCAACTGTAGTGTCTCCAGCCCGGACAAGCCCGGCATGTTCAGGTCAAGCAGAATCACATCAGGATGGAACTCCTTGGCGCGCTTGATGCCTTCTATGCCGTCTGCGGCTTCAGCCACCACCTCCAGATCAGCTTCGCGTTGCAAGAGCTGGCGTACGCCAGAACGAAACAAGCTGTGGTCATCTACCAGCAAAATACGAATGGTCATGGTCTATCCAAGTGTATGAAATCAGGCTGCCTGGCGGGCAGTCTGCGGCAAAACCAGCTTGACACTGACCCCTGCCCCAGGGCGGGCATCCAATACCAAGGAGGCATTCAGGCGCTTGGCGCGCTCTTGCATGATATGCAGACCTACGTGGCGCTCGCCACGCTCTGCCACTTCAGCGGGCTCATAGCCGCGCCCATTGTCGCGTATCACCATCTCGAAATCCCGCCGGTTGTTGATTTCGACCGTCGCCTGGCTGGCCTGCGCGTGCTTGCGTATGTTCGACAGCGCCTCCTGCAAGATGAACAGCACCTGCAACTGCTGTTCCGGCGGCAACGGCGCGCCCTCCAACTCGTCTACCTGCAACAGTACTGCCATGCCGGTCTGCCTGCGAAAGCGGGCAATGGTATCTTCCACGGCAGCCAACAAGGCGCCCTGACCCAGCTTGCTGCGGAAGTTGAGCAGCAGCTCGCGCACGTCCTGATAGCTCTCATCGACGCCCGTCCTTAGCAAAGGCACAATTTCTCGCACCTCCTTGAGGTCTTCCCGGCCCAACGCTGAGTCCAGCATCTGCAGCTGCAGATTCAGGAAGTTCAGGCCCTGCGCAATACTATCGTGCAGGCCCTGCGCAACCAGGTTGCGCTCCTCCGCCACCGCCAACTGGCGGGCCTTGGCGCTGAGACGGCGATTATCGAGCGCCACCCCCAGGTGCTGCCCCAAGGTCTCAAGCAACTGCGCCTCGGCTGCCGGCACCTCGTGGGTATTGCGAAAATGCAGTGAGAAGGAGCCCAGCACTTCGTCACGCGTCACCACCCGGAACACAGCCAGCCCCTTAAAGCCATCCTTGGCGCAATGGAACGCCTCCGGCTGGGGTAGCTTGCGGAAGTCGCGTATCACAACCACGCCCTGCTTGGTGGCCTCGCCACAGAAACAGGCATCCACCTTCATGCAGTGTTCTGTCTCCTCCAGTGCCTCGGACAGGCCTTCGGAGACCACCATGTGCAGCTTCTCGCCCATGGGGTCGATAACGCGAATGCTGCCGCCATCGGCATTGAACTGTTGCATTACCCGCTGCAAAAAGCCATGGCAAAGGGTATCAATGTCTGTAGGCTGGTTCAGAAAGGCGGCCATGTCATAGAGCGCGCCAAGCTCGCGATTCTGGTTGGCCAGCTGTGCCGTTTTTTGCTGCACCCGGTCTTCCAGCTCGCGGTACAAGCCTTCCAATTCATCTGCCATGCGGTTGAAGCCATAGGCCAGCACGCCAAACTCGTCTCGACTTTCCACTGGCAGCCTCACCCCGAACTCCCGCGCCGTCATGCGGCGCAGACCCTCCTGCAGATGCAGCACCGGCGAGATAATCCATAGATACAGCAGGTAGATCAGTGTCAGCGTGCCAACGCAGGCGATACCCAGCAAGACGGCCTGGGACATGCGCAGCAATGTGGTCTTGCCGGCATTGTCCGTTTCTATCATCTGTACCAGGTGGTCGGCCTCTTGCACGAAGACAGGCAAGGCGCGCAAATAGGCCGTGTGGTCACGACCTTGCAGGGTAGACTCGGCAGCCGGCTGCAACTGAGTCATCCAGGTACGTTCCACCAGTTGCATCTGCGCCCGAATTGCCGCGTCATTCGGCAGAAACAGCGGGCGGGACGGCACCCCACGCTGCAGGCGGGAGAGCGTATCTCGCTGGGCCTGCAACTCGGCATGCCATTGTGCCGGCCTGGCATCGCTGGCCTGCAACAGCTCGATACCTACCCGGTTGGCGCGCATGCGCAAACTGCCGGCATCATTGATTGCAGCCCCCGCCCCTTCAAGCTGCCAGGAAAGCCATAAGGTCCAGCCTATCATGCTCAATACCACCAGCAGCGCCAGCAGGGCGCTGGCCACAATACGCGTCGACAGCCTGTCCCGCAGGGCGGGCTGATCTACCGAGTCGGCTATCTGTGCATCCGGTCTGTTCATCGACTTGATCCCGTTCAAGGCATGCTGAACTGCCCTGCGCTATTCTGTTTCCCAGTCTGCTCGGGCAGACTAACTATTCCAACACACGGTATATCAAGACACCATGAGTTATCTCACCCTGCGCCATCTCCATACTACGGCGGCCTTCCTTAGCGTGGGTCTGTTCATGCTGCGCGGCGGCCTGGCCCTGGCTGGTCGCAATTGGCGCCAGGTACCTACATTGCGCTGGCTGCCCCATGTCAATGATACCGTGTTGCTGTCGGCCGCCATCAGTCTGGCCTGGTTGAGCGGCCAATATCCGTTTCAGCAGCATTGGCTGACGGCCAAGGTGATCGCCCTGCTGGCCTACATCGCCACCGGCAAGATGGCACTGCGGCCTGAGCAGGATAGGACACGCAGGGTGTGCTGGTTGCTGGCAGCGCTGGCCTGTGTCGCGTATATCCTGGCCGTTGCCCGTATCCGCAGCCCGTGGCTGGGGTTAGCCTGAGAACCCTTTATGGGATCAAGCCGTGGATGGGGTATTCCAAGAGCCCATGCAAAGTCTTTCGCCTCGTCGCGGCTCGCTGGGCTTGGCGGCATGAATATACCGACCGCTCACCCACCCGTTACCGGCGGAAAAATCGCCACTTCGGCGCCAGGTGGTATGGGGGCTCCCTGGCTGGCAAGCTCCTGATTGACTGCCACCCTGAACACCTTGCCTACCGCCAGCTCATCCGCCCAGACACCACCACGGCTGCGCAGGTGTGCCAGCAGGCCAGCTACATCCCATGGCGTAGCTGGTGCGGCCAGCTGTTCGCTCTCGCAGCCCAAGACCTCGCGCAAACGGGCAAAGTACAGTAGTTGTATGGTCATGATGGGGCCGTCAGGCATACGCCAGCTCGAACAGGTGGTGACAACGTACGCGCATGCCTGCATCCAGCCGGGTACGTTCAGGAATTTCCAGTAACACATCCGCCTCTGCCAGCGAAACCAGCGCCGCCGAACCTTGTTGCTCATAGGCCTGGACACAGCGTTGCCCTTCCTGCTCCAGCAACCTGGCACGCAAGAATTGCCGGCGTGATGCCATGTTTTCCACCGACTCCGCCAGGGGCAGGTAGCAGGGCAAACGGCTACGCATGTTCTCGCCACAGGCCCGCTGGATGAAGGGGCGAGCCAGCAGCAGAAAGGTGATGGCCGCCGCCACCGGATTGCCTGGCAGTCCCAGAAAAGGCTTACCCTGGACATGCCCAAAGGCAAACGGCTTGCCGGGCTTGATGGCAACCTGCCAATGGCTGATGGCGCCCAACGCCTCTACCGCCGTGCGCACATGATCTGCCTCACCGACAGACGCGCCGCCCGAGCTGACTATGATGTCGCACTGTCCGGCCGCAGCCTGCAGCCGCTCTCTGGTCACGTTCAGGTCATCAGGCACCCAGCCGAGATCGAGTACCTCGGCACCGGCTCTGGCGGCAAGCGCCAACAGCTGTGGCCGGTTGGCGTCGTATATCTGGCCCGCCGCCAAAGGCTGCCCCAATGCCTGCAACTCGCTGCCGGTAGACAGTACGCCGACTACCGGTCGGCGATACACCTCAAGCACCGCATGCCCCTGCGTGGCCAGCAGCCCCACCTGCAAGGGACGCAGTCGTTCACCGCGATACAGCAGTACGCTACCGGCGCTCAGCTCGCTGCCCCGCAGGCGCATATGTGCGCCATAACACAGCGGCGAGGCCAGGTGCACTTGGTCTCCTTCCACTTTCACCTGCTCCTGGGGCACCACCCCCTGGCAACCCAAGGGCAATGGCGCCCCCGTCAGAACCCGTACCGACTCACCGGCGGCAATCTGCAGCCGCTCGCCAGCACCCGCCGCCGCATACCCCACCAGGCGAAATGGCCCCAGAGCTTGCTCGGGGCGCATGGCAATGGCGTAGCCGTCCATGGCGCTAGTGTCAAAGTCCGGCAATTCATGCATCGCCTTAATGGTCTGGGTGCTGACGCGACCAGCCGCCAGATGCAGGGGCACCTGCTCGCTATCTGGGATAGCCACCGGATGGCTGGCCAGGAAGTGTTGTATGTCCTCAAGGCTGTGCATGAGATTGCAGACTTTCCAGAATAAACGCCGCGATGCGGGTGGGCTGGTTGAGATCGAGTACGGGCAAGGCCGTGTCTAGTGCTTGGTCGCTGGCAATCGCCAATAACTCAGGCACCTCCGGATAGAGGGGTGCCAGGCCCAGTGCCGGCCTGTAGACCTCCAGCCGCGGTATGGCAAACCGCTTGTATCCCTCGACCAAGGTCAGATCAGCGGGAGCCAGCCGCGCCAGCTGGGCGTCCAGATCGGGCTCCGGCGCATCATGCAACTCGTGGAAAATAGCGAAGCGATAGGGCGTGGCCAGCAGCACCTCGGCAGCACCCGCTGAGCGAAAGCGGGCGCTGTCCTTGCTGGGCGGCTCCAGTTGCACATCATGATGACTGTGCTTGATGACATTGACGCGCAAGCCCTGTGCCGCGAAGCACGGTAGCATGGCTTCGATCAGGCTGGTCTTGCCGCTGCCGGAGCGGCCTATCAGGCCAAATACCCGACTCATGCATCCTCCGGAACCAGTGGGCATACCAGCGGCAAAAAGGCATCAGCACGCGGTGAGTAGGCCAGCAACGCGCCCGCATCCAGATCGAAATACCAGCCATGCAGGGTGATATCACCCTGAGCCAGCCGCTGCTGCACCCAAGGGAAGGATTCAAGATTCCGCAGCGAAATCAGGATGGCCGCCAGCTCGCACGCCCGTTGCCGTTCGGCTGCGGTCGCCATGGGTAGCTGCTGCGCCACCCTGGCTCGGGCCGGCTCGGCAATACGCACCCAGCGGCCGATAAAGTCGGTCTCGCCATCGACCGGGAAGCGTTGCTCCACCAGGGCGCGGATGCCGCCACACTGGGCATGGCCCAGGACGATGATGCGTGCCACCCGCAGTTGATCTACGGCGAACTGGATGGCGGCCGCCACTCCTTGGTGGCTCAGGCCATGGTTACAGGGCGGCACCAGGTTGGCGACATTGCGCACGGTAAAGATATCGCCGGGGTCGCACCCCAGCAGCAAGGCTGGATCAACCCGGGAATCACAGCAGCCTATCAGCAGGGTATTGGGGTGCTGACCCTCGCGCAGGTCGCGGTACAGGGCTGGCGTATGCTCGAAGTAATGCAGCTGGAAACGCTGAAAACCATCAATGAAGCGTTCAAGGTCATGCATCTCAGCCCCCAGTCTGGGACATGAAACGAACAATTTTGGTGGGCTGAGTGGTGAACTCATGCCGCTCTGGCTTGACGGCGATGGCCGACACGATGGCAGCCCTCAACTCCGCATCGCTGGCACCCGCACGCAACTGCTGTCCCAGTGCCACCTTGTCTTCCTGGCCCAGGCAAAGATACAGCGTGCCATCCACCCCAAGGCGGACGCGGTTACATGCGGCACAAAAATGCTGCGACATGGGTGTAATGACACCCAGGCTCATCTCGCCATCGGCGGTTGTCCAATAACGCGCAGGTCCCGCCCCCTGGCCTTTAACCTCGGGTATCAGGCCAAAGCGATCTGCCAGCCGCAGCCCCAACGAAGTCAGGTCCACCACACCAGTTTGTCTGCCGGTGTCGCCTATGGGCATGGCTTCGATCAGGCGCAGGATAAAACCGTGCGCAATGGAGAAATCCACCATGCGCTCCACCTCAGCTTCATTCACCCCGGCCTGCACCACCATATTGAGCTTGATCGGCGCAAAGCCGGCCGCCTTGGCCACAGACAGGCCCTGCAGCACATCCGCCAGGCAGTCGCGCCCGGTTATTCTGGCAAAACAGCTTTCGTCCAGGGTATCGAGGCTGATGTTCAAACGCCGTACACCCGCCGCACGCAAGGCGGTTGCATGCTGGGCCAGTTGCGTGCCATTGCTGGACAGTGACAGATCCTGCAGGCCGGGCAGGCCGGCGATCTGCCCGGCCAAGGTGGCAATCCCGCGACGCAACAAGGGCTCACCACCAGTCAGCCTCACCTTGCGCACCCCCAACTGCACGAACAGGCCCACCAACCGGCTCATCTCTTGGTGAGTCAGCCAGTTGGCAGGCTCCTCAAAGCCCTTGAAGCCCTTGGGCAGACAGTAGGTACAGCGCAGATCACACCGATCTGTCACCGATACGCGCAGGTAGTCGATGCGGCGATGGTAGGGGTCGATCAATACGGGTGCGGCAGTGGGAGTATTCATGGCAACAGCCCGAGGGAGTCTAGTCACCATTGTGCGCAGCCTCGCGCGGTGCCGCTATTCGCTGTTGGGACTAGTCATTCTGGCGAAGCACTTACCTGGCAGATACCCGGCCACCCGGCTGAGAGGAACTGGCAGCAGACGAGGCCGACCTAGCCGGCTGGTAGTGCGCACCGGCAATCAGGTATCGATAGGCCAGTGGCGACGCAAGCCAATGCAGCCGCACGAGCCGCCTATTCAAACAGCAGGGCCAAGGCTGGCCGGCGGCAGACCAGCACCGGACGGCTGCCTGGGCAGCGGTCAGAACAGGCGTTGCGGATCGCCTTCTCGGTCAAACGCCAGCAGATGCTGCACCCTGCCCTGTTTGATTGCCTCTATCATGCGATTCAGATGGGGCTCGGCCTCGGCGCTGCCTGGCGCCTTACCACCACGCCCTGCCAGGCTGGCGGCAAATAATAGCTGCCACGACTGCCCCATGTGTTCAGACTCAGTACGCAACTGGACAAAGTCGCCGATTTCCTCGGGCAGCTTGTCGACACACATCAATGGTGCCAGCGCACCACCCTGCCCCGCCTCAAAGCGGGCGCGCTCTTCCTGGCTGGCCTGCTCCGGCAACTCAGCTCGAGCAAAGACGAACAGCAGGCGCTGCGGTTGATCCTGCTGCCTGGCAGCAAGGAGAAAGTCCGAGAACGAGTTGATGGGCAGGGACATATCAAATTTCCTGGATGGTGTGATCTTCGTGGCACCCGTTGCCGCCAACAAGACCTCGCGTAGCGGCGCTGCGCAGGTGACCGCAACAGGCAGCAACTGGGCATGGCGAGCCGGCACAACTATATCGAAAGGGTTTTGTAAGCGGCGCTAAGCGCCGCCAACAAAACCCAGCGTAGCGGTTCTGGCCAGGCGTGCGAGCGATGGCACGCGCAGCAGACAGTAGCTTGGTACGGCAAGCGCCCACAACCAGGCCAGAAGCGTTTTGTCAGTGGTGCTTATTGCACCAGCGGGCTGTCTGCGCCTTCCAGCGTAATGCCTTCTATCCGGGCGCGGCCGACCAGCAGTTGCAGGTATTGGCGCCAGGCGGCGTCCTGGCTGGCAGTATGCAGGGCGGCGGCAATCTGGTCGGCAACCTGCTCATAGGGCAGCAAACGCCCCTCCACCCGTCGCGCCACACGCACGATATGCAAGCCAAAGCGGGTTTCCAGCAGGCGGGGCAGGATGGTGCCCGGCGACATGGCAAAAACCACACGCTCGAATTCAGGCACCGTGTCGCCACGGCTCAGCTGCCCGAGGTTGCCACCCACCTCACCCGAGGGGCAATTGGACAAGGTACGGGCACGCTCCGCAAACAAAGTCGGATCGGCCAGCAATTCGGCCAGCGTCTGCTCCCCCAGGCCACGCAATGCCTCCAGCGGCACTCTGGGCGTGACTTGAAAGAGGATATGATCGACCTCGACCAGTTCACCCACGGTAAAGCGCTGGGGGTATTGCTGGTAGTGCCGACGGCAACTGTCCTCATCCGGAGTAGGCACTTGCACCTCGGCTGCCAGTAGTGCATTGATGGCAGCCTCCTCATCGGCAGACGGCAAGCCCAATCGCCCGGCCTCATCCAGCAACACACGCCGCAACACCAGTGCCGTCATGGCACGCTGCATGGGATTGGGGGCATCGGCGTGCAGCGGCAGTTCCTGTTCCATATCGGCGTCACTCAGTTCTACGCCATTCACCACAACAGCCATATTAACCTCCTGGTACGGTAAGGCGCCCAGCCAGGCCGAGCGCAAGCTAGGCGCCACTAACAAACCCTGTAGGCGTTGTTGTGCAAACTTGCCGCACCCACGCTTACATGCCTAGCCGGAATCACTCCGCTGGGTATTGTCGGCAGCGCCAAACAGGCGATCAGCGTGGGCGAACCAGCTGCCAGGCACGGCCCAGGTAGGTAACCGAGGCAAAGCCGCTCCAGACATGCACCAGCCGGGTGAAGGGGAAGATCACGAACAAGGTCATGCCCATGAACAAATGCAGCTTGAACAAGAGATGGGCACCGACAATAAAGGCCGCAGCGTCGCCCTTGAAGGTCACAATGTGCTGCGCCCAGGTCATCAGCAAGACCATCTCATGGCCATCCATATGCTGGGCCGACACGAAGATGGTGGACAAACCCAGCAGCAGGGTGATCAGTATCCAGAGCAGCAGCACCTTGTCACCCGGCTTGGTGACGGCACGGATGCGTGGATCGCTCAGGCGGCGGTGCAACAGTATGAGCAGGCCCAACAGGCACAGGCCACCCATGACACCCCCAGCCGCCATGGCGAATGCCTGCTTGAAGCTATGCGTCACGCCCAGGGCGTCCCACACTGCCACCGGCGTCAGCAGACCGACCAGATGACCAAAGAACAGACCGATGATGCCCAGATGAAACAGGATATTGCCCAGCCGCAGGTTGCCGCGATGCAGCACCTGTGAGCTGTCGCTCTTCCAGGTGTATTGCTCTCGCTCGAAGCGGGCCAGACTACCCAAGATAAAGATGGCGAAAGCAATGTAAGGGTAGATGCCAAATACGAATTGGTGCAGGTAGCTCATGATGGTGCTCCCGGTGGATTCAATGTGCGCTTGCCGCGCGCGGGTAGAACTGCACGGTGTGGGTGCCGCTCAATGTGGGCTTGAGTAGTGGCTCGACACCGTCTACGCCAGGACCAAAGGTTTCCATGGCCTCGTCCATGTCCCGCACTGGCGGGTCGGTCTGCTCCAGCGGCACCACATCAGTCAGGGTGCAGAGCACCGCAAAGACAGCGGCATAGGGGCTTTCGTTACGACCCAGGCGACGACCTATGGCGGCCAGCACATGTATCGCATCACCCAGCAGGGTTTCAGCCTGCGCCGGGCTTACCAGGCTCAGATACTCCAGGAACAACGGCACATGGTCGGGCAGTTCGGCCGCATCGGGCTCAAAGCCGTGCTGCTGATACTCGTGCAGCAGGTCGACCATGGCCTGGCCACGGTCGCGGCTCTCGCCATGCACATGCTCAAACAGGTGCAGCGAGTGCGCAGGGTTGCGGTCAAAGGTGGCGACATAGTTTTCCTGCAACGCGATCAGATCATGCTGCTTGAAGAAGTCCGTCAGTTCGGCCAGTGTTTCCTGGGCATCGGGGTACGCATCCAGCGCGTCGTCGATTTCCATCAGGGCGTCGATAAGATCCTGCTCAGGGTAAGTAAGCAGGGCGGAAAGAATGCGGTATAGGCTCATGGTGTACTCCTGAAACGCGGGGGATGGTGTCGCAGCACAACGTCCCGGAAGGCTGCGACGCCTCCCCTGTCGTTTACTCCTCCGTTGTCACAGGCTTTTTGCGCGACTTGGGCATCTCGACGAAGATCACGCTACCCTGCGGTTTCTTGCCAAACAGCGAGCCTTCCGAGGTGCCGCCAGAGCAGCCATTGCCGAATGTAAAGCCACAGCTACCTTTATCGTTGAAGCTGTCTTCGACCATTTCCTTGTGGCTGGTGGGAATCACAAAGCGATCTTCGTAGTTGGCGATGGCCATGATTTGATACATGTCCTCCACCGTGGCTGCATCCAACCCCACTTGCTGCAACAGGCTGATCTCCTGCTTGCCATGCACCACCTCGCCGCGCTTGTAGGCACGCATGGCGATCATGCGGTCTAGCGCCGTCACGATGGGCTTTTCCTTGCCCGCAGTCAGCAGATTGGCCAGGTAACGTACAGGTATGCGCAAGCTCTTCACGTCTGGAATGATGCTGTCGCCCAGCGTCTTGTGCGGCATCCTGCCGGCCTCTGCCGCGCTTTGTATGGGCGACAGTGGCGGGATGTACCAAACCATGGGCAGCGTGCGGTACTCGGGATGCAGGGGGAAGGCCACTTTCCACTCGCACGCCATCTTGTAGACCGGCGATTTGCGAGCTGCTTCGAGCCAGCTTTCCGGTATACCCTGCTTGCGGGCTTCGGCAATCACGGCAGGTGAGTGAGGGTCCAGGAAGACCTTGAGCTGTTCCTCGTACAGATCCTGCTCATTGGGCGTGGAGGCCGCCTGTTCAATCAGATCAGCGTCGTACAGCAGCACGCCCAGATAGCGGATGCGGCCTACGCAGGTTTCCGAGCAGACTGTGGGCTGGCCGGCCTCGATACGTGGGAAACAGAAAGTGCATTTCTCTGCCTTGCCACTCTGCCAGTTGTAATAGATCTTCTTGTACGGACAACCCGAGATGCACATGCGCCAGCCCCGGCACTTGTCCTGGTCCACCAGCACAATGCCATCATCCTCACGCTTGTAGATCGAGCCAGATGGGCACGATGCCACGCAGGTGGGATTCAGGCAGTGTTCGCACAAGCGTGGCAGATACATCATGAAGGTGCTCTCGAAAGTCGAGTACATCTCCTTCTGCAAGCCTTCGAACAACTGGTCCCTGGAGCGCGAGCTGAACTCACCGCCCAGGTCATCCTCCCAGTTCGGACCCCACTGTATCTTGTCCATCTTCTTACCGGTGATGACGGACACCGGTCTTGCGGTCGGGGGCGTCTGGCTCAGCGGGGCTTTTTGCAGGTGCTCGTAGTCATAGGTGAAGGGCTCGTAGTAGTCATCTATCGCCGGCAGATTAGGGTTGGCGAACAGATTGGCCAATATCTTGAGCTTGCCCCCCTGACGAGGCTCCAGCTTGCCTGCGGCATTGCGCTTCCAGCCGCCATTCCACTTCGCCTGGTTTTCCCATTCCTTGGGGTAGCCGATGCCAGGCTTGGTTTCCACATTATTGAACCAGGCGTACTCCACCCCGTCGCGGCTGGTCCAGACATTCTTACAGGTGACGGAGCAGGTATGGCACCCGATGCATTTATCGAGATTCAACACCATGCCGACTTGGGCGCGGATTTTCATTTGGCGACTCCTTCTTCGTCCTCGACGCGCGGCCCTTCCAGCCACTCCACTTTCTTCATCTTGCGCAGCACGACAAACTCATCGCGATTGCTACCTACCGTGCCGTAGTAGTTGAAGCCATAAGCCTGCTGGGCATAGCCACCTATCATGTGAGTAGGCTTGAGCACCGTACGGGTAACCGAGTTGTGGATACCACCACGCTTGCCGCTGGTTTCTGCGCCGGGTACGTTCACGATCTTTTCCTGGGCGTGGTACATCAGGCACATGCCCTGCGGTACGCGCTGGCTCACCACCACGCGTGCTGTCAGCGTACCGTTGACGTTGAAGACCTCCACCCAGTCGTTATCGACGATGCCAGCCTGCTTGGCTTCGGCCTCCGATATCCAGACGTGTGGGCCGCCACGGCTCAGCGTCAGCATGCGTAGATTGTCCGAATAGGTGCTGTGTATGCCCCACTTCTGGTGTGGCGTAATCCAGTTCAGCACCAGCTCGTACTCACCATTCGAATGGCGTCCCAGCATGGGTTTGACGGTCTTGGTGTCGATGGCCGGCTTGTACACGCAGGAGCCCTCGCCGAAGTCCAGCATCCAGCGGTGATCCTGATAGAACTGCTGCCGGCCCGTCAGCGTGCGCCAGGGAATCAGCTCATGCACATTGGTGTAGCCTGCGTTGTAGCTGACTTCTTCACTCTCCAGACCCGACCAGGTCGGTGCAGAGATGATCTTGCGTGGCTGCGCCTGTACATCACGGAACCGTATCTTGTCGTGCTCGCGACCTACTGCCAGGTGGGTATGATCTCGACCGGTGATCTTGCTCAGGGCGTCCCAGGCCTTGACCGATACATGGCCATTGGTCTCAGGCGCAAAGGTCAGGATCATCTCGGCAGCATCAATCGCGCTGTCCAAGCGTGGCCGCCCCTGGCTCACGCCAGGCTCAGTCACCGTTCTGGTCAGGCCGGCAATCTCGTGCACTTCATGCTTGGTGTCCCAGTTGATGCCTTTGCCGCCATTACCCAGCTTGTCGAGCAAGGGGCCAATGGACGTAAACTTCTTGTAGATATCGGCGTAGTTGCGTTCCACCACGGTCATATTGGGCGCCGTCTTGCCTGGTATCAGGTCGCACTCTCCATGCTTCCAGTCCTTGGGCTCCAGCGGCTGGCCCAGTTCGCCCGGGGTATCATGCATCAGCGGTGTCAGCACGATGTCCTTGCGCGTACCGAGATACGGCCCGCCGATGTCACTGAACTTCTTGGCCAGCAACTTGTAGATTTCCCAATCCGTCTTGCTCTCCCATAGCGGCTGTACGGCCTCGCTGAGGGGGTGGATGAAGGGGTGCATGTCCGAGGTATTGAGGTCGTCCTTTTCGTACCAGGTAGCGGTAGGCAGCACGATGTCGCCATACAGGCAGGTGGTACTCATACGGAAGTCCAGCACGGTCAGCAGATCCAGCTTCCCTTCTGCAGCCTGCTCGTGGAATTTCACTTCGGACGGCCTGATGGCGTCGGCCTCGTCGGCAAACAGCGCATTCTGGGTACCCAGCAGGTACTTGAGGAAGTACTCATGGCCCTTGCCGCTGGAGCCCAGAATATTGGAGCGCCAGACAAACATGTTGCGGGGGAAGTTGGCTGGGTTATCCGGGTCTTCACAGCTCATGTGCAAACTGCCCGACTTGAGCTGTGCGGCGGCATATGCCACCGGATCCTGACCAGCCGCCTCGGCGGCGGACACCACATCCAGCGGGTTGGTTTGCAGCTGCGGCGTCGACGGCAGCCAGCCCAGGCGCTCGGATTTGGCGTTCAGGTCTATCATGCTCATGCGGCCATACTTGGCACGATCCGCCGTGGGGGCGAGTATCTCGTCCACGTGCAGTTTTTCGTGGCGCCACTGGCTGGTGTGGGCATAGAAGAAGCTGGTGCCGTTCATCTGCCGTGGCGGGCGCTGCCAGTCGCTGGCAAAAGCCAGTGGTGCCCAGCCAAACTGGGGCCGCAGTTTTTCCTGGCCCACATAATGGGCCCAGCCACCACCACTCTGGCCCACGCAGCCGCACATCATCAGCATATTGATGATGCCGCGATAGGTCATGTCCATGTGGTACCAATGGTTCAGCGCTGCGCCGACGATGACCATGCTCTTGCCATGGGTGTCGTGGGCATTCTGGGCGAACTCACGCGCAACCTGGATCACCAGTTCGCGCCGCACCGTGGTGTGTTTCTCTTGCCAAGCCGGGGTATAGGGCACGTCATCATCAAAGCTGGTAGCGACATTGCCGCCACCCAGGCCACGGTCTACGCCGTAGTTGGCCATCTGCAGGTCATACACGGTAGCCACAGGCACGGTTGTGCCATCGGCCAGGGTGATGCGCTTGATCGGCACATTGCGCACCAGCAGCTCATCGTGCTCCCCACCAAAATAGGGGAAGCCCACGCCTGCTACGTCATCGCGCTGATCTATCAGGCTAAGCAGCGGATCGACCTCGCGGCCACTACCACCATCCTTCTGCTCCAGATTCCATCGGCCCACCTTTTCGCCATCATTGACCTTGCCCTCGCCCCAGCGGAACCCGATGGTGCCATTAGGCACCACGACATCGCCGGTACGTGCATCGATCTGCAGTGTTTTCCACTCTGGATTGTTTGCCTCGCCATGATTGCCCGCCAGATGGGCAGCACGCAGGAAGTGATCCGGCACCAGGCAGCCATTGCGCTCTTTCAGCATCACCAGCATAGGCATGTCGGTGTACTGCTTGGCGTAGCTGCTGAAGTAGTCTGACTTGCCTGTCAGGTGGAACTCCTTGAGGATCACATGCCCCATGGCCATGGCCAGGGCGGCATCGGTACCCTGCTTGGGTGCCAGCCAAATGTCACCAAACTTCACCATCTCGCCAAAGTCGCTCGACACGGCCACGGTCTTGGTGCCCTTGTAGCGAACCTCGGTGTAGAAATGGGCATCCGGGGTGCGTGTCATAGGCACATTGGAGCCCCAGACCATCAAATAGGTCGAGTTGTACCAGTCGGCCGACTCAGGCACGTCGGTCTGCTCACCCCAGATCTGCGGGCTGGCCGGTGGCAAATCACAGTACCAGTCGTAGAAGCTCAGGCAGGCGCCGCCAAGCAGGCTCAGGTAACGGGCGCCGGCAGCGTAGGACACCATGGACATGGCCGGAATCGGCGAGAAGCCCACAATGCGATCAGGCCCGTACTTCTTGATGGTCAGCGCATTGGCTGCCGCAATGATCTCGGTGGCCGTATCCCAGTCGGCCCGTACAAAGCCCCCCTGCCCGCGCACACTCTTGTAGCGCTTGGCTTTCTCGGGGTTCTGGCTGATGGACTCCCAGGCAGCGATCGGGTCCATGGTCTTGCGGGCTTCTCGCCACATCTCGATCAGGCGGCCACGTATCATTGGGTACTTCACCCGCTGAGCCGAATACACATACCAGCTGTATGAGGCACCGCGAGGGCAGCCACGGGGCTCATGATTCGGCAGGTCCGGGCGGGTACGCGGGTAGTCGGTCTGCTGGGTTTCCCAGGTGATCAGGCCGTTCTTGACGTATACCTTCCAGCTGCAGGAGCCGGTGCAGTTCACGCCGTGGGTGGAACGCACGATCTTGTCGTGCTGCCAACGGCTGCGGTAGCCGTCTTCCCACTTGCGATCCTCATCCACCACCGCGCCATGACCGTCCGAGAAAGTGGACTTCACGCGCGACATGAATTTCAGTCGATCCAGAAAGTGACTCATTGTTGCTCTCCATGACGGTCACCCATAAGGTGGCCCGGGCTGCGATTGGGATAGTGCCACTGTAGTTTTTTGCGCCTGCGCTTCCCATTCACCGGAGGGAGGGGGTAAGGCAGCGCAGTGGGACTAGTCCGCATAGGCCATAAGGACTAGTCCCGCCTGGCCCTAAATAAAAAAGCGCCCATACGGGCGCTTGGGAGTCAGCAAGGCATGGGCGCCTGCTTGCGTGCGTAATACCACCAGGTGATTGCCATACAGCTCAGGTAGAAGGCGATAAAACAGAACAGTGCGCCATCCACCCCGCCGGTCAGGTCTATCGACGTGCCGAAGCTCTTGGGAATAAAGAACCCGCCATACGCCCCTATGGCGCCGGAGAAGCCCAGTACGGCAGCCGCCTCTTTGCTGGCATCCACTACTGCCTGTTTTTCGGCTTTCTCGCCACGCCCCTTGGCTTCGCGCTGGCGCTCGGTCAGGAAAATCACTGGAATCATGCGGAAGGTAGAACCATTGCCTACGCCGGTAAGGGCAAACAGCAGGATGAACATGGCCAGGAAGCCATAGAAATCGCCCCCCTGCCCGCCTTGCGGCAGGTAGTGCAGCACACCGAAGACAGCCGCAATCATGCCGGCAAAGGTCCACAGCGTGACGCGCGCACCGCCCAGCTTGTCAGACACCCAACCACCCAAGGGTCGCGCCAAGGCGCCTACCAGTGGGCCAAGAAAGGCGTAGGCCGTAGGGTTGATGCCTGGAAATTGGGACTTGGTCAGCATGGCGAGGCCTGCAGAGAAGCCGATGAAGGAACCAAAGGTGCCGACATAGAGCCAGCACATCAGCCAGTTGTGCTTGCGCTTGAAGATCACGGCCTGATCGGCAAACGACGCCTTGGCATCGGCAATGTCATTCATGCCGAACCAGGCTGCCAGGCTGGCTGCGATGATAAAAGGCACCCAGACAAAGCCTGCATTCTGCAACCAGATGCTTTTTTCCACGCCATCCTTCACATACTGCTGTGGCTCGCCACCCATCGCACCCAGCACGCCCATGGATATCACCACGGGCACCACAAACTGCACCAGCGAGACACCAAGATTGCCGATCCCAGCATTCAAGCCGGTGGCCAGGCCTTTCTTGGCCTTGGGGAAGAAGAAGCTGATGTTGGACATGCTGGAGCTGAAGTTGCCGCCCCCCAGGCCACATAGCAGTGCCAGGATGAGTAAGGTAGGGAAGCTGGTGCTGGGGTCGCGTAATGCAAACCCCATGCCCAGTGCCGGTATCAGCAGGCTGGCGGTGGAGATGGCCGTCCATTTGCGCCCGCCAAAGATGGGCACCAGGAAGGAATAGAAAATCCGCAGGGTTGCTCCCGACAAGGCCGGCAGTGCCGTCAGCCAGAACATCTGGTTCTTGGACAGCTGAAATCCTGCCTTGTCGAGGTTAACCACCACCACACTCCAGAGCATCCAGACGCTGAAGGCCAGCATCAGTGCCGGAATGGAGATCCACAAATTGCGGTTGGCAATCCGCGCCCCGGTTTGCTCCCAGAAGCTGGTGTTTTCAGGCTCCCAGCGCTTTAGTACGTGACTGGACATGATAGATATCCTTGATGGAGGAAAAGAGTGAATCCGTAAGTCATTGCTTTGGAACGGTTACGCAACACGGGAAGCTAAGGCGCGCTGCCCCTCTGCGACGCTCTCTGGGCGGAAGCTGAAGTGCATCCAGACCAGGCTGACGCAGACTGTGCCGTACAGCAGCATGAAGGCGCTGGAGCGGATGCCGGTCAGATCCAGCAAGGCGCCGAACATGATGGGCAGGATGAATCCGCCCAGGCCGCCAGCGAGCCCGACCACGCCAGATACCGCACCGATATTGGTGGGGAATTCGTCCGAGATGAACTTGAATACCGAGGCCTTGCCTATCGCCATGGCGATACCCACTACAAACAGCAGAACGGTGAACAGCGTCGCATTCAGGCCGATATGGAAGGTACGAGGACCATCGACGGTAAGAATGGTGAATTGGGTTTGCGGGTAACTGAGCAGGAAGAAGGCAATCCAGCACACCCACATCACCCACCAGGTGGTCTTGTAGGCACCGTATTTGTCCGACACCCACCCACCGATTGCCCGCAGCACACCACCAGGCAGAGAAAAACAGGCGGCAAGCAATGCAGCCAGCTTGAGATCAAAGCCATACTCGCCGATGTAGTACTTCGTCATCCACAGTGCCAGGCCCACGTAACCACCGAATACCACGGAGTAGTACTGGCAATAGCGCCAGACGCGGGGGTCTCGCAGCATCTTCAGCTGCTCGCCAAAGCTGCCTGTTTGCTTGACCAGATGAGCGGGATTGCTGGCCGAGAGAAACCAGAACAGCACGGCCGTCACCAGCATGGCAACCGCGTAAACCTTGGGCACGATCACCCAAGCACCACCCGCTGAGGCAATCAGCGCAGGCGCCACGAATTTGGTCAGGGCCGAGCCGGAGTTACCCGCGCCAAACACCCCCATGGCAAAACCCTGGCGGCTCTTGGGAAACCAGCGCGCCACATAGGGCGTACCCACCGAGAACGAACCGCCAGCTAGGCCCACAAACAGCGCCAGGACCAGGAACTGCCAATAGGCAGTTGCATAGCTCATCAGCCAGATGGGTATCACCGTGGACAGCATCAGTATGAACAACACGATGCGGCCGCCGTAGCGATCAGTCCAAATACCCAGCGGCACCCGCACCAATGAGCCTGTCAGCACTGGCATGGCGGCCAACAGGCCAAACTGTGTTTCAGATAAGTCCAACTGCTTCTTGATGGGTATGCCGAGCACGGCAAACATCATCCAGACCGCAAAGCAGATGGTGAAAGCAAACGTACTGGATAGCAGTACCGAGGTAGCCTGACTGTTGCCGGCGGGTGTGTCCTTAGCCATGATGCTCTCTCACGATCGTTTATATCTCGTGAGAGCCAGCTTAGAGAGGCCGGGGACCGACCACCATTCGCCAATAGAACCAGATAGGCCTGGGCAGACTGACTAGTTCGCCTGGATGATGCCTCCCGCCGCTCTCCGTTTATTGCGCCGATATTGCCGCCACAG